>DATLIE010000052.1:0-11348 GCA_035539635.1 Burkholderiaceae bacterium
AGCTCGAACGGACCCTGCTGCGAGCCGAAGCCCCAGCGCATCGCGAAGTCGACGTCGCGCGCGCAGTCGGCGATCTCGGCCAGGTGCACCGCGCAGTAGTGGAATGAGTCGCGCAGGATGGCCCAGACGAACTGCGCCTGCGGGTGGGTCGATTCGCGCAGCAGCTTCAGGCGCTCGGCCGGCGCCTTCTTCAGCATGCGCTCGACGATGGCCTCGGCCTTGGCACCGCTCGGCACGTACTCGCCCTTGGCCGGGTCGAGGCGCAGGATGTCCTTGCCGGCCTTCTTGTAGAAGCCCGCGCCGGTCTTCTGGCCCAGCGCGCCCTGCTCGATCAGCTTGGCCAGCACGGCGGGCGTCTGGTAGGTGGCATAGAACGGGTCGGACTTCAGGTTGTCCTGCATCGTCTTGACCACATGCGCCATCGTGTCCAGGCCCACCACGTCGGCGGTGCGGAAGGTGCCGCTGGAAGCGCGGCCCATCTTCTTGCCCGTCAGGTCGTCGACCACGTCGAACGAGAGGCCGAATTTCTCAGCCTCGATCATCGTGGCCATCATGCAGGCGATGCCGACACGGTTGGCGACGAAGTTCGGCGTGTCCTTGGCGCGCACCACGCTCTTGCCGAGCGCCGTGGTCACGAAGGTCTCGAGCTGGTCGAGGATCTGGGGTTGCGTAGTCGGCGTCGGGATCAGCTCCACGAGCGCCATGTAGCGCGGCGGGTTGAAGAAGTGGATGCCGCAAAAGCGCGGCTTGATCTCTTCGGGCAGCGCTTCGGCCAGCTTGGTGATCGACAGGCCCGAGGTGTTGGAGGCCACGATCGCGTGCGGCGCGACGAAGGGCGCGATCTTCTTGTAGAGGTCGAGCTTCCAGTCCATGCGCTCGGCGATCGCCTCGATCACCAGGTCGCAGCCCTTCAGGAGTTCCAGATGCTCCTCGTAGTTCGCGGCCTGGATCCCTGCGGCCTCGTCGGCCAGGCCGAGCGGCGCGGGCTTGAGCTTCTTCAGGCCATCGATGGCCTTCATCGCGATGCCGCTCTTCGGGCCTTCCTTGGCCGGCAGGTCGAACAGCACGACGGGCACGCGCACGTTGACCAGGTGCGCCGCGATCTGCGCGCCCATCACGCCGGCGCCGAGCACAGCGACCTTGCGAACTTGGAATCGGTTCATGGTGAATGTCTCCTGCAGATCAGAACAGCGCTTCTTCCATCGCCATCAGCGGCGCGACGCCGGCGCGCGCGCTGCGGATCAGCCACGCGGTCTCGGGCAGCAGCTTGGCGAAGTAGAAGCGTGCGGTCGCGAGCTTGGCGGTGTAGAACGTGTCGCCGCTGTCCTGCTTCGCGAGCGCGATCTTGGCCATGCGGGCGAAGAAGTAGGCAAAGCACAGGTGGCCGACGACGCGCAGGTAGTCCACCGCCGCGCCACCCACCTCGTCGGCGTTGCCGAATGCCTTCATGCCAAGCTCGGTGGTCAGCTTGGTCACCTTGTCGCCCAGGTCGGCCAGCGGGTTGACGAACTCCTGCATGTTCTCGTTGACGCCCTCCTCCTCGACGAAGGCGGCGATGCGCTTGCCGAAGGCCTTGAGCTTCTTGCCGTTGTCGCCCAGCACCTTGCGGCCCAGCAGGTCGAGCGACTGAACGGTGTTCGTGCCCTCGTAGATCATGTTGATGCGCGCGTCGCGCACGAACTGCTCCATGCCCCACTCGGCGATGTAGCCGTGGCCGCCGAAGACCTGCATGCAGTGCGAGGTGGCGAGCCAGGCGTTGTCGGTGAAGAAGGCCTTGAGCACCGGGGTCAGCAAGGCCACTTCGTCGGCACACTCGGCGCGCACGTCCTCGTCGTCGCTCTTCAGTTCCTGGTCGAGCAGCAGCACCGTGTGCAGCGCCAGCGCACGGGCGCCCTCGGCGTAGGCGCGCGCGGTGAGCAGCATCTTGCGCACGTCGGGGTGCACGATGATCGGATCGGCCGGCTTGTCCGGCGCCTTGGGGCCCGACAGGCTGCGCATCTGAATGCGCTCCTTCGCGTAGGCCGCCGCGTTCTGGTACGCCACCTCCGTCAGGCCGAGCGACTGGTTGGCCACGCCGATGCGCGCCGCGTTCATCATCACGAACATCGCCGGCAGCCCCTTGTTCGGCTCGCCGACCAGCCAGCCCTGCGCCCCGTCGAGGTTCATCTGGCAGGTGGCGTTGCCGTGGATGCCCATCTTGTGCTCGAGGCCGGTGCAGAAGATCGGGTTGCGCTCACCGAGCGAAGCGTCGGCCTTCGGCACGAACTTCGGCACCACGAAAAGCGAGATGCCCTTGCTGCCGACCGGCGCATCGGGCAGGCGCGCGAGCACCAGGTGCACGATGTTCTCGGCCAGGTCGTGTTCGCCCGAGGAGATGAAGATCTTCTGGCCGGTGATCCTGTAGCTGCCGTCGGCCTGCGGCTCGGCCTTGCTGCGCAGCATGCCGAGATCGGTGCCGCAGTGCGGCTCGGTCAGGCACATCGTGCCGGTCCACACGCCGCTGGCCAGCTTGGGCAGGTAGAGCGTCTTCTGCTCGTCGGTGCCATGCTCGTGCAGGCACTCGTAGGCGCCGTGCGAGAGCCCGGGGTACATCGTCCAGGCCTGGTTGGCCGAATTCAGCATCTCGTAGAAGCACTGGTTCACCAGGTGCGGCAGGCCCTGGCCACCGAAGGCCGGGTCGCACGACAGCGAGGGCCAGCCGCCCTCGACATACTTCGCATAGGCCTCCTTGAAGCCCTTGGGCGTCCTCACCTCGTGCGTCGCCTTGTCGAGCGCGCAACCCTCCTGGTCGCCCGGGATGTTCAGCGGCTGCAGCACCTCGGCCGCGAACTTGCCGCCCTCTTCGAGCACGGCGTTGACCGTGTCGGCGTCGAGGTCGGCAAAGGCCGGCATCTGCTTCAGGGTCGGCACCGCGTCGAGCAACTCGTGCAACACGAACTGCAGGTCCCGGATCGGCGGCGTGTACTGGGCCATGGTGTGAACTCCCCTAGGAAAACGATCGGTGGTCAGCGGCGGCGCGTCTTGCGCTCTTGCGGCGCATCGGTCATGTAGCGGGCCAGCACATGCTCGAACGCGCGGTGGGCGCGGTCGAGCGCGCCGCTCTGGCGCAGGAAGCGGGCATCGTGGTGCAGCGCCAGGATCAGGCCGTGGATCTCGAACAGCATCTGCATCACGTCGGTGTCGGGCTTGAGATGTCCCTCGTCGACCGCAAGACGGATCGCGCGCTCGAGCGCGGCGTGCCAGGCGCGCACCATCGACGCCAAGGCGTCGCGCACCGGCCCCGGACGGTCGTCGAACTCGACGGCACCGCTGATGTAGATGCAGCCCGAGTCGATCTCGACCGACACGCGCTTGACCCAGCGCTCGAACAGCGCGCGCAGGCGCGGCAGGCCGCGCGGCTCCCTCAGCGCCGGGTAGAAGACCTCTTCCTCGAACTTCGCGTGGTACTCGCGCACCACCGAGATCTGCAGTTCCTCGCGCGAGCCGAAGTGGGCGAAGACGCCCGACTTGCTCATCTGCGTCACCTCGGCCAGCGCACCGATCGACAGGCCTTCCAGGCCCATGTGCGAGGCCAGGCCCAGCGCGGCATCGAGGATGGCGGCGCGGGTCTGCTGGCCCTTGTGGGCGGGCTTGACGGGACGGGTGGCGGTGTCGGCGGGCACGGGCATTGAAAATCGAACGTTCGTGCTATTTTGCAGGCTCCGACCGCCGCCGTCTGTCGATATTTCGTGCATTTCTAGGTGGCGCCATCTAGCGCAGCGGCTGCCATCGGCCGCGCGTTCGGCGCCGGTGCGCAGCCTGTCATTGGGGTGTCAGCGCGGATTCGTTTACTCTTCGACCGTGGACGTGCTGCAACTCGATGTCTCTGGACGACCGCAAGCCTGGATCACCCCCAAGGAAGCGGCGGTGATCTACGCCAGCGACGGCGTGGCATGGACGCTCGGCGACACCTGCCATGTGCTGCGCGGCGGCATGCAGCGCGCCACCGGCCGCCAGTCGCGCATCGAGGTCCATCCGATCATCGCGGTGCGCGGCTCGATCCCGAGCCGGGCCTGGCGCGCGGTACCGACCATCACCAACAGCAAGCTGTTCGTGCGCGATCGCCACTTCTGCGCCTACTGCGGCAGCCGCTTCGCCTTCGAGGACCTGACGCGCGAGCACATCGTGCCGGTGTCGCGTGGCGGCCAGGACGCCTGGATGAACTGCATCACCGCCTGCCGCGCCTGCAACGGGCGCAAGGGCAACCGCCTGCCCGAAGAGGCGCACATGTCGCTGCTGTACCTGCCCTACGTGCCGAGCCTGCACGAGGACATGATCCTGCGCGGCCGCCGCATCCTGGCCGACCAGAGGGAGTTCCTGCTGGCCAGCGTGCCGCGCAGTTCGCGCCTGCACGCCTAGCGTCGATTCTTTCCGCGCTGCAACGCATCTTTACGTGGCCGTGGCGAACGGGCGCCCCTGACTTGCGTCAACCTTGGCCGCCGGCCCGGCGTTGGCCGGCCCGATGACCTCACGCAGACCGGAGAACCCATGCTGAACAAGACCCTCGTCGCCGCCGCGACCCTGGCCTTCCTGGCCGCCTGCACCACGACCAGCCCCGACGTCGTCCAGCGCGGCGACGCGCAGCGCCTGTCCACGGTCCAGGACGCCACCGTGTTGTCGGTGCGCGACGTCACCGTCGACGGCAACCAGAGCGGCGCGGGCGCCGCCACCGGCGCTGTGCTCGGCGGCGTGGCCGGCTCGTCGCGCTCGTCGGGGCGCGAACAGGCCGCGATCGCGGTGGTGGGCGCCGTGGCCGGCGCGGTGATCGGCAATGCCGTCGAGCGCAGCGCCACGCGCGAGGACGCGGTCGAGATCCTGCTGCAGATGAGGAACGGCGACCGCCGCGCGATCGTGCAGGCCAAGGCCGGCGAAACCTTCCGCCCGGGCGACCCGGTGGTGCTGGTCACCACCGGCGGCAAGACCCGCGTGACCCGCGCCCCGGCCGGCACGCCGACAGTTCAGCCGCTCCCGGCCCCGGTGCAGTCGTCGCCGCGCGGCTGACTGAAGGGAGCCCCCAGCTCGCGTCCCCCGAGGGGAATGCCGGCCGCTTGGGAGCGGCCCGGCGCAGCCGGCGTCAGCCGCCCAACAAACCCTTCTTCAGGTCGCCGTCGGCCGGCTTGTCGCCGAGCCAGATGCGCAGCATGGCGGCGTAGAACTCCTCGCCGGGGATCGACGCGCCCTTCTGCTGGCCGTTGTGGGTGATGCGGGTGCCACTGTCGGGCAGGTACTCGATGTGGATCACGTCGCCCTTCTTGGCCTCGTCGATCGCCTTGATCGCGGCGTTGAGCACGTCGACCTGCGGCTTGAAGGACGCGAACTGGGCCTCGCTGTGGTTGTTGCGCAGGCCGTCGACGAGGGGCCCGGCGAACGAGTCGGCGTCGACGTTGCGCAGCATCGTCAAGCTGATCCGGCGCGGACCCTTCTGCGCCAGCAGCGCCGCCGGGCTGCTGCTCTTCTGCGGCACGTAGAGCGCCCCGACGTAGACCTTGAAGATCGCGCGCGTGCGCACACCCACGCCGTTGAGCTGCAACGCCGCGCCACCCACCTGCGCCGTCGGCTCGAGCTTGACGCCTTCGCGTTCGACCGGCTGGGCCGATGCAGCAGCCCCCGCCAGCGCGCAGGCCGACACCACGATCACGGCCCACAGCCGTGCCCACATGCGGTTCATGTCTCGTCTCCTGGTTGGTCTTTGGGCACCGGGCCAGCCGGTGCCGGCCGAGTGTGCCAGACCCCAACGCGCGCGCAGCGCGCCGCGCCTACTTGACCAGGCGGTTCAGGCGCTCGGCGTCGAAGTGCTCGCCAGTCTGCGCGTCCTGGGGCACGCAGTCCTCGGTGGGCAGCTCGCGCGCGCGGTGCGACAGCTTCTCGATCGCCTGCCACAGCAGGGCGATCTGGTGCTCGTGGCCCGAGGCGTTGTCGATCAGGCCCTTCATCGCCAGCGCCACCGGGTCGTCGCCCTGGGTCACGCCGTAGGCCGAGAAGCCCATCTTGGCCGCCACGGCCTCGCGCTGGGCGTCGGCGTCGGCCTGGATGATGCGCGCCGGGTTGCCGACCGCCGTGGCGCCCGCCGGCACCGGCTTGACCACCACCGCACCCGAGCCCACGCGCGCGCCCTCGCCGACCGTGAAGCCGCCGATCACCTGCGCGTTGGCTCCCACAATCACGCCACGCCCGAGCGTCGGATGCCGCTTGGCCCCCTTCACGAGCGCGGTGCCACCGAGCGTCACGCCCTGGTAGATGGTGCATTCGTCGCCGATCTCGGCCGTCTCGCCGATCACCACGCCCATGCCATGGTCGATGAAGACACGACGACCAATCTTGGCGCCCGGGTGGATCTCGATGCCGGTCAGGAAGCGCGCGACATGCGAGATGAAGCGGCCGAGCCAGCGAAACCCGGCGAGCCAGCAGGCATGGGCCCAGCCATGCAGGAACAGCGCGTGCAGGCCCGGATAACAGGTGAGCACCTCCCACGTCGAGCGCGCCGCGGGGTCGCGCTCACGGATGCAGGCGATGTCTTCACGCAGGCGGCTGAACAGCATGGTGTCTCAGCGGGTCGGAGGAGCGCCCAGTGTAGGCGGCGGCCTCATTTCCTGCTCGCCGCCCGGGCGATTCCGCGCAGGATGTGGACTTCCTCCGCGGTCGGCTGGGCGCGGTTGAGCAGCTGATTGAGGCGCGGCAGCAGCTTCTTCGGCGCCGCCGGATCGAGGTAACCGATCTCGACCAGCACCTCGCGCCAGTGCTCGAGCAGGCCCTGGATCGCGCGTGCATCGGCCGGCACCGGTGCCGCTGCGCGCGGCTCGACGGCGAAGCCGCCGAGCGCCAGGCGCCACTCATAGGCGATCAGCTGCACCGCCTGCGCCAGGTTCAGCGAGCCGTAGTCCGGCGCGGTCGGGATCGAGAGGCAGACGTGGCAGCGGTACACGTCCTCGTTGGCGAGGCCGAAGCGCTCGCCGCCGAAGACGAAGGCCACGGCCGGCGGGGCGGCGGCCAAGGATGCGAAGTGGGCTCGTGGCGCCGCCGTCGGCGGCCCAAAGTCGCGCGGCGTCATCGCCGTGGCGGCCACGTGGGTCACGCCCTCGAGCGCATCGGCCAGCGTGGCGACGACCCTTGCGTGCGCGAGCACGTCGGTCGCGCCGCTGGCCATCGCCAACGTCTCCTCGCGCTGCAGCACGTCGGGCCAGCGCGGGGCCACCAGCACCAGGTCGTCGAAACCCATCACCTTCATCGCGCGCGCGGCCGCACCGACGTTGCCGGCGTGGCTGGTGTGCATCAGAACGAAGCGGGTGGGCATGACGGCTAAAATCGCGATCCCTCGCGGACGACGCATTGTCGCCGCGCGCTCTTTGCTACCGCCGATCGATCCCCCTCACCGAGCCCTGCGTCGCCCATGTCCCAGCAATCCCTGCACCCCATGCTCAACATCGCCGTCAAGGCGGCGCGCGCGGCCGGATCGATCATCAACCGCGCGGCGCTCGACGTCGAGCGACTGACCATCACGGCCAAGGGCGTGAACGACTTCGTGACCGAGGTCGACCAGGCGGCGGAGCAGGCCATCATCGAGACCCTGCTCACCGCCTACCCGGGGCACGCGATCCTGGCCGAGGAGTCGGGCCGCACGCAGGGCGCCAAGCACAGCGACTACCTGTGGATCATCGATCCGCTGGACGGCACCACCAACTTCATCCACGGCCTGCCGGTCTACGCGGTGTCGATTGCGCAGGCCTTCCGCGGCAAGGTCGAGCAGGCGGTCGTCTACGACCCGTCGCGCAACGACCTGTTCGTCGCCAGCAAGGGCCGCGGCGCCTTCCTCAACGACCGGCGGCTGCGCGTGTCCAAGCGCACGCGGCTCGCGGAGTCGCTGATCGGCACCGGCTTCCCGTTCCGCAAGGGCGACAACTTCAAGCGCTATGTCGAGATGTTCGAGCAGGTGATGCAGCACTGCGCCGGCGTGCGCCGCCCCGGTGCCGCGGCGCTCGACCTGTGCTACGTCGCGGCCGGCTGGTACGACGGCTTCTTCGAGACCGGCCTCAGCCCCTGGGACGTCGCCGCGGGCTCGCTCATCATCACCGAAGCCGGTGGCCTGATCGGCAACTTCACCGGCGAAGCCGACTTCCTCTACCAGCGCGAAGCCGTGGCCGGCAACCCGAAGGTCTACGCCCAGCTGGTGCAGATGCTCGCGCCTTACTCGCGCGCGATCAAGGCCGACGACGCCCCGGCCGGCGCGCCGCATGCGCCGACGCCCGAAGAAGTGCTCGCCGCCACGATGGCCGAAGGCGCTGCACCCGCACCGCGCAAGACGATCACCAGGGCGCCCGGCAAGACCGCGGCGCCGAGACCGACCCGCGTGCGCAAGCCCGGGTGAGCCGGCGCGCCTACAGGCGCCCCATCTCCTTGAACACCTTGCGCGCGATGCGGAAGCTGTCCAGCGCGGCCGGCATGCCGCAGTAGACAGCGGTCTGCAGGAACACCTCGCGCATCTCGTCCACGGTGACGCCGTTGTTGACGGCACCGCGCACGTGCAGTTCCAGCTCGTGCGGCCGGTTCAGCGCGGTGATCATCGCCAGGTTGAGCAGGCTGCGCGTGCGCCGGTCCAGCCCGGGCCGGTTCCAGATCTCGCCCCAGGCGAACTGCGTCACCAGCTCCTGCATCGGGCGGTTGAAGTCGTCGGCATTGGCGATCGAGGCATCGACGTACTCGGCGCCGAGCACCTCGCGGCGCAGCTTGAGGCCGCGGTCGAAGAGTTCCTGGTTCATGGCAGTCCTTGGATGATGAAGGTCAGATGGTGCGGCCGCCATCGACCGGAAACTCGACGCCGGTGAAGAACTCGGCGGCGTCGCTGGCGAGGAACACCGCCGCCGCGGCCACGTCGGCCGGCGTCGAGAAGCGGCCGATCGGAATCGTGGCCATGAACTTCGCGCGGTTCTCCGGTGTGTCGGGCGCACCCATGAAGAGTTCAAACAGGCCGGTGACGCCCATCACCGGGCAGATCGCGTTGACGCGGATCTTCTCCGGCCCGAGTTCGACCGCCATCGACTTGGACAGCACGTTGACCGCCCCCTTCGACGCGTTGTACCAGGACAGCCCCGGCCGCGGCCGGATGCCGGCCGTCGAGCCGATGTTCAGGATCACGCCACCCTTTCCGCGCTCGCGCATCGGCGGCAGCACCGCGTGCGTCATGTGGAAGATCGACTTCACGTTGACCGCGAACACGCGGTCGAACATCGCTTCGTCCACGCCCAGCATCGGCTGGTTGCGGTGCGTGGTGCCGGCGTTGTTGACGACGATGTCGGGCACACCGAAGGTGGCCAGGCAATGTGCCACCAGCGCCTGGACCTGCGCACCGTCCGACACGTCGCAGGCAAACGGCGAGGCGTTAGAGCCCAGCTCTGCCGCCACGCGCGCGGCGGCCGCGCCGTTCAGGTCGGCGACCACCACCTTCGCACCCTCGCGCACATACGCCTGCGCAATGCCCTCGCCGAAGCCGCCGGCTGCGCCGGTGACGATCGCGACCTTGTTGTTCAGTTGACCCATCACTGCCTCCTCTCTTGCTTGATGCTGCGCCCGGTACCCAACTCAGTACGAGCGCGGCAGCCCGAGCACATGCTCGGCCACGTAGGACAGCACCATGTTCGTCGACACCGGTGCCACCTGGTACAGCCGCGTCTCGCGGAACTTGCGCTCCACGTCGTAATCCGCCGCGAAGCCGAAGCCGCCGTGCGTCTGCAGGCAGGCGTTGGCCGCCTCCCACGAGGCCTTGGCCGCCAGCAGCTTGGCCATGTTGGCCTCGGCACCGCAGGGCTCCCGTGCGTCGAACAACTCGCAGGCGCGCCAGCGCATCAGGTCGGCCGCCTCGACCTCGATGTGCGCCTCGGCGATCGGAAACTGCACGCCCTGGTTGCGGCCGATCGGGCGATCGAACACCACGCGCTCGTTGGCGTAGCGCGTCGCGCGCTCGACGAACCAGCGTCCGTCGCCGATGCACTCGGCGGCGATCAGCGTGCGCTCGGCGTTCAGGCCGTCGAGCAGGTAGCGGAAGCCCCGCCCTTCCTCGCCGATCAGGTTCTCCGCCGGGATCTCGAGGCCGTCGATGAACAGCTCGTTGGTCTCGTGGTTGACCATGTTCTCGATCGGCCGCACCGTGAGGCCATGGCCAAGTGCGTCGCGCAGGTCGACCAGGAAGATCGACAGGCCCTCGCTGCGCTTGGCCACCTGCTCCAGCGGCGTGCTGCGCGCCAGCAGGATCATCAGGTCCGAGTGCTGCACGCGCGAGGTCCACACCTTCTGCCCCTGCACCACCCAGCGCTCGCCGCGCTTCGTGGCCGTGGTGCGGATGCGCGTGGTGTCGGTGCCGGCGCCCGGCTCGGTGACCGCCATCGACTGCAGGCGCAACTCTCCGCGCGCGATGGCCGGCAGCCAGCGCTGCTTCTGCGCTGGCGACCCGTGGCGCAGCAGCGTGCCCATGTTGTACATCTGGCCATGGCAGGCGCCGGCGTTGCCGCCGCTGCGGTTGATCTCCTCCATCACCACCGAGGCCTCGGCCAGGCCCAGGCCCGCGCCGCCGTACTCCGCAGGAATCATGGCCGCCAGCCACCCGGCCCTTGTCAATGCGTCGACGAAGGCCTCGGGATAGGCGCGCTCGCGGTCGATGCGGCGGTGGTACTCGTCCGGGAACTGCGCACACAGGGCGCGCACGGCGTCGCGCAGTTCGGGGAAGCGGCGCGGCCGCTCCGGCGGATGGGTCATGCCTTGCCGTGGTACTGGACGATGGTCTTGATGGTGCAGAACTCCTGCAGCGCGATGAAGCCCTTCTCGCGCCCATGCCCACTCTTCTTGACGCCGCCGAAGGGCAACTCGACGCCACCCCCAGCACCGTAGCAGTTCACGTACACCTGCCCGCACTGCATGCGCTTGGCGACGCGCGTCTGGCGCGCACCGTCGCGGGTCCAGATGGCGGCGATCAGGCCGTAGTCAGTGGCATTGGCCAGGCGCACCGCGTCGTCCTCGTCGTCGAACGGGATCACCGACAGCACCGGCCCGAACACCTCCTCGCAGGCCAGGCGGTGCCCGCGCGGCACCGGGCCGAACATCGTCGGCGGCACGTAGTAGCCACCGGCGGGCACGCCGGCCGCCACCTTGCCTTGCGCCAGCAGCGGCACCCCGGTCTCGCGCGCCTCTCGGAGGAACCCCTCGACGCGCGCCTTCTGCGCCGCATTGATCAGCGGCCCGCAGTCGCGGTCCATCTCCGGTGTGCCGGCGACCGACTGCTCGAAGCGCGCCGCCACCTGCTGCACGAAGCGGTCGTGGATCGA
>DATLIE010000053.1:0-2865 GCA_035539635.1 Burkholderiaceae bacterium
CCAGCACCACGGCCGCGGCCCGGCCGCTGGCGCCATCAAGGCTTTCCGGGCCACCGCCTGCCGCCGCCGCTCCCGTCATGTGGCCAGTGTAGGATCGCCCGCCACTGCTCACGACCCCTGCTGCACTGCCATGAGCCGCCCTGCCGAACGCCTGCAAGCCCTGGGCATCACGCTGCCTCCGGTGGCCACGCCCGCCGCCGCCTACGTGCCCTTCGTGCGCAGCGGCAACCTCGTGTTCCTGTCGGGCCATATCGCGAAGAAGGACGGCAAGCCCTGGGTCGGCCAGCTCGGCCTGACCATGGGCACCGAGGACGGTCAGGCCGCCGCGCGTGCCATCGCGATCGACCTGCTGGGCACGCTGGCCGCCGCGCTCGGTGGCGACCTCGGCAAGGTCAAGCGCATCGTCAAGGTGATGAGCCTGGTCAACAGCACGCCCACCTTCACCGAGCAGCACCTGGTCACCAACGGCTGCTCGAACCTGCTGGCCGAGGTGTTCGGCCCGGAGATCGGCGCGCATGCGCGCAGCGCCTTCGGCGTGGCCCAGGTACCGATGGGCGCCTGCGTCGAGATCGAGCTGATCGCCGAAGTGGCATGACACAGGCGGTGTTGGGTGGTCCATCGGCGGGCGCCAGGCTGTCGCGCCGCGCGATCCTGATCGCGATTGCCGTCGTGAGCTTCGGCGCCGTGGCGCTGGCACTGGTTTCGCAGCATGTGTTCGACATGCAGCCCTGCCCCTGGTGCGCGTTGCAGCGCCTGATCTTCGTCGGCATCGGCCTGACGGCGCTGCTCGGCCTGGTGTGGGACGGCACGCTGCTGGCGCGCCGCGCGGTGCCGCTGCTCTTGCTGCTGCTGTGCGGCTGCGGCATCGCGTCGGCGCTGTGGCAGCACTTCGTGGCCGCGGCCAGCGCCTCGTGCAACCTGACGCTGGCCGATCGCGTGCTCTCGGGCTCGCACCTGGACGAACTGCTGCCCGAGGTGTTCCAGCCGCGCGCCACCTGCGCCGACGCGGCGGTGGACCTGATCGGCGTGCCCTACGAGTTCTGGAGCCTGGCGCTGTTCCTGGTCATCGAGGCGGCCGCCTTGTGGCTCTTCATCCGCGCTCGGCGCGTCGCGGACTGACGCGCGCTCAGGCGGCGCTCAGCGGGCCGGGCGGCCCTTTCAGCTCCACCACGTTGCCTTCCGGGTCCGCGAGGTAGATCGACGGGCCCTCGCCCTCGGCGCCGTAGCGCGACTCCACCAGGCCGGCAGCGATGCCGTGGCAAGCGAGCTGGGCCCGAATCGCCGCTTCGTCGAAGGGTTCTACGCGCAGGCAGAAGTGGTCCAGGTTGCGGCCCTCGGGCCCCGGCGCCGCGCCGCCCGCGCGACCCAGCTTGCCGCTGACGGGCACCAGGTCGATCAGCGAGCTGCCGGCGCGCAGTTGCAGCAGGCCGATGTCGTCGCGCCGGCGCTCGACCGTGCAGCCGAGCGCATCGACATAGAAGCGCAGCATCGCGTCGAGGTCGGCCACGCGCAGCACCAGGTGGTCGAGGCCGCGCAGCGCAATCACGCGCGCTCCAGCGACGCCTTGGCTTCGGCGACTTCGTAGGTGGTGACTTCGTACGGGTTGCCGTCCGGGTCCGTGAAGTAGAGCGACACCGAGGCCTGATGGTCCTCGACGCTCACGTCGCCCGGCAGCTCGCGCTGCAGGTGAGCCTGCCAGGCACCGAAGGCGCTGCCCGGCACGCGCAGCGCAATCGTGGAGCGGCAGGGCTTCGCAGGAGGGCGCTCGAAGAGCGCGATGTGAATCGAGCCGGATTCGTTCTGCAAGGTCAGCGGCCCGCCGTCGGCGGCCCAGAACGTGAGTTCCGGCGTGCGCGACAGGCCCATCACGCGCGCATACCAGCGCTCGGCCTCTGCACGGTCGTGCACGTAGACGTGCACGTGGTCGAAGGCGTCGAGCGGAGGCGGCATGGCAGGGGGCGACGGCAGTCTAGAGCGAACCCGACCAACCCTGCGGGTTGTGCTGGTTCATCTGCACCACACGCTGCCGCAACTCCTGCTGGTCCGTCAGCAGGCCGAGCGGGAGCAGGAACAGCGCCCAACCGCCGAAGAACGCGAGCAGCAGCGTGGACCAGACCGCCTGAGGCGGCGAGCAGCCAAGTTCAAGCGGCTCGTCGAAGGCCGGCCTGGCCTGCGGCGCCACGGCCGGTGCCGGGTGCTCAGCGGCCAAGCGCAGCCCCTCCCGGGCGACGCGACACGAGCCGGTGCGCCAGCCAAGCGATCGGCAGGTAGGCGGCGATCAGGTCGAGCGCGCCGAACCACGCCGGCGCCGGCAGGATCACGACATTGGCGACCCCGCCCAGCAGGAACAGGCCCCCCACCGTGTACGCCGGTCCCGGTGTCCTGCCCGGGGTGCACCACGCCGCCACCAGCGCACCGACGAAGGTGCCGAGGGCGTGCGCGAGGAACGGGAAGATGAAGTGCCGGGGCTCGAACAGATGCAGCGACGCCTTCAGGCCCGCGGCGCTGGTCAGGTCCGCTCCGGGCGGGGGCGCGATGACGCTGCCGCTCGCCATGATGAGCGCCATGTTCACCAGGCTGCCGACCAGGAAGCCGGCGACGACGGCAAAAACCAGGCGAAGAACGCGTCCCATGGCGGCCCCTTGCTCAGCGCTTGCCCGAAGACTTGTTCAGCGCCACGGCGGCGCGAACAAGCGCCTTCAAGGCCACCTCGTCGATCTTCTCGCCTTCGCGGAAGTCGATCGCACGCCGCGTGTTGCCTTCGAGGCTCGAGTTGAAGAGGCCCGATGGGTCCTCCAGCGCCGCCCCTTTGGCGAAGGTCATCTTGACCGCGCTCTTGTAGGCCTCGCCGGTGCAGATCAGGCC
>DATLIE010000054.1:0-2323 GCA_035539635.1 Burkholderiaceae bacterium
GGCCAGGAGGCCGCCCTGCTCGGCATCGCGCCCGACGAGCCCTGCCTCGTCGTCACGCGCCGCACCTTCAGCCGCGACGCGGTGATCACGATCGCGCGCCTGGTGCACCCGGGCACGCGCTACCTGCTCGAGGGGAGCTTCGAGCCGTGAACGTCGTGAGCTTGTCCGACTGCCCCTTCGTGCCCTGGCGCAACGGTGGCGGACGCACGCGCGAGCTGCTCGCGTGGCCGACCGTGAGCGACTGGCTCGTGCGCGTCAGCGTCGCCGAGATCGAGGCCGACGGCCCCTTCTCGCCCTTTCCCGGCATCGACCGCTGCTTCGCCGTGCTCGAAGGCGCGGGCGTCGAGCTGGCGCTGCCCGCGGGCGTGGTGCAACTGGGTCCCGAAAGCGACGCGCTCGCCTTTGCCGGCGAAGACGCACCCGCCTGCCACCTGCTCGCCGGCCCGACGCGGGACCTGAACCTGATGGCACGCCGTGATGCCGGTCGCATCACGATGCAACGAGAGCCACGCACCCGCACCGCAGCGCTGTGGCGCGGCCTGTTCGCCAATGACACGCTGTGGTGGACCGACGACCCATCGAGACCCCTGCCTTCACGCGGCAGCGGCTGGTGGCTGACCCTGGAGAACCGATGAGCACCCTCTGGCGCCACGCCCGCCTCGCGACGATGGACGGCTCCCGACCCTGGGGCTGGATCGAGGACGGCGCGCTGCAGGTCGATGGCGAACGCATCGTGTGGGTCGGTGCCGACGCCGAATTGCCGGCCACGCTGAAGGCCGACCGCGAGATCGACCTGCAGGGTGCGCTGGTCACGCCGGGGCTCATCGACGCCCACACTCACCTCGTCTACGGCGGCGATCGCGCGGCCGAGTTCGAGCTGCGCCTGCAAGGTGCCACCTACGAGCAGATCGCCAAGGCCGGCGGCGGCATCCGCTCGACCGTCGCGGCCACGCGTGCAGCGAGCGACGATCAACTTTTAACGGCCGCCGCGAACCGCGCGCGCGCGCTGATGGCCGAGGGCGTGACGACGATCGAGATCAAGTCCGGCTACGGCCTGGCCGAGGAACACGAGGCACGCTGCCTAACGGTCGCTCGCCGCCTCGGCCGCGAGCTGCCGCTCACCGTGCGCACCACCTCGCTGGCCGCGCACGCGCTGCCGCCCGAGTACGCGGATCGCGCTGACGATTACATCGACGCCGCCTGCGCCTGGCTGCCCGGCCAGCACGCGCGGGGCCTGGTCGATGCGGTCGACGCCTTCTGCGACACCATCGGCTTCACAGCGGAGCAAACACGGCGCATCTTCGACGCGGCGAAGCGCCTGGGCCTACCCATCAAGCTGCACGCCGAGCAGCTGTCGAACCAGCACGGCGCGGCGCTGGCCGCGGAGTACGGCGCGCTGTCCTGCGACCACCTCGAGCACGTCGACCCCCAGGGCATCGCCGCGATGCGCGCCGCCGGCACGGTCGCGATGCTGCTGCCCGGCGCCTACTACTTCCTGCGCGAGACGAAGCTGCCGCCGATCGACGCGCTGCGCGCGGCGGGCGTGCCGATCGCGATCGCCACCGACCACAATCCCGGTTCCTCGCCTGCACTGTCGCTGCTGCTGATGCTGAACATGGCCTGCACGCTGTTTCGCCTGACGCCCGAGGAGGCGTTCGCTGGCGTCACGGTGCATGCCGCCCGTGCCCTGGGCTTGGCCGACCGCGGCCGCCTGGCTGCAGGCCAGCGCGCGGACCTCGCCGTCTGGGACGTGGAGCATCCGCGTGAACTGGCGTACCGTTTCGGGGTCAACCCCTGCCGGCAGCGCATCGTCGCCGGGAGAACCACATGAGCTTTACCCTGCAACAAGGGCACACCCCCCTGCTGATCAGCTTCCCGCACGTCGGCACGCTGATCCCCGAAGACCAGCGGCCGCGCTACCTGCCGCGCGCGCTGCAGGTCGAGGACACCGACTGGCATCTTGACCGCCTCTACGCCTTCGCCGGCGAGCTCGGCGCCAGCTTGCTGGTGCCGCGCGAAAGCCGCTACCTGATCGACCTGAACCGGCCGCGCGAGAACACGCCGATGTACGCCGGTGCCAACAACACCGAGCTCTGCCCGACGCGCTTCTTCACCGGCGAGCCGCTGTACCGCGACGGCCAGGCCCCGGACGATTCCGAGATCCGGCGCCGCGTCGCGCACTACTGGCAGCCGTGCTGCGCGACCACACCGCGCACGGCCACGTCGTCGACGGCCGCTTCAAGGGTGGCTACATCACGCGCCACTACGGCCGCCCGGCGCAGGGCCGGCACGCGGTGCAGATGGAGATGGGCTGGCATTGCTA
>DATLIE010000055.1:0-15122 GCA_035539635.1 Burkholderiaceae bacterium
CGGGCTGGTGGCCGCCGAGCGCGTGCGCTGCCCCGCTCACCTGGTGCTGGCCGAAGCCGACCAGATGACGCTGCCGCGCAGTGCGCGCGATGTGGCGGCCGCGCTGAAGGCCACGGTGCACCACGTGCCCGGCGGGCATTACCTGATGCAGGAGAGCCCGGACGCGGTGTTGAATGCGCTGCGAAAGGCGCTCGCCCCATGAACACGACCACCGCTCCGGCCGTCGATCCCAAGGCCTTCAAGAGCTTCGCCGAGTTCTACCCGTTCTACCTGGGCGAGCACGCCAACCGCACCTGCCGCCGCCTGCACTTTGTCGGCTCGACGCTGGCGCTGGTGTGCCTGGGCATGCTGATCGCCACCGGTCGCCCGCAGTACCTGCTGTACGGCCTGCTGTGCGGCTACGGCTTCGCCTGGCTCGGGCACTTCGGCTTCGAGAAGAACCGGCCGGCGAGCTTCAAGCGGCCGCTGTACAGCTTCATGGGCGACTGGGTCATGTACAAGGACATCTGGACCGGCAAGATCCGGTTCTAGATCCCGGCTACA
Source organism: Burkholderiaceae bacterium (assembly GCA_035539635.1). Taxonomy (GTDB): domain Bacteria; phylum Pseudomonadota; class Gammaproteobacteria; order Burkholderiales; family Burkholderiaceae_C; genus CADEEN01. The sequence goes on from DATLIE010000055.1 coordinate 544, forward strand.
CGGCCTCGGGTCCGCGCACCGTCACCAGCACGGTGTGTCCGTCGCCGTCGTCCCCGCGCCTGGGTTCGCGCCGGCGCAGCCACCACACCGCGCCCTTCTTGACGCTCCACGGCTGCGCCACGCCGGCCAGCAGGTGCGCGGCCACCAGGCCGAGCGTGGGCTGGTGGCCGACGACGAGCACCGGCTCCTTGGCGTCGGGCCAGCGCACCGCGTCGAGCAGCGCCGTGACCGAGCCGCCGGGGCCGAGCGCGGGCACCGTGCGGAACTTGCGATCGAGCAGGGCCGCCGTCTGCTGCGTGCGGCGCGCGGGGCTGGCCAGCACGCGGGTCGTCGCCGGCAGGTGCTGGTTGAGCCAGGCGGCCATGCGCGCGGCCTGGCGCTCGCCGCGCGACGTGAGCGGGCGCGCCAGGTCATCCTCGGCATCGTCCGACTCGGTGGCCTCCGCATGACGCCAGAGGATCAGGTCCATCCGTAGCGGTGCATCAGCGCCTGCTGGGCGCTGACGCCATGTTCGGCGACGCGGCGGTAGCCGCCGTCGGGCCGCATCGTCCACGCGTCGCGCGTGTCGTGCAAGTAGGGCACCAGGCATTCGTCGATCACGCGCTGGCGCAGCGCCGGGTCGCGCACCGGCCAGGCCAGCTCGATGCGGCGGAACATGTTGCGCCCCATCCAGTCGGCCGACGACAGGTACAGCGCCTCGTCCTCGTCGCGCTCGCCCCAGCGGAAGTACATCACCCGCGTGTGCTCGAGGAAGCGGCCGACGATCGAGCGCACGCGGATGTTGTCGCTCTTGCCCGGCACGCCGGGGCGCAGCATGCAGGCGCCCCTCACCACGAGGTCGATCTTCGCGCCGGCGCGGCTGGCCGCGAGCAGTGCGTCGATCAGGCCGACGTCGGTCAGCGCGTTGAACTTGGCCGCGATGCGCGCCGGCTTGCCCGCCTTGGCCGCCTCGGTCACCTGGCCGATCAGCTGCACCAGGCGCTTGTGCAGGCCGAACGGTGCCGTCAGCAGGCGTTGCGGCGCGCGCGTGCGCGCCTGACTCGCGAGCTGCTGGAAGATCGCCTCGGCATCGCCCGTGAGCGCCGGATCGGCGCTCAAGTAGCCGACGTCGGTGTACAGGCGCGCGGTGCGCGGGTTGTAGTTGCCGGTGGACAGGTGCACGTAGCGCCGCATCCGGGTCTTGGAAGCGTGCCGGCCATCGCCGTCCCGCGTGCCCTCGCGCCGCGTCACCAGCAACAGCTTGGCGTGCGTCTTCAGGCCGACGATGCCGTACACCACCTGCGCGCCCACCGCTTCCAGGCGCTCGGCCCAGTTGATGTTGGCCTCCTCGTCGAAGCGCGCCTTGAGCTCGACGACAACGGTGACTTCCTTGCCGCGCCGCGCCGCCTCGAGCAGCAGTTCCATCAGCACGCTGTCGCTGCCGGTGCGGTAGATCGTCTGCTGGATCGCCAGCACGTCGGGGTCGTGCACCGCTTCGCGCAGAAAGGCCACCACCGGCTCGAAGCTCTCGAACGGATGGTGCAGCAGCAGGTCGCCGTCCTGGCGCAGGCGCTCGAACACCGAGCGTCCGCGCGCCAAGCGCGACTCGGGCCAGGCCGGTTCGAAGGGCGCGAAGCGCAGCGCCGGGCCGTCGTCCCGGTCCGAGGCCTGGTCGATCAGCTGCGCCAGGCGCACCAGGTTCACCGGCCCGTTGACGCGGTACAGCGCCGCCTCGGGCAGCTCGAACTGCGCGAGCAGGAACTGCTCCAGCTCCTTGGGGCAGGTGTTGACCACCTCGAGCCGGATCGCCTGGCCGAAGTGGCGCGTGGTCAGCCCCGTGCGCAGCGCCTGGCGCAGGTTGACCACCTCGCGCTCGTCGACCGCCAGGTCCGAGTCGCGCGTGACGCGGAATTGCGAGAACGCGTCGACCGTGCGGCCCGGGAACAGCGACCCCAGGTGCGCGCGGATCACCGAGGACAGCAGCACGAAGCCCTGCTGGCCGCGCTTGCACAACGCGTCGGGCAGGCGGATCACGCGCGGCAGCACGCGCGGCACCTTGACGATGGCGATCTGGTTGTCGCGCCCGAAGGCGTCGCGCTGGCCGAGGCGCACGATGAAGTTCAGGCTCTTGTTGGCCACCAGCGGGAACGGGTGCGACGGGTCCAGGCTCACCGGCAGCAGCAGCGGCCGCACCTGCTCCTCGAAGAACTGCGCCACCCAGCGGCGCTGCGCCGCGCTGCGCTCGGCGTGATTCAGGATCACCAGGCCCGCGCGCGCCAGCGCCGGCATCACCTTCTCATTGAAGAGGGCGTACTGCTCGTCGATGATGGCGTGCGCGCTGACGGCGAGTGCCTCCAGGTCGTGCCGCGCCTCGGCCGTGTCCTGGTCACGCACCGCCTCCAGGTAGTCAGCGAAGCGCACTTCGAAAAACTCGTCCAGGTTGGACGAGACGATGGTCACGTAGCGCAGGCGCTCGAGCAGCGGCACGTCGGCGCGCTCGGCCTGGGCCAGCACGCGGCGGTTGAATTCGAGGATGGCCTCTTCGCGGCCAAGCAGCATCGGGCCGGCCGGCGTTACGGCCGCGTCAGGGCGGCCGCCCTCCTCGTTCGCACGATCCTCGCTCATGGACACAGTCTATGAACGAATTGCGACAGTTGCGTGACGGTGCCCTCGGCCCGTTCTCGGCGGCTAGTGGGCTTCGTCCCAGTTCGCGCCCAGGCCCACTTCAGCCAGCAGCGGCACGTTGAACTGCGCGACGCCGGCCATCAGCGCCGGCACCTGCTCGCGCACCCAGCCGACCTCGGCCTCGGGCACCTCGAACACCAGCTCGTCGTGCACCTGCATCACGATGCGCGTGCCCTTGCGCTCGCGGTCGATCGCCCCCTGCACCGCGATCATGGCCAGCTTGATCAGGTCGGCCGCGGTGCCTTGCATCGGTGCGTTGATCGCCTGCCGCTCGGCGCCGGCGCGCCGCGGGCCGCTGCCGCCCTTGATCTCGGGCAGGTAGATGCGGCGGCCGAACCAGGTTTCGACATAACCGCGCTCGGCGGCCTGGCGCTTGGTCTCGTCCATGTAGCGCTTGACGCCGGCGAAACGCGCGAAGTAGCGCTCGATGTAATCCTTGGCTGCCTTCTGCTCGATGCCGAGCGCCTGCGACAGGCCGAAGGCGCCCATGCCGTAGATCAGGCCGAAGTTGATGGTCTTGGCGTAGCGCCGCTGCTCGGACGACACCGCATCGAGCGCCACGTTGAAGACCTCGCTGGCGGTGGCGCGGTGCACGTCCAAGCCCTGCGCAAAAGCCTTGGTCAGGCCTTCGTCGCCGCTGATGTGGGCCATGATGCGCAGCTCGATCTGCGAGTAGTCGGCGCTGGCGACCACGTGCCCCGGCGGGGCGATGAAGGCCTCGCGGATGCGCCGCCCTTCGGGCGTGCGGATCGGGATGTTCTGCAGGTTCGGGTCGTTGCTCGACAGGCGCCCGGTCACCGCCACCGCCTGTGCGTAGCTCGTATGCACGCGGCCGGTGACAGGGTTCACCATTTGCGGCAGCTTGTCGGTGTAGGTGCCTTTCAACTTGGCGAAGCTGCGGTGCTCGAGGATCTTGGCCGGCAGCGGGTAGTCGGCGGCCAGCTCTGACAACACCTCCTCGTCGGTCGATGGTGCGCCGCTCGCGGTGCGGCGCTTGACCGGCAGGCCGAGCTTGCCGAACAGGATCTCGCCGATCTGCTTCGGGCTGCCCAGGTTGAACGGCTGCCCGGCAATGCCATACGCCTCCTGCTCGAGCGCCACCATGCGCTCGGCCAGGTCGCGGCTCTGCTCGGCCAGGCGTGCACTGTCGATCAGCACGCCGTGGCGCTCGATGCGCAGCAGCAATGCACTCACCGGCATCTCGATCGACTCGTAGACGAAGCGCTGGCCGAACGGATGCGGCGCATCGGCCTCGAGCTGCGGCCACAGTACCTGGTGCACGGCCAGCGTCATCTCGCTGTCCTCGCCCGAGTACTCGGCCGCCTTGTGAATGTCGACCTGCGAAAAAGGGATCTGGTTCGCCCCTTTGCCGCACAGGTCTTCGTAGCTCAGGCCCTTGCGGCCGAGGTGGCGCTCCGCGAGCTTCTCGAGGCTGTGGTTCAGGTGCGCTTCGAGCACGTAGCTCTGCAGCAGCGTGTCGTGGCGGTAGCCGCGCACCGCGATGCCGTGGTTGGCGAGCACATGCGCGTCGTACTTGATGTGCTGGCCGACCTTGGCGGCCTGCTCGTCCTCGAGCCAGGGTTTCAGTTGCGCGAGCACGGCGTCGAGGCTCAGCTGATCGGGCGCGCCGGGGTAGTTGTGTGCCAATGGCACGTAGGCGGCCTCGCCCGGCGTCACCGCGAACGACAGGCCGACGATGCGCGCCGTCATCGCGTCGAGCGAGGTGGTCTCGGTGTCGAAGGCCGTCAGCGCTGCGGCGCGGATCGTGGCGAGCCAATGGTCCAGCCGCTCCTGCGTCAGGACCGTCTCGTACGAGCGCGCGACGGCCGGCCTCGGTGCCGGCGCGCCGACGGTGGCGGCGGCTGCGGCCGCCGCTGGCGCGTCGCCGCCCTCTTCCAGCTCCCGCTTGAAGGTCTTGAAGCCGAAGCGGGTGTAGAAGTCGGCCAGCGCCGCGCGGTCCACCTCGGCCAGCGCCAGCGCGTCGAGCGAGGGCCAGTTCGCGACATGGCCCGACAGGTCGCAGTCGGTCACCACCGTCACCAGCTTGCGGCCCGTCGGCAGCCAGGGCAGCGCCTTCTTCAGGTTCTCGCCGACCGCGCCGCCGATCCTGTCGGCGTTGGCCACCACGCCATCGAGCGAGCCATGCTCGGCCAGCCACTTGACGGCGGTCTTGGGCCCCACCTTCTCGACGCCCGGCACGTTGTCCACCGTGTCGCCGACCAGCGTCAGGTAGTCGACGATGGCCGAGGGCGGCACGCCGAACTTGGCGTTGACGCCGGGCACGTCGAGCACCTCGCCGCTCATCGTGTTGATCAGCGTCACCTGCTCGTTGACCAATTGCGCCAGGTCCTTGTCGCCGGTGGAGACGACGACGCGGTGGCCGCTGTCAGCCGCACGCCGCGCCAGCGTGCCGATCGCGTCGTCGGCCTCGATGCCCGGCACCTGCAGCACCGGCCAGCCGAGCAGGCGCACCGCCTCGTGGATCGGCTCGATCTGCTTGCGCAGGTCGTCGGGCATCGGCGAGCGGTTGGCCTTGTACTCGGGGTACCAGTCGTCACGAAACGTCTTGCCCGAGGCGTCGAAGACGCAGGCCGCGTGCTCGGCGTTGATGTCGCTGCGCAGCTTCTTCAGCATCGCGATGAAGCCGTGAATCGCCCCGGTGGGAAAGCCGCCCGGCCCTGTCAGGTTGGGCATCGCGTGGTAGGCCCGGTACAGGTAGCTCGACCCGTCGACCAGCAACAGCACGGGGGCATCGTCGTTCTTGTCTTGTGCCATGCGGCGATTGTGCGCTGGCTAGAATGTCTGCATGAGACCGCTCCTTGCCGCCGCCGTGCTCGGCCTCTGCGCCGCAGGCACTGCCGCGCAGGAGAGCAAACAGGCGCCCGAGCCGAAGGTGCAGCGCATCGTGCTCGAGGACGAGTCCGTGCGCATCGAGGAGTTGCGCGTGCGCGGCCAGACGCAGCGCATCGTGGTCAAGCCCAAGCACGCGGCCGAGTACGAGATCGTGGCGCCGACGGGCGGGCGTGACCCGTCGCAGAACCGCGCCAACGGTCAGCCGGGCGCCGGCGGCCAGCGCGTCTGGAACGTCCTGAAGTTCTAGGCCGCCCACGCACGAATGGCCGTCTTCACCGAAGTCTCGCGCGACGAGGCGCGCGCCTTCGTCGCGCGCCTGTCGGTGGGCGAGCTGACCGACCTGCGCGGCATCCAGGCCGGCATCGAGAACAGCAACTTCTTCGTCGACACGCTCGACAAGGGCACCTCGCGCCACTGGGTGCTGACGCTGTTCGAGCGCCTCACGTTCGAACAGCTGCCCTTCTACCTGGAGCTGATGCGCCACCTGGCACAGCGCGGCATTCCGGTGCCGATGCCTCAGTCCGATGGCGGCGGCGCGATCCTGCACCGACTCAAGGGCAAGCCGGCAGCGCTGGTCGACCGCCTGCCCGGCGGCCACCAGCTCGCGCCCGACGCCGACCACTGTGCCCAGGTCGGCGCAATGCTCGCGCGCATGCACGAGGCCGGGCGCGACTTTGCGCTCTCGCAGCCCAACCTGCGCGGCCTGCCCTGGTGGATCGAGACCGTGCCGCAGGTGCTGCCGCATGTGGGCCCGGCCGAGCGCGAGCTGCTCGAGGGCGAACTGGTCTACCAGCGCCAGCTCGCCGCGTCGCCGGCGTGCGCGGCATTGCCGCGCGGCCCGATCCACGCCGACCTGTTTCGCGACAACGTGATGTTCGAGCCCGGCGACCGGGGCCACGAGCGCCTGTGCGGCTTCTTCGACTTCTACTTCGCCGGCGTCGACAGCTTCCTGTTCGACATCGCGGTGTGCCTGAACGACTGGTGCATCGACCTCGCCAGCGGCGTGCTGGCAGAGGACCGCGCCGCCGCGTTCGTCGCCGCCTACGAAACGGTGCGCCCCCTGACCGGCAACGAGCGCCGCCTGGTGCCCGCGCTGCTGCGCGCCGCCGCCTTCCGCTTCTGGCTCTCGCGCCTGTGGGACCTGCACCTGCCGCGCGAGGCCACCATCCTCAAGGCGCACGACCCGGCGCACTTCGAACGCGTGCTGCGGGCGCGCATCGCGTCCCCTTGGCACCCCGGATCATGAAACCGCGATGAGCCTGCGCATCCTCGACACGACGCCGCGCCGCGGCCTGGCCTGGGTCAGCCAGGCGTTCGCCCTGTTCCTGAAGCGCCCGCTCGGCTTCTCGCTGCTGTTCCTGCTGTTTTTGGTCACGGCGATGATCCTGCTCGTGCTGCCCTATGTGGGCGCGTTGCTGTTGCTGGCCGGCCTGCCCTTGCTGACGCTGGGCTTCGCCAATGCGACGCGCGCCGCGCTCGCGGGCGAGAACGTGCATGCGGGCCAGCTGATCGAACCGCTGCTGCCCGGCGGCGACCGCGCACGACGGCGCACGCTCCTGGCGTTGTGCGTCGGCTTTGCGATCACGAGCGCGTTCGTGATGCTGCTGGCCGAGGCCGCCGACGGGGGCGCCTTCGAGCGCCTGCAGATCCTGCTGGCCGGCACGCGCGACGAGGCCGCCAACCGCGAGATCGACGCCCTGCTGGCCGACCCGCGGCTGCAGGGCGGCATGTGGGTGCGCCTGGGGCTCACTGGGCTGCTGTCGATCCCGTTCTGGCACGCGCCGATGCTGGTGTGGTGGCATGGCCACAGCGCGGCGCAGGCCCTGTTCTCGAGCACGCTGGCCTGTTGGCGCAACAAGGGCGCGTTCGCGCTCTACTTCGCCGCCTGGGCCGCGACCGTGGCGCTGTTCGGCATCGCCTGCGGCGTGCTGTTCACGCTGCTCGGCACGCCCCAGTTGCTCGCGGCCGCGGCCCTGCCGGCCGGCCTGCTGTTCTCGACCGCGTTCTACGTGTCGCTGTACTTCACCTACGCCGACTGCTTCGGCGAATCGGGCGACGCCGCCACCACGGTGATCTGATCGGGCGCCGGCGCCGCCGCCGCACCGCACCGCGGGTCACACCGGCGTCAGCTTCGCGATCGACAGCTGAAGCCACTTCATGCCGTGGCGGCCGAAGTTGACCTGCGCACGTGCGTCTTCGCCCACGCCTTCGAGCGTGACGATCACGCCCTCGCCGAACTTGTTGTGGAACACGCCCTGCCCGGTGCGCAGGCCGTGCGAGGGCGGCGCCTTCGGCGTGTACGCCGGCGCCGGCGACTCCACCCGGCCCGCACCGACGATCGAGCCCAGGCCGGTGCCGCGCGCCCACGCGCTCTGGTACTCGCGCGCATAGCCGGAACCGAAGCCCTGGTTGCGCGGCGTCAGCCACTTCAGGTGCTCCTCGGGCAGCTCGTCGAAGAAGCGGCTCTTGACGTGGTAGCGCGTCTGCCCGTGCAGCATGCGCGTCTGCGAGAAGCTCATGTACAGGCGCTTGCGCGCGCGCGTGATCGCCACGTACATCAGGCGCCGCTCCTCCTCGAGGCCGTCGTGGTCGCTCATCGAGTTCTCGTGAGGGAACAGGCCCTCCTCCATGCCGGTGATGAACACGGCATCGAACTCCAGGCCCTTGGCCGAGTGCACCGTCATCAGCTGGATCGCGTCCTGCCCGGCCTGCGCCTGGTTGTCGCCGGCCTCGAGCGCGGCATGCGTCAGGAAGGCCGCCAGCGGGCTGACGATCTCGCCGGTGTCGGCGTCGGGCGTCAGCGTGTCCGCAGGCAACGGCGCACCGCCGGCGATCGCGCCCGGCGCCTGCTCGTCGACCGGCAGCGCCACCGCGTCCTTGCCGAAGCCCTCCTGAGTCACGAAGGCCTCGGCGGCGTTGACCAGCTCGTCCAGGTTCTCGATGCGGTCCTGGCCTTCCTTCTCGAGGCGGTAGAACTCCACCAGCCCCGAGCGCTGCAGCACCGTCTCGATGATCTGGCGCAGCGTGGCGCCATGGGTCTCGTCGCGCAGGCGCTCGATCAGCGTGTTGAAGCCCGCCAGATTGGCGCCGCCCTTGCCGCTCACCGCGGCCACGCTCTGGTACAGGCTGCGCCCGGTCGCGCGCGCCGCGTCCTGCAGCAGCTCGATGGTGCGCGCGCCGATGCCGCGCGCGGGGAAGTTGACCACCCGCAGGTAGCTCGTGTCGTCGTTCGGGTTCTCGAGCAGGCGCAGGTAGGCCAGCGCATGCTTGACCTCGGCACGCTCGAAGAAGCGCAGGCCGCCGTAGACGCGGTACGCGATGCCGGCGTTGAACAGCGCGCTCTCGAGCACGCGGCTTTGCGCGTTGCTGCGGTACAGGATCGCGATCTCGGCGCGCGGCGTGCCGCCGCGGTGCAGTTGCTGCGCCTCGTCGAGCAGCCACTGCGCCTCGCCGTAGTCGCTCGTCGCCTCGGACACGCGCACCGGCTCTCCGGCGCCGGCGTCGGTGCGCAGGTTCTTGCCCAGACGCTTCAGGTTGTGTGAGATCAGCGCGTTGGCGGCATCGAGGATGTGGCCGAACGAGCGGTAGTTCTGTTCCAGCTTGATGACCTGCGGCACGCGGTACTCGCGCTCGAAGTCGGCCATGTTGCCGACCTGCGCGCCGCGAAAGGCGTAGATGCTCTGGTCGTCGTCGCCGACCGCGAACACGCCCTGGCCCAGCGCCCCGGGCGGGGCGAATTGCTGCAGCCACTTGTATTGCAGGCGGTTGGTGTCCTGGAACTCGTCGACCAGCACGTGACGGAAGCGCCGCCGGTAATGCTCGCGCACCGCGTCGTTGTCGCGCATCAGCTCGTAGCAGCGCAGCATCAGCTCGCCGAAGTCGACCACGCCCTCGCGCTGGCATTGCGCCTCGTAGGCCTCGTACACCTCGACCAGCTTCCTGGTGTGCGGGTCGGGCGCGTCGATGTCGCGCGGGCGCAGGCCCTCTTCCTTGCTGCCCGAGATGAAGTACGCCGCCTGCTTGGGCGGATAGCGCTCCTCGTCGAGGTTCATCGCCTTGACCACGCGCTTGACCGCGGCCACCTGGTCGCCCGCGTCGAGGATCTGGAACGACTGCGGCAGGCCCGCCAGCTTCCAGTGCGCGCGCAGGAAGCGGTTGCACAGGCCGTGAAACGTTCCGATCCACATGCCGCGCACATTGACCGGCAGCATGGTCGTCAAACGTGTCAGCATCTCCTTCGCGGCCTTGTTGGTGAAGGTCACGGCGAGGATGCCGCCCGGCGACACCTGACCGGTCGACAGCAGCCAGGCGATGCGCGTGGTCAACACCCTGGTCTTGCCCGAGCCGGCGCCGGCGAGGATCAGCGCAGGCACCGCGGGCAGCGTGACGGCCGCGAGCTGTTCGGGGTTCAGGTGGCGCAGCAGCGGGTCGCCAAGGGGCGCTTCTGGCGGCATGCTTCGTGCGTCATCGAGGGGAAACGACATCGAGGCATTCTAGAAGTGCGCATGCAAGCCCTGTTTCAACGCGCGGCGCCCGGCGTCTCGCTCGCACTGCAAGGTGGCGGCGCGCATGGCGCGTTCACGTGGGGCGTGCTCGACGCGTTGCTCGAGCGGGGCCTCGTGGTGGCCGCGCTCAGCGGCGCCAGCGCCGGTGCGATGAATGCGGTGCTGCTGGCCGAAGGCCTGCGCCGCGGCGGCGCCGACGGTGCGCGCGCGGCCCTGCACGACTTCTGGCATGCGGTGGCCGAAGGCATGCCGCCCCTGTGGCACGTGCCGGGCGACCCGCCGCGGCTCGGCCCCGCCGGCCGCGCGCTGCTGGCCTGGACGCACTGGCTCGCCCCGTCGCAGCTCAACCCGCTCGACCTCAATCCGCTGCGCGACCTGCTCGCAAGTTCGGTCGACTTCGATGCCCTGCGCGCGAGCGCCGGGCCGGCGCTCTTCGTTGCCGCCACCGAAGCCGAAAGCGGCCGGCTGCGCCTGTTCCGGCGCCACGAGCTCAGCGCCGACGCGTTGCTGGCATCGGCCTGCCTGCCGACCATCGCGCGTGCCGTGTCGATCGATGGCCGCGCCCATTGGGACGGCGCGTTCAGCGCCAACCCGGCGCTGGCGCCCCTGCTGCGAGAGACTGGGGCCGACGACCTGCTGCTCGTGACGCTGAGTCCGCTGGCGCCTGTGACCGTGCCCGACGACGCGCCAGGCATCGCGACGCGCGTGCTCGACATCGCCTTCAATGCGGCGTTCCTGCGCGAGGCGCGCTGGCTGGCCGAACTGCAGGCCGATGCCCTGCAGCGCCGCTGGTGGCGCGGCGGACTCGAGCGCCGCCTGGCACGCCTGCGTTGGCACCTGATCGACGCCGACGACGCCTTGTCGGCCCTGCCGGCCGAAACGCGCCTAGTGCCGGAGTGGGAGTTCCTGCAGCGCCTGCGCGACCTCGGGCGTGCGCGGGCAGCACACTGGTGGGACCGGCACGCGGCGGCGCTGGGCCACCATTCGAGTGTCGATGCGCTGGCCGTGTTCGGCGCGGCCGCGCCGCCGCTCAGGAACCGTCCAGCAGATTGAACAGGGTCATCGGGCTGGTGTCGGTGTAGCGGCTGTGCGAACGGCGCCGCGAGCGGGCTCGCTTGTGGTTGACGAACCAGGCCACGAACTCGCTGCCGGGCATCGGTCGGCCGAGCCAGTAGCCCTGCATCTCGTCGCAGCCCAGGTCGCGCAGCAAGCGCGCCTGCTCCGGCGTCTCCACGCCTTCGGCCACCACGCACATGCGCATGCTGCGGCCCAGCGCGATGACCGCAGCGCAGATCGCCGCGTCCTCCTCGTTGTCCGGCAGCGAGTGCACGAAGGAACGGTCGATCTTCAGTGTGTCGATCGAGAAACGCTTGATGTAGCTCAGCGACGAATGCCCGGTGCCGAAGTCGTCGATCGCCAGCCGTACGCCCAGGCGCCGGAAGCTGTCGAGCATCGAACGCGTGCTCTCGTTGTCCTCCATCAGCAGCGACTCGGTCAGCTCGATCTCGAGGCGCTGCGGGTCGATCTCGTTCTGGCGCAGCGAGTCCTCGACCAGCGAAGCCAGGTACAGGTGGCGGAACTGGCGTGCCGAGAGGTTGACCGCCAGTCGGATCGGCGGCAGACCCGCGCGGTCCCAGGCCGCCAGCTGCTCGCAGGCCGCGCGGATCACCCAGGCCCCCACCGGCAGGATCAGCCCGGTGTCCTCGAGTACGCCGACGAAGCGGTCCGGCGGCACCATGCCGTGGCCGGGCCGGTGCCAGCGCACCAGGGCCTCGACGCCGGTGACCTGCCCGGTGCGCAGGTCGCTCTTGGGCTGGAAGTGGAGCACGAACTCCTGGCGCTCGATCGCGCGGCGCAGGCTGCCTTCCAGCGACACGCGCGCCGTGACCGCTTCGGTGAGGTCGTCGCTGAAGAAGCTGTAGGTACCGCGCCCGAGCGACTTGGAACGGTACATCGCCATGTCGGTGTGGCGGATCAGGGTGTCCAGGTCGACATCGTCGGTCGGGTACATCGAGATCCCGATCGACGCCGAGATCACGATCTCCTCTTCGTCGACGAGGAAGGGTTCGTTCAGCGCCTCGAGCATGCGGCGCGCGATGTGCGCTGCGTCGTCGGGGCTGCCCACGTTCTCGACGATCACGGTGAACTCGTCACCGCCCAGGCGCGACAGCGTGTGCGCCGGCTCGCCGTCGCGGCCCACCGAGTCGGCCGCGCGCAGGCACTTGGTCAGGGCCTGACTGACATGGCGCAGCAGGCGGTCGCCGACTTCGTGGCCGAGGTCGTCGTTGACCACCTTGAAGCGGTCCAGGTCCAGGAACATCAGCGCCATCGCCTGGCTGCTGCGCTGGGCACGCGCCATCGCCTGGCCGAGCCGGTCGCGGAACAGCGCCCGGTTGGGCAGGCCGGTCAGGCTGTCGAAGTTGGCGAGCTGGCGCAGGCGTTCCTGCGCGTCGGCGCGTTCGGCAACGTCGCGCACGCGCAGCACGACCTGGGCCCCCTTGGACGACTCAAACGGCGTCAGCGTCAGGTGGATCGGCCGCGGTGGCGCGTCCCCCTTCTCGACGCGCGTCGTGGCCGGTCCGTCGCGCAGCGAGAAGCGCCGCTCCGACTTGCCCTGCTCGATGTACTCGGAGACGTGATGGCCGATCATCTCGCTCGGCTCGAGCTGCAGCAGCTGGGCTGCCAGTGAGTTGCAGGTCAGCACGACGCCTTCGGCGGTGCAGACCATGAGGCCGTCGCCGGCGCGCTCGAACAACGCATCGAGCAGCGCGTCACGCGTGGACGAGGTGAAGCTCAGGCCGCCGCCGAACCAGCGCCGCAGCGCGCGCAGGGGGCGGCCCTGGGCTTTGACGGGCGAATCCGAGGGTGTGCGAGCGGTCACGCGGTACTTTCACCGTCCTGCCGGACCATCCGGGCCGTTTCGATTATGGGCAGCGCCCCTGCGCGCGACCGGGGCCGTGCGGCGCCGGCTGCGCAATGCAGCACGGAGCGCCGCACTTTGACAGCGTAGAATTTGCCACCGGGCCCAAATTCTGGCGCCCGGTTCGTCTTTCCGGCCCACGCATGGCTCGTGGCCTCTCGGAAACGCCGGTGCACCAGGTCAAGCGCTCTCCCCCAACGACGGAGCCTGACCATGGAAATCTTCGACTACGACAACATCCTGCTGCTGCCGCGCAAGTGCCGCGTGGAAAGCCGCGCCGAGTGCGACACCGGCATCCAGTTCGGGCCGCGCCGCTTCGCGATGCCGGTGGTGCCGTCCAACATGAAGACGGTGGTGGACGAGACGATCGTCGAGTCGCTCGCGCGGGCCGACCACTTCTACGTGATGCACCGCTTCGACCTCGACAACGTGGCCTTCGCGCGCTCGATGCGCACCAAGGGCCTGTTCGTGTCGATCAGCGTCGGCGTCAAGCCGGCCGACATGGCCACGGTGGATCGCCTCGCGGCCGAGGGCATCGGCGCCGACTACCTCACGATCGACATCGCGCACGGCCATGCCGACAGCGTGCGGCGCATGATCGAGCACATCAAACAGAAGTTGCCGCAGGCGTTCGTCATTGCCGGCAACGTGGCCACGCCCGAGGCGGTGATCGACCTCGAGAACTGGGGCGCCGACGCCACCAAGGTCGGCGTCGGGCCGGGCAAGGTGTGCATCACCAAGCTCAAGACCGGGTTCGGCACCGGCGGCTGGCAGCTGTCGGCGCTCAAGTGGTGCGCCCGCGTCGCCACCAAGCCGATCGTCGCCGACGGCGGCATCCGCCACCACGGCGACATCGCCAAGAGCATGCGCTTCGGCGCCTCGATGGTGATGATCGGCTCGCTGTTCGCCGGCCACGAGGAGAGCCCGGGCCAGACCGTCGAGGTCGACGGCAAGCTGTACAAGGAGTACTACGGCTCGGCCTCCGACTTCAACAAGGGCGAGTACAAGCACGTCGAGGGCAAGCGCATCCTCGAGCCGATCAAGGGCAAGCTCACCGACACCCTGCGCGAGATGAAGGAAGACGTGCAAAGCTCGATCTCGTACGCCGGCGGCACGAAGCTCGCCGACATCCGCAAGGTGAACTACGTCATCCTGGGCGGCGACAACGCCGGCGAGCACCTGCTGATGTAGGCCGCCTCGACGCGACGGGTCCCGTTCATCCGGCCCGCCACTTCGTGTAACGACCGATTACCCGGCGGGCGAGATCCATGCGATCGGCGCGGCGACAATGCGGCAAGCCCCTTTCGATCCGAGCGGCGCGAGTCCGCTCGACCCCCCGACCATGCGCACCTCCTTGCTTCGACTCTTCCTCAGTGGCGCCGCGAGCGTCGTTCTGCTTGCCGCCTGCGGCGGTGGCGATGTCTCGCCGAATTCCGGCGAGATCCGCCTCGTCAACGCGACAGACCAGGTGCTCGACCTTTACCAGGATTCCGACCGACTGACCCCCGACGTCGCCCCCTTCACTGCCGGCAACTACGAGGATGTGAACAAGGGCGACGACACCTTCAGCGTGCGCGGCGGCGCGGCCGGCGCGACGATCGCGTCGCTCGACGTCTCCGTGTCAAAGAACACCCATT
>DATLIE010000056.1:0-2226 GCA_035539635.1 Burkholderiaceae bacterium
CTTCTACGCCATGCACGGAGCGGCCGAGGCGTGAGGCCGGCCATGGGCCCGCGCGACCTCGCCCGGCCGTATGTCGCGGCGTTCGTCTCGCGCTTCCTGCAGATGCTGCAGTACCGCACCGCGGCGCTCGCAGGCTTTGCCACGCAGTGCTGGTGGGGCGGCATCAAGGTGATGGTGTTCGCCGCGTTCTATAGCGGCAGCGCCATCGCGGGCGCGGCCTCGTCGATGTCGCTGGCCCAGGCCATCACCTACACCTGGCTCGCGCAGGGCCTGCTGGTGCTGATGCCCTGGCTCGGTGACCCCGAAGTGGCGCAGGCCGCGCGCACCGGCGCGGTCGCCTACGACCGGCTGCGCCCGATGGACGCCTACGCGCTGTGGTTCGCGCGCACCGCAGGCTGGATCGCGGCGCGCCTGCTGCCGCGCGTGGCGCTGATGGCGGCCTTCGCGGCGGTCGCATTGCCGCTGGTGGGGCTGGGCGACTGGGCCTGGCAGTTGCCTGCGAACGCGGTGGCTGGCGCGGCGTTCCTGCTGTCGGTGGGGCTAGGCCTCTTGCTCTCGACCGCGATGGTGATGCTGCTCAATGTGGCGACCACGGCGGCGCTCAACGAGCGCGGCATCCAGGCGGTGGCGACGCCCGTGGTCATCGTGTTCTCGGGCAACCTGCTGCCGCTGGCGCTGCTGCCCGACGCCTGGCAGACCGCGCTGCTGGTGCAGCCGCTGGCGGGGCTGTTCGACATTCCGGCGCGGCTGTACTTCGGGCAGCTGAGCGGCTGGCATGCGCTGGCCGCGCTGGGGCTGCAGTGCTTCTGGATCGTCGCGCTGGTCGCGTTCGGGCGGATGGCGATGGGGCGCACGATGCGCAGTCTGCAGGTGCAAGGTGGCTAGGGTGACGGGCGCGCGCAGGGAGCCACTCCCGCCCTCGGAGGCCGCGCTGTCGTATGGTGGCGGGTGCGACAACCCCGCCCCTGCCATGCGCCCCGTCATTCCCGTTGAAGCCGATGCGTCGACGCCTCTCGCCGTGCGGGCCGTGACCTGCGCGATTGACCAGATCGCCGTGGCCGATCTGCCGCGCAGCGCGAGTTCCCCGCTCTTCGAACGCCTTCGCCGCTCCGTGCGCGGGGTGACCCTTCGCACGCCGCCTTCGAACGAGGCCGCGCGCTGGCACACGCACACGATCGGCGGGGTCGCGCGGCGCTTTGCGCAGCCCCTCACGTTCACGCCGTACGCCTCCGTGAAGCCTTGTTCGGCACGTTGCGGCTTTTGCTCGGAAAACCTGCGCAAGACCGACGGCGGAACCTCGGCGTCCCGACTGCGTCCGGCGCCCGACTACTTCGACGGCCTGTCTCGCGCGCTGCGCGCCTTGCGCGGCGTGCCGTTGTCGTGGTCGCTCTCGGGCCTGGAAACGAGCGACGACGCCGACTGGATGCTCCGGCTGCTGCACACGCTGGCCGCGGGCGAAAGCGAAGGCCCGGTGGTCGAGGACCGTGTGCTCTATACCAACGGCGCAGGCTTTGCCGGGCCGCAGGGCAAGGTGCTGCGGCGCGCGCTGCAAGGCTTCGGAATGAGCTGGCTGGAGCTGTCCCGCCACCACCACGACGGCGCGGTCAACCAGGCCATCATGCGATTCCGGCCCGAGGTGGCCATCGGCGACCCCGCCGTGTTCGAACGCACCGCGCGCCAGCTCGCCGATGCGGTGGCGCTGCGGCTCGTGTGCATCCTCCAGCGCGGCGGCGTCGCGCAGCCGACCGACGTGGCCGCGTACCTCGCGTGGGCACGGCAATGCGGCGCCGGGACCGTCGTCTTCCGGGAGTTCTCGCGGCTCGACGACGGCTATCGCGACAACGCCACCGCGCGCTATCTGCGCACGCAGCGGGTCTCGATGGACGCGCTGCTGACGGCCTGCCTCGACGCTCCCGACATCTCGCGCGGGTGGACCCTCGAAAGCCTCACCGAGGGCTACTACTTCTGGAACCTGCGCCTGCGCACCGACAGCGGCCTGACGGTCGTCTTCGAAAGCGCCGACTACGGCGCCATGCACGCGCGCCACGCGACCGGCGACGTCTACAAGCTCGTCTACTTTGCCGACGGACAGCTCTGCGCCGGCTGGGAGCCGGGGCACGACGTGCTGCTCGACACGCGCACCGCGAAGGCCTGCCCATGAGCAGTCACAGCTGGCTGATGCTCGACCATGAATCGCCGCGCTACCGGCTGCCGGACGACCTGCGC
>DATLIE010000057.1:0-8543 GCA_035539635.1 Burkholderiaceae bacterium
CTGATGGGCCTGTCGATGTTCGTCTACGTCGTGCTCGACGGCTTCGACCTCGGCGTGGGCATGCTACTGCCGCGCGCCAGCGACGCCGACAAGGACCTGATGGTGGCGTCGATCGGCCCCTTCTGGGACGCCAACGAGACCTGGCTCGTGCTGGGCATCGGCATCCTGCTGATCGCCTTCCCGAAGGCGCACGGCATCGTGATGACCGCGCTGTACCTGCCGGTCGCGCTGATGCTGATCGGCCTGATCCTGCGCGGCGTGGCCTTCGACTTCCGCGTAAAGGCGCGCGACGAGCACAAGGCCTTGTGGAACCGCGCCTTCTTCGCCGGCTCGATGCTGGCCTCGCTGGCGCAGGGCTGGATGCTCGGGCACTACATCACTGGCTTCGAGCAGGGTCCGGCCTTCACCTTCTTCGCCGCGGTGATCGCGCTGTGCCTGCCGGCGGCGTACACGCTGATCGGCGCCTGTTGGCTGGTGATGAAGACCGAGGGAGCGCTGCAGCGTACTGCGGTGCACTGGGCACGCCAGGCCTGGCCGCCGATGGCCCTCGGCCTGCTGCTGATCTCGCTGGCCACGCCCTGGATCAGCCCGACGGTGTTCGCGCGCTGGTTCGCGTTCCCCCAGCTGATCGCGCTGTCCGCGATCCCCCTGATGAGCACGATCTGCCTGGTGGCCGCCTACGCCGTACTGCGTTCGCCGCAGGTGCTGGGGCCCCTGTGCTGGCTGCCCTTCGCGTTCGTGGTCACGGTGTTCACGCTCGGCGGCATCGGCCTGGCCTACAGCCTCTACCCCTTCGTCGTGATCGACCGCATGACGATCTGGCAGGCGGCCAGCGCCACCGAGTCGCTGGCGGTGATCCTGGTCGGCTGCGCGGTCACCGTGCCGGCGATCGCGCTCTACACGATCTACGCCTACCGCGTGTTCTGGGGCAAGGCGCGCGCGCTCGACTACGCCTGAGACGGCAGCCGCGGCGGGTTCGGATGCAGGCGCGCCATGCAAAGCGCGTCCACGTACACCCCATCGCGCAGCGCGTAGGCGCGGTGTGTGCCCTCGTGCTCGAAGCCGAACTTGCGGTACAGCGCGATGGCCGGCGCGTTGTCGGTGTAAACGGTCAACTCCAGGCGCAACAGCTGGGCCCAGCGGTCGGACCATTCGACGACAGCGCCCATCAGCGCCGACCCCACGCCCCGCCCTTGTGCCGCGCGCGCGACCGCGATGCCGATGCCCGCCGCGTGCCGGCGCCGCACGTGCGGCAACGGGTGTACACCAGCGTTGCCCAGCACGACTCCGCCCTGTTCGGCGACGACGAACAGCTCGGCGGTCGTCGGCCCGGTCGGCATCTCCTCGATGCGCTTTCGCCACATCGCCTCGGTGGGATACGGCACCTGCAGCAGGCCGGCCATCACCTCCAGGTCGCCCATGGTGGCGACGATCGCCGCCGCGTCGTCCGGACGCGGGCGGCGGATGACAATCGCTTCAGGCGCGCTCACCGACCCACGCCGCCACCGAGGCCAGCGCCTTGGGCAGGCCGGCCGCGTCGGTGCCGCCGGCCATCGCCAGGTCCGGCTTGCCGCCGCCCTTGCCACCGACCTGCTGCGCGACGAAGTTCACCAGCTCGCCGGCCTTGACCTTGCCCACGCGGTCGGCCGTCACGCCCGCCGCCAACTGCACCTTGCCGCCGTCGACGGCCGCCAGCACGATTGCCGCGCTCTTGAGCTTGTCCTTGAGCTTGTCCATCGTCTCGCGCAGGGTTCTCGCATCGGCGCCGTCGAGGGTCGCCGCGAGCACCTTGATGCCCTTCACGTCCACCGCCTGCGCCAGCAGCTCGTCTCCTTGCGACGACGCCAGCTTGCCCTTGAGCGCTGCGATCTCCTTCTCGAGCGCGCGCACCTGGTCGAGCACGCTTGCCACGCGCGCGCCCACCTCGGCCGGCGTCACCTTCAGCGAGGCCGCCACACCGTCCACCGTGTGTTCCAGCTGCTGCAGGTAGGCCAGCGCGTTGTCGCCGGTCACCGCCTCGATGCGGCGCACGCCGGCGGCGATACCGCCTTCGGCCACCACCTTGAACAGGCCGATGTCACCGGTGCGCTGCACATGCGTACCGCCGCACAGCTCGCGGCTGGTGCCGATGTCGAGCACACGCACCGTGTCGCCGTACTTTTCGCCGAACAGCATCATCGCGCCCAGCTTCTGCGCGTCGTCGATCGGCATCACGCGTGCCTGCGTCGCCGCGTTGGCCAGGATCTCTGCGTTGACCAGGGCCTCGATCTTCGCCACCTGGGCGTCCGTCAGCGGCGCGTTGTGGCTGAAGTCGAAACGGGTGTGCGCGGCGTTGACCAGCGAGCCCTTCTGCTGGACATGCGCGCCCAGCACCTCGCGCAGCGCCTTGTGCATCAGGTGCGTGGCGCTGTGGTTGCGCACGGTCTTGGCGCGTTGTTCGCCGTTGATCCGCGCGGTGAACGCATCGCCCACCGCCACCTCGCCCTCGACCACGCGGCCCTGGTGGCCATGCACCGCGGCCTGGATCTTGGTCGTGTCCTCGACCACCACGCGCGTCGTCGGGTTGCGCAGCTCGCCGGCGTCGCCGACCTGGCCGCCGCTCTCGGCGTAGAACGGCGTCTTGTCGAGCACGATCACCACGTCGTCGCCGGCGCGTGCGCGCTGGACGGACGCGCCCTCGACGTACAGCGCCGTGACCTTGGCGCCTTCGACCGTCGCGTGCTCGTAGCCGTCGAACGCGGTGTCCACGCCGCTGTAGGCCAGGCCCTGCGCCACCTTGAACTTGCCTGCGGCGCGCGCCTGCTCGCGCTGGCGCTGCATCGCGGCGTTGAAGCCGGCCTCGTCGACCGTGACACCGCGCTCGCGGCAGACGTCGGCGGTCAGGTCGAGCGGAAAGCCGAAGGTGTCGTGCAGCTTGAAGGCGAGTTCACCGTCGATCTGCTTTGCGCCACCGGCGAGGGCACCTTCGAGGATCTCCATGCCATTGGCAATGGTCTGGAAGAAGCGCTCTTCTTCCTGCTTCAGCACATCGGTCACGCGCGCGGCTTCGCGCCGGATCTCGGGGTAGGCGTCGCCCATCGCGGCAGCCAGCGGCGCGACCAGCGCGTGGAAGAAGGGCTTGCGCGCGCCGAGCTTGTAGCCGTGGCGGATCGCGCGCCGGGCGATGCGGCGCAGCACGTAGCCACGGCCTTCGTTGCCGGGGATCACGCCGTCGGTGACCGTGAACGCGCAGGAACGGATGTGGTCGGCGATCACCTTCAGCGAAGGCGACTCTCGGTCGCAGTCGCCCGCGCCCGCCCCATCGACCGCCGTCTTCGCGGCACCGATCAGCGCCTGGAACAGGTCGATCGAGAACACGTTGTGCACGCCCTGCAGCACGCTCGACAGGCGCTCCAGTCCCATGCCGGTGTCCACGCTCGGCTTGGGCAGCTGGTGCATCACACCGTCTTCGGTGCGGTTGAACTGCATGAAGACGTTGTTCCAGATCTCGACGTACCGGTCGCCGTCCTGCTCGGGCGACCCCGGCGGGCCGCCCGCCACCGACGGGCCGTAGTCGTAGAAGATCTCGCTGCAAGGACCGCAGGGCCCGGTGTCGCCCATCATCCAGAAGTTGTCCGACATGTAGCGGGCGCCCTTGTTGTCGCCGATGCGCACGATGCGCTCGGCGGGCAGCCCGATCACCTTCAGCCAGATGTCGTAGGCCTCGTCGTCCTCGGCGTAGACCGTCGCCCAGAGCCTGTCGGCCGGCAACTTGAAGTGCTTCGTCAGCAACTCCCAGGCGTAGACGATCGCGTCGCGCTTGAAGTAGTCGCCGAAGCTGAAGTTGCCCAGCATCTCGAAGAACGTCAGGTGGCGCGCGGTGTAGCCCACGTTCTCGAGGTCGTTGTGCTTGCCGCCCGCGCGGATGCACTTCTGCGCCGTCGCGGCGCGCGTGTACGAGCGCTTGTCGAAGCCGAGGAACACGTCCTTGAACTGGTTCATCCCGGCGTTCGTGAACAGCAGCGTCGGGTCGTCGCCGGGCACCACCGGGCTCGAGGCCACGACGGCATGGCCCTTGCTCTCGAAGAACGACAGGAAGGTGGAGCGGATCTCGGAGGCTTTCATGGGGCGCGATTATCGCAGCGCCCCTGCGCCCGCCGGCTCGGCGGCCCGGCCTACCCCGCGGCGTCAGACCGCGTCGTTGGCTGCGGCGCCCGCGCCGCGGTCGATGCGTCGCCCGGTGCCCTCGCCGCCCATCGCGGCCAGGCTGGCCGCCTGCCCCACCGAACGGCGCAGCAGCGCGTCGGCCGTCTTGCCGTGCTCGGGATACAGCGCCAGGCCCACGCTGACCGTGACCGCGACGTCGCTGCCGGCCACCGAGAACGGCTGGCGCAACGACTGGCCGAGCTTGGCGGCGACGCGCTCGCCGTCGCCCGCGGAGTCGATCCAGGCCAGCAGCACGACGAACGCGTCGCTGCCGATCGAGGCCACGACGTCGCTCGCGCGCAGGCTGGCGCGCAGGCGCACCGCCACCTTGCGCCGCAGCACGTTCGCCGACTCGATGCCCAGCGACGAACGCACCGCCCCCAGGCCCTCGATGCGCAGCGCGATCACGGCCATCGGCGCCGGCTCGCGTTCGCGCAGCGCCAGCAGGTGCGTCATGTGCTCCAGCAGTTGGGCATGGTTCGGCAGACCGGTGGCCAGGTCGGTGGCGAAGGCCTTGCGCGCCATGCGGTCGAGCGACTTGCGCTGCACCGCGATCTCCATGCGCCGGCGCAGGGCCTCGGCGGCGCCCTCGCCGGGCACCACGATGTCCTGCACGCCGCGCTCTAGCAGCAGCAACTGCGTGGCCTCGTCGGGCACGTCTGACAGCACCGCGATCACCGCCGTGTCGAGGACCGCATGCGACAGGGCCGGCCACGCCAGCAGCTCGCTTGCCGGCACAGCCGCCAGCACCACCTCGTAGGCCACGCCGCGCAAGTGGGTCGCGGCCTCGTCGAGCGTGCGGCAGCAAGTGGCGCCGGGCACCTCAATGCCGATCGACAACAGCGTCGAGGTCGGCTTGAGGGGGGCCTTGAGGCTCATGCGGTGACTGGAGCGGGTGAAGGGAATCGAACCCTCGTATGAAGCTTGGGAAGCTGCCGTTCTGCCATTGAACTACACCCGCGCAGGGCACGAAGTTTACGCGATCGGCCGCATCGAGGAAGCGTGCGAGCATGGCGGGTGCGCTGCTATTCTCACGACCGCCCACCCGGGCGACGCAAGGGTCTCGCGAGGAACTGCATCGCATGTGCCGGTCCAAGTCGGTCGATGTCCTGAAGCGCTGCCGCGCGCGAACGGCGAGCGGTCACCGCGCTGCGCGATCGCACCCTTGGCCGCCCGCGTGAGCGCCACGCCGCCGCTCGAATCGGCGCTCGGTGCCGGCCTCGCCGGCGAGTTCGCGCCGCGCCAGTGGCTGGCCAGCGTCACCGCCGCGTTCATCCTCTACCTGCTGGTCGCGATCACCACGCTGTCGATCGCGGCGCTGGTCTATGCCGGCCCGCTCGTCTCGCACCTGCCGTACGCCCTGCCCGGCATGCTGATCGGCGTGGCGGTGCTGGTGGCGATCATCAGCCTGCTGGGGTCGTACGGTGGCGCGACCGCAACGACGCAGGACGCACCCGGCGTCATCCTCGCGCTCGGCGCCGCGGCGGCGGCGGCCGCGCTTCCGCAGGCTGCGCCCGAGGTCCGCGCCGCCACGGCGTCCGTGCTGTTGTTCGTCGTGACGCTGGCCATGGGCGCCGTCTTCATGCTGCTCAGCGCCTTTCGGCTCGGCGCGCTTGCGCGCTACCTGCCGCTGCCGGTCATCGGCGGCTTCCTGGCCGGGACGGGCTGGCTGCTGGTCGTCGGCGGCATCGGCGTCGCGGCGAATGCGCCGCTGGCCCCGGCGCTGCTGGAGCACGGTGCCGTGGCACGCTGGTTGCCGGCGCTGGCGCTCGGCGCGCTGATGCTGCTCGTGGCGCGCCGCTGGACCAGCCCCGCGGTGCTGGCAGCCGTGTGCGCGCTGGCGGTGGTGGTGTTCCATGGCGTCATGCTCGCGCTCGGTCGCTCACCCGACGCGGTCGCGGCCGAGGGCTGGCTGCTCGGTCCCTTCCCCGGCCAACTCGACTGGCAACTGCCGCTCGATGCGCGCACGCTCGCGGCGGTCGACTGGCACGCGCTGGCGACTGCCCTGCCGGCGAGCGCCCCGGCCATCCTGATCGGTGCCCTCGCGATGCTGCTGAGCACCAGCGCGCTCGAACTCGTCATCAAGCGCGACGTCTCGCTGGATCGCGAGCTGCTGGTGCACGGTGCGGCCAACGTGGGCAGCGCACTGGCCGGCGGACTGATCGGCTTCACTGCGATCAGCCTGAGCAGCCTGGGCCACTCGATCGCGGGCGGCCGCCGCCTGCCCGGCGTGCTGGTCGCGCTGTTGCTGGTGTCGACGGCGCTGCTCGGTACGGCGGTCGTGGCGGCCGTCCCGCGCATGGTCATCGGCGGCTTGCTGGTGTACATCGGCTTCGAACTGCTGCAGGAGTGGCTCGTGCGCGCCCGCCGCACCATGCCGCGCGGCGACTTCGCGGTCGTGGTGACGATCCTCGCCGTCATCGCTGCCACGAACTTCCTGTGGGGCCTCGCTGTCGGTCTGGTGGCGGCCACGGTGCTGTTCGTCATCAACTACAGCCGCATCGACGTCGTTCGTTTCGAGCTCGGCGGCGATCGCGTGCACAGCCGCGTGCAGCGCGGCGCGCGGCAGCGCGAATGGCTGCAGGTGCACGGCGGCCGGCTGCTGATCTTCAAGCTGCAGGGCTTCGTCTTCTTCGGCACGGCGAACCGGCTGGTCGACCGGCTGCGGCTTCGGCTCGGTCCCGAAGCGCGCTTCGTCCTGCTCGACTTCGAGCAGGTGTCCGGTCTCGATTCGACCGCGCTGCAATGCTTCGAGAAGCTGCGCCAGCACGCCGCAACCCTGGGTGTGGAGCTGGTGGTCTCCGCGCTGCAACCGCAGGTCGACCGCTGGTGGCAGCTCGCCAGCGCGGCCCGCCCGCGTACGTTCGTCGACCTCGACCATGGCATCGAGTGGTGCGAGCTGCAACTGCTCGACGGCGCCGGCCTCGGCGATTCTCAGGCCGACGTGCCGGTGCGCGACCAGCTTCTCGCACTGGTGCCCGATGCACAGCGCGTCGACGCACTCCTCGCCCGCATGCCCCGGCGCGAGATTGCGGCCGGCGAGGCCATCATCCACGAAGGCGATCGGCCGGACGCGATCTTCATCGTCGAGTCGGGCCAGTTCACGGCGCAGCTGGCGCGCGACGGCACGGGCGCGACGATGCGCCTGGAGACCATGCGCGCCGGCAGTCTCATCGGCGAGATCGGCTTCGTGCTCGATGCCCGGCGAAGCGCGAGCGTCGTGGCCGACCAACACAGCGTCGTGCGCGTGCTCGATCGCGAGGCCTGGCGACAACTCGACGACCACGAGCCCCTGCTTGCGCGCTTCCTCGACACGCTGCTGCTGCGGCTGGTGGCGCAGCGCACCTTGCGCCTGACGCGCGTGGTCGACGCCCTGCAGCGCTGAGCCCTCTCCCCTTCAGACGCAGGAGCGGTGGCGGGCGATGCAGGTGTCGAGCACCTCGCCACCGTCGCGCTGCCACCAGTTCGCCGCCGAGAAGATCTCGGCCTCGCTGTAACCCGCATAGCCCTGGGCTTCGACGGACGCGCGCAACTGGCGCAGGTCGATCACGCCGTCGCCCATCATGCCGCGGTCGTTGAGCAGGTCGGTGGTGGGGGTCAGCCAGTCGCACACGTGCAGCGCCAGCAGGCGCTCGCGGCCCGCGCGTGCGAGCTGGGCCTGCAACTTGGGGTCCCACCACACGTGATAGGCGTCTACCGCCACGCCGAGCGCGCCGGAGCGTGCCGGATCGAGCGCATCGCACAAGTCCAGCGCGTGCTCGAGCGTGTTGACGCAGGCGCGGTCGGCCGCATACATCGGATGCAGCGGCTCGATCGCCAGCGGCATGCGGCGCTCGCGGGCGTCGTCGAGCAGATCGGCGATGCCCTCGGCGACCTGGGCCCGCGCGCCGGCGATGTCGCGGTGTGCCGCCTTGCCGGACAGCGCGCCCGGCAGGCCGCCGACCACCAGCACCAGGCAAGGCGCACTCAGCGTGCAGGCCTCGTCGAGCGCGCGGCGGTTGTCGTCGCGGGTGGCCTGTCGCCCGGCCGCATCGGTGTGCGTGAACATGCCGCCGCGGCAGTAGCCGGACAGTTCGAGCCCGAGCGCACGGACCTGTCGCGCCACGGTGCCGAGCCCCGCCGCCGCCACCTGGTCGCGCCAGGGCGAGACGGCGCGGATGCCGCGCGCCGCGCAGGCGTCGAGGATCTGCGGCAGTGGCCAGTCCTGGCCGCGCTGCCTGCGCACCGTGGCGGTGTTGATCGACAGCCAGCGGTGGTCTTGCGAAAAGTCGCGCATGGTCGGCGGCTCCGGTGTCAGAGGGTTGAACGCCGGATCTGCCGGATCGGCATCATCGTGTCCTTGCGTGGGAAGGTCAGTC
>DATLIE010000058.1:0-11248 GCA_035539635.1 Burkholderiaceae bacterium
CCACAGTGGCGCGTCAACAGCATCCTGTCGGTGTTCGATGCGGTGCGCCTGGGCCTCGGCGTGGGCATCGTGCCGCTGTTCCTGGCCCGCAGCTGCGAACACATCGTGCCGCTGACGCCGCCGCTGGCCGAGTGCGACACGCCGCTGTGGCTGCTGACGCACCCCGAGTCGCGGCACCTGCGGCGCATCGCCACCGTGGCGAGCCACCTGGCGGAGGCAATCGAGCTGCCCGCAAAAGTTGCTTCCTTCGAGATCGACAAGGCGCACGCATGAAGACGATCCGCGACCTCAACGCGCCGCCGCATGTCGCGGGCCGCATCGAGGCGATCGTCGTGCGCGGGGCCTCGCGCGACACGGCGCGCCGCGTCGACGAGACCGAGGCGCTGGCCGGCATCGGGCTCGCCGACGACCGCCTCGGCCGGCGCGGCGAGGCCGAGCTGTCGACGCGCCAGGTCACGCTGATCCAGCAGGAGCACCTGGCCGTGATCGCGCAGCTCGCACGCGTCGATGCGGTCGACCCGGTCGCCCTGCGTCGCAACCTGGTGGTGTCGGGCATCAACCTGCTGGCGCTGAAGAACGCCCGGCTGCAGGTGGGCACGGCCGTGCTCGAGATCGTTGGCCCCTGCCAGCCCTGCTCGCGCATGGAAGAAGCCGTCGGCCCTGGTGGCTACGCCGCGATGCGCGGCCACGGCGGCATGACCGCACGCGTGCTCAAGGGCGGCGCGATCCGCGTCGGCGACGCGGTGCGCGCGCTGCCGCGGCCCGTGCCGCCGTAGACGGCCGGACGCGGGCGCACACGTGGCCGCGTCGCGCGGCCCGACGCGCGCGCGGCCGGCGTACCGTCCTACGTCGCACCGCGCCGGCCTCCGATGGGCAGGCGGCCGCGCCGCCGTCAGCATCGGTGCCTGACGCGCCTGCCTTCTGCGGGCCGACGGACCCCGCAAGATGAACACCTCCGCCCACCCCTGGCTGGCCCGCGCGACGGGCGGATCGACGGCGCGGCACGACCCCGCCACGCTGCTGCGCGCGCACCGCACCCTGCTCGCGCGCTGCGCGACGCGGTGGCCCTTGTGGCTCGCGTTGCTGGCCCTGTCCGGCCTGCTGCTGGCCTTCGCGCACGTCGTGCGCGAAAACGTGCGGCAGGGTGACCTGAGGCGCATTGCCGTGGCCGCCCATGCCGACGACCTGTGGCGCTGCAACCTGATCAGCCATCGCGCGCGGCGCGACAGCTGCCGTGCACTGCTGAACCCCGCGCCGACCGAAGCGCTCGGCACGCCGGTCCTGGCTGCCGACCCGCTTCGTCCGTGAGCGCAGGCACCCAGGCACAACGCCCCGCTTCAGACCATCCCACCAAGGAGTCGACGATGAGAACCCACCCCTCCCTTCGCGCCAGCCGCACTGCGTGGACGCTGTGCCTGCTCGCCTCCGCGCTCGCCGGCACCACGGCACTGGCCGCCACCCCGACCAAGCCGGCCGACATCCAGGCACGCTACCAGCGTGACAGCGCGCTGTGCATGAGCGCCAAGTACAAGGGCGACCGCGACGAATGCCTCAGCGAAGCGAGCACGGCGCGCTCGATGGCCCTGCCCTCGGTGGTGGACCCGGACCCGGGACGCTATGCGCGCAACGCACTCAAGCGCTGCGAGCCGCTGCCCGAGCCTGAGCGCCGCGATTGCGTCGCGCGCATGCAGGGCCAGGGCACGACCACCGGCACCGTGACCGGCGGCGGCATCTACCGCGAACTCGTGACGCGCGAGACCGAGGCAGCGGCCCCGCCGACCCCGGCCGGGGCAGTTCCGCCGCCGAAGTAGGCGCCTCTCGCCCACCCGCGCCGGCACACACTTGCGGGCGCACATGACAACGGCCCCTCGGGGCCGTTGTGCTGGGCGGGCCTCGCGAAACCGGTCAGGCGCGCGGCTCACCTCGCTCGTTGACCGTCACGGACCTGCCGGGCGCCTGCGTCATCTGGACCCGGTGCTGCTGTCCGCGGAAGTCGTAGGTCACGTCCCAGTAGTCGGGGCGCGCCTCGTTCGGCGTCGAGGTGCAGCGTTGAACGTCCTGCGTCGCGACCTGTCGTGAGTCGCCCCGGTTCACGTTGGCACCCACTGCGGCCCCACCCACGACGCCGATCGCGGTCGCCACGTCCTTGCCGCTGCCACCGCCGACCTGGTGGCCGAGGATGCCGCCGATCACCGCGCCGATGACCGCGCCCGGCACGTTCGGGCCGCTGCGGTCCTGGCTCACCTGCTCGCGCTCGACCCAGCAGCGCTGCGTCGGCGTGCCGAGGACGGCGCGCACCGAGGTCACCTCGGCCTGGTACAGGCGCTCGTTGTTGCGCCGGCCGTAGTCGTACTCGACCATCGGCTGCGGTGCATAGCGCCGGTCGTCGATGCTCGCGCCGTTGTTGTTCACCGTGCGAACCGACGAGATGCGGTCGTTCAGGCCCATCGCGGCCAGCGACGGGTATTGCCCGCGCCGCAGCACGACGCAGCGGCCGCTGTAGGCGTTGTCTTCGCAGACTTCCCATCGCTCCCCACGCACCACGGCGGACGACGCGCGGTCGTTGAAGCCGGTGCGCGCGAAGGCGGCGACGGCCGCCTCGGTGGTGAAGGTCCGTCCCTGGAAGCCTTCGTGCTCGTAGAACGTGACCTGACTGATCGGCGCCGGCGCGGGCGCATAACGATCGTCGTCGATGCGCGCATCGCGGCCGACCGCCCGCACCGACGACACGCGGTCGTTCAGGCCCATCGCGGCCAGCGACGCGTACTGCCCCTGGCGCAAGACGACACAGCGGCCGCGCAGGCGAGAGTCCTCGCAGACCTCCCAGCGCTCGCCGCGCACGATCACGGACGACGCGCGGTCGTTGAAGCCCGCGCGCCTGAGGTTGTCGACCCGCTTCTGCGTGGTGAACGAGCGGCCTTCGAAGCCTTCGTTCTCGTAGAAGGTGACTTGGGCGGCCACCTGCGCAGCCATCAACAGGCCGGCGGCGGCCAATGAGATTCTTGTGAGGGCATGCATGGTGGTCTCCGTTGTGTGCCTGCACTGTGGGGCCCGCACCCGCTCGCCGCCAGCGGACAACGGCCTTTGCGCAGGTAGTCGCGGTCCTACGCACCGGCGCTGGCTCCAGCGTCCTGCGCGGTGGACCGTAGGACAGGTCCCACGGCGCCTCGCCGTGTCCGCCGATGGCGGGCGCGGTCCGGCGCGCGCAGGCTCGCGCTCACACGCTGGCCGATGTCCCGGGCCTGCGACAACGCCACGATCACCAACGGCCCATGCGCCTCCTCAAGACCTACATCGTCGAAGCCAGCGCCGTGATCCGGGAGGATCTGATCGCCACGCTGGAAGAGCTGGCCTCGGTCACGGTCGTCGGCAGTGCTGAGGACGAGGAAAGCGCCTTGCAGTGGTTGAGCGACGGGCGCCACGCAGCCGATCTGGTCATCGTGGACATCTTCCTGCGTGCAGGCACCGGCCTCGGCGTCCTGCGGGCGATGGGCTCGCGCCGGAACCGACGCACGAAGCTGGTCGTGCTGAGCAACTTCGCCACCCCGGACATGCGACGCCACTGCCTGGAGCTCGGCGCCGACGCCGTGTTCGACATGTCCAAGGACATCGACGCCTTGATGCTGTACTGCCGAGGCCTCGCCGGCGAACTGCCGAGCGACGCCCTCGCCGCGCCGCAGGCATGAAGCGACGCCAACGCCTACCGGATCAGGCCGTGCTTCAGCGCGTAGTAGGTCAGGTCGCTGTTGGACGCCAGGTGCATCTTCTCCATCACGCGCGTGCGGTAGGTGCTGATGGTCTTGACGCTGAGCGACATGCCCTCGGCCATGTGGCCGACCGTCTCGCCGCGGGCCAGGCGCAGGAACACCTGCAGCTCGCGGCCCGACAGCTGCTCGTGCAGCGGCGCGTCGCCGACGGTGGTGGCCTCCTCGGCCAGCAGCTCCGCGGTGCCGGCGCTGATGTACTTGCGGCCCCGGCATAGCGTGCGCACGGCCTTGACGATCTCCTCCGGATCGCAGTCCTTGTTCAGGTAGCCGCTCGCGCCCTGTCGCAGCAGGATCGTGGCGTAGTGCGCCTCGGGGTAGCTGCTCAGGATCAGCACCGGCAGTTCAGGTGCGCGCGCCTTGATCGAGGCCAGCACGTCGACCCCGCTCTGGTCGGGCATCGCGATGTCCATCACGACCACGTCCACCTGGCCTGCGCGCACGATGTCCAGCGCTTCTCGACCGGTGGCGGCTTCGCCCGCGATCGCGAAGTCCGGCTGTTCGGCGAAGAACTGGCGCAGGCCGGCGCGCACCGTGGGGTGGTCGTCGACGATGGCGATGCGAATCATGGGGCGCGGGTCGTGCACGAAAGGCCGTGCCGCTGCATGATCCCACTTTTCGAGAAGGGCGGGCCACGATGGCCCTCAATCTGATCTGGCGCCGGGGTTGGGTCTTTCCGCTGGCCGTGCTGGCGGCGGCCGCCATGCTGTTCGTCAGCGAAGGCTCGTATTGGCAAGCGGCAAGATCGCTGGACGAACTGGCCACGATGACGCAGGCCCGCGCGACCATCCTGGACCTGAAGCAGAGCCAACTCGACCTCGAAACCGGGCAGCGCGGCTACCTGGCGACCGGGCGTGACGAGGACCTGCTGGCCTATGGCGAGGCCGTCGCGTCGATCGGCACCCAGTTCGGCAAGCTCGAACAGGAGTACCGCGGCAACGAGCAGGCGGCCGCGCTGATCGCCACGCTGCGCACGCAGGTCAACGCGCGCCTGGCCCAGGTGGCGGACGCGGTGCAGCGCAAGCGCACCGGCCAGGAGCGGCCTGACCCGATCCCGAGCGCGTTCGACCGGGCCCAGGCCGAAGCCGTCACGCAGCTCGGCAACCAGCTGCTCGCCCAGGGCACGCGCAGCGTCGCGCGCAGCCGCGAGGCGATCGATGCCACGCTGCTGCTCGGTCGCGTCGGCGTGATGGCGCTGACGGCGATCTTTCTTGTCGCCCTGTTCCTTTACCTGCGGCACATTGCAGAGGCCGACGCCCGGCAGCGCGAACTCGGGCGCATCTTGCAGGCCGAACGCGACCAGCTGGAGGTGGTCGTGGCCAAGCGCACCGAGGTGCTGACCGAGCTGACCGGCCACATGCACGCCACGCGCGAGGAGGAGCGCAGCCGCCTGGCGCGCAACCTGCACGACGAGCTGGGGGCGCTGCTCACCTCGGCCAAGCTCGACGCCGCGCGCATCCGCTCGCGCCTGGGCGACTTGCCCGAAGCACGCGAGCGACTGGCCCACCTGGTCGCGAGCCTCGACGCGAGCATCGTGCTCGGGCGCAACATCATCGAGGACCTCAGGCCCTCGACGCTCGACAACCTCGGCCTGGCGGTCGCGCTGGAAATCCTGGTGCGCGAGTTCGGTGAGCGCTCGGGCGTGCGCACGCAGTGCGAGCTCGCGCCGGTCAAGCTGTCGGCGAGTGCCGAACTGGTGCTCTACCGGCTGGTGCAGGAAGCCATCACCAACATCAGCAAGTACGCCGCCGCGAAGCAGGTGCGGCTCACGATGGCCGCGCGCGACGGCATGGTCGAGCTGAGCGTGGAGGACGACGGTGTCGGCTTCGACCCCACGCTGCAGCCGCGCTCGGCCTATGGCCTGGTCGGCATGCGCTTTCGCGTCGAGGCCGAGCGCGGCCGCCTGAACATCGTCTCCGCGCCCGGGCAAGGCACGCGCGTGCAGGTGACGCTGCCGCAGGCCGAGTGAACACGCCCCAATGAACGCGGCGTGAGCCGCGTCCTACGGCAGCGCGGCTCGCGTCCCCACAGCGCCGCGGCCCCATGGCCGATTGCGCGGGTGCATGCGGGCCGCCACAGTGGCGCACCGCTGCGGACCGGGATGCGTTCCCGCCCCCGCCCTTCCTGCCCCATCCACCACGAGGTCGTCCCATGACTCCCAGCAAGCCCATCGATCAAGGCAACGGCGCGGCGACATCCGCACCCACCACCGGCGTCGGGTCCGCGCCCCACCCGCGCCTGGCCGACGACGCGCTCGACACGCTCGCCACGGCGGTGCACGAATTGAAGCAGGACGCCGTGCCGGTGCTCGAACGCGCGACGGCACGCGCCGGCGAGCTGGCGGAGCGCGGCATCGAGGCGGTGCGCGGCAGTTCGCGCCATCTGCGCGACACGGCCGTGGACGCATCCGACCGCACGGTGGCCTACATCAAGGACGAGCCGGTCAAGGCGATGCTGATCGCCGCGGCCACTGGCGCCGCCTTGATGGCCCTGCTCAGCCTGGTCACCCGCTCGCGCGGTTGATGCCCGCAGGGGCGCGCGCACCATGCCTGCATTGCTCAACCTGGTGGTGAACCGGCCGCAGCTGCTGACCGAACACGCCGAGGCGTACGCCGCACTGGTGGCCAGCGAGGTGAGCCGATGGTCGGCGCTCTGGCAGCGGCGCGCGCTGTTGCGTCTGCTGGCCGCGGGCAGTGCCCTCGTGGGCGTCGTCCTCGCCGGCGTGGCGCTGATGCTGTGGTCGGCGCTGCCTGCCGTGCCGGCGCAGGCCGCCTGGGCCCTGCTCGGCGTGCCTCTGCTGCCCCTGGCCCTCGCGCTGGCGTGCCTGCTTGCCACGCCGCCGGCCGAGCGCAGTGCGTTCGACGTCATACGGCAGCAGGTCGACGCCGACCTTGCGCTGCTGCGCCAGGCCACAGGCCCATGAACATGTCGCCCGCCGAGCGGCTGGCCGTCTCGCGCGAGCACCTGCGCGCCGCACTGCAACGCGAACCGGTGGCCTCGAGGCCCGAGGGCGCCGCCCCCGGCGTCGAGGCCCGACCGGAGCCTGCGCGCAGCGCCGGGTTCGAAGACCTGCGATCCCTGCCAGGCGCCAAGGTGGTGATGGAGGCCATCGGCCTGTGGTGGGACCGACACCCACTGCGGGCCACCGGCCTGCTCGTCGCCGAGGCCGCCAAGGCGGCCATCGCGCCGCTGGCCCAGCGACACCCGTTGCTGCTGGTGGCCGGTGCGCTGGTCGTCGGGGGCCTGCTGGCGCGCAGCCGCCCGTGGCGCTGGGGCTGGCGTTCGGCCGTGTTCGCCGGACTGTTGCCGCAACTGCTGGCGACTTCGCTGTCGCATTGGCGGCAGCGCGGCGACGCTGCGGCGGGTCCAGAAGGCGCGGCGCAGCCTCAACCGTCGGTGCGCCCGTCGAAGAACGCGTAGCTGGTCTGCTGCCGCTTGGCCCGCGTCATCGCGGCATCGGCGCGCCGCAGCAGGATCTCCGCAGACGCGCCATCGGCCTGGCCGGTCGCGATGCCGATCGTCGGCCGCACCGTCACTTCGACCGCACCCACGGTCACCGGGGCCGACGCGGCGTCGGCCAGCTTGCTGACGAGCCGCAGCAGCTGTTCGCGATCGCCCCAGTCGTCGAGCACACAGGCCAGCGCATCGCCACCGAGGTGGCGGACGGTGTCCTGCACGCGCATGACGCGGGTCAACCTGACGCCAATGATCGCGAGCACCTCGTCGCCCGCAGCCCGGCCGTGGGCCGCGTCGATCGACCGGAAGTCGTCCAGGTCGACGTACAGCAGCGCCAGCGCGGCACGCGGTGCCACCGTCGCCGTGGGCCCGCTCGTGGCGCGCGCGAGTTCGTGCACCAGCATGACGTGCACGCGGTCCAGCGCCGTCACGGACTCCAGCAGTTCGGACGACACGCCCCCGGTGTGCCCGTTGAGGCCCGAGGCGTCGCCGGCGGCCGTCAAGGTGTCGGCCACCTGCCGCAGCTTCGACTTCACCGCATCGAGCAGATGTTCCCAGTCGGCCACCGACACCACCGGGGCGGGATGCGCCGATGCCCACGCGTCGTTGCGAAGGCGGTCGTTCTCTTCGAAGCGGTGCCGGATGTCGACGAACTCCTGCGTCACGCGAGCGAGCGCGTCGCGCTGACCAGGCGTCAATCGATCGGCCATGGGGAGGTTCCGCGCGACGTCAGCGGTGGCGCCGTACCCGGGCCTTGGCCCTCGGGTCGGCGTACTGCGCGGATCGGGTCACGTCGGCACTCGCATCTCGCGCTTGTAGCCCGGCGCGGCGGCCGGGTCGGTGCGATAGCGCACAGACCACGGCACCCGGTGGCCCGCCGCACGGCGCTGCCCGGAGAAGAAGCGCAACATCTCGCGGCTGGCGTCGGGGCCCCGCGTGTCGGCGAACGCCCCCTGGGCCTGGCCGCCCGACCACGCGTGGCCAGCGCCGTGCACCAGCCAGTGCTCGGCCAGCACATGGCCCGCGTCGTCCTCGTGGATCGCGCGCGTGTAGTGGCGGCCGTGTTCGCCGATGCCCTGCACCACGTGCACGACCTGGGCCGGCAGGTCGGATGCCGGCAGGCCCTGGTGATCGGAGGGCTGTCCCAGCGACGCGGCGATCAACGCCCGCCCATGGCGCGGATGCACCGACAGATCCTCGTCGCCGTGGAACACGATGGTCGGCATGCCCTGAGGCAGCGTCTGCCACGGGCTTGCAGCGATGTTGCCGCGCATCACGCCGTGCGCGTCCGCGGCATTGGTGGCGGCCCCGTGAGCCAAGCCCGAGTGCACACCGACGGCGGCAAAGATCTCCGGATAGGCGGCCGCCACGATCGCCGCCATCGCACCGCCCGCCGACATGCCGGCGATATAGACGCGGCTGGCGTCGATGCCCTGGCTGCGGATCACGGCCTGCGTCATGGCGGCAATCGCCGCCGGCTCTCCGCGGCCGCGCTGCTGGTGCGCCCGCGCGAACCAGCTCCAGCAGCGCAACGCATTGGCGTTGCGGGACTGCTCCGGATAGAGCACGAAGTAGCCCTGCTCGCGCGCGCGCTGGTTCATGGCCGTGCCGGCCGCGAAGTCGACCGCTCCCAGGCCGCAGCCGTGCAGCATCACGACCAGCGGACGTGCGCCCTCGCGCGCGCCCGGCGGGCGGTACAGCTTCTGGCGCAGCGCCAGCGTGGGAGTGGGCTGCAGGGCAGCGCGCACCCAGGCGGCAAACCGCCCGAGCGAGGTCCCGGGCCGGCCTTCGTCCGGCACCGAGGCTGAACGGACAACGGCGAAGCGGCGCAGGGGCATGGCGTGATCTCGCAAGGCAGTGGCAATCGGTGCGATTGCCGACCTTCATATTCGAGGCACACGCCCCCCACCACCATCAGCGCAGGGCCGGCGTGCGCGTCGGCTCGCGCGCCCCGCGGGCGTAGTCCCGCACCTACCCGCTGGCATCACGCAGGGGCGGAGTCAGAGCCAGTAGGCCCAGGCGCGCGCGAATGCCTCCTTCAGGCGCGGGCCGGGGCCACGGCGCTGCCAGCGCTCGAGCGTGATCGCCTCCGAGGCCGCCAGGTCGCGCGCGAACATCGCCTGCAGCTGGGTACCGAACTCGGTGCCCAGCACCACGGCGTTCAGCTCGTGGTTGTGCAGGAAGCTGCGCCAGTCGAGGTTGGTCGATCCGACCGTCGCCCACACGCCGTCGATCAGCGCCGTCTTCGAATGCAGGATCACGCCACGGCGCTCGAAGATCTTCACGCCGGCACGCAGCAGGCGGTCGTAGTGGTCGCGCCCGGCATGGAACACCAGCCACGAGTCGGTCTGGCTGGGCAGGATCAGCTTGACGTCGACACCGCGCGCCGCGGCCGCCTCGAGTGCGGCCAGCAATTGCGGGTCGGGCACGAAGTAGGCGTTGGTCAGGTGCACGCTGGTCTCGGCGCTGCCGATCGCCGACAGCAGCGTGGCATAGATCAGGCTGAACGGCTCCTCGGGCGAGCTGCCGATCGCGCGCACCACCTCGTTGCCGGCGCGCTCGGCCGGCGGGAAGAAGTTCTTCGACGCCAGCGCCGGGCCTTTCTGCGCGGTCCACGCGTCGATGAACAGCTTCTGCAGCTCGGCCACCACCGGCCCCTGCAGCTGCAGGTCGGTGTCGCGCCAGGCCAGGCGGCCGTCCGGCCTCGCCCGCGTGGCGCTCTGGCGCGAGCCGCCGGAGTACACGCTGCTGATGTTGATGCCGCCGAGGATGGCGGTGCGGCCGTCGACGACGAGCAGCTTGCGGTGGTCGCGCTGGTTCAGCGCCCAGTCGGGACCGGCCGTCAACGGGTTGACGGGGTTGAACTCGAGCACGCGGATGCCGCTGGCCGCCAGGCGCTCGAAGAACGCCGCCGGCGTGCCGAGCGTGCCGACACTGTCGCGGATCAGGTGCACCTGCACGCCCTGGTTCTGCTTGTCGATCAGCACGCGCGCGAAGCGCTGGCCCACCTCATCGTCGTCGAGGATGTAGGTCTCTAGGTTGATGTGGTCGCGCGCGGCGGCGATCGCCGCGAACATCGCCTCGTAGGTGGCCGGCCCGTCCTGCAGCAGGCGCACGCGGTTGCCGGTGGTCAGCGGGCTGCCGACAATCGCTTCCTCGAGTGCCAGGTGGCGGTCGAAGATGCTGGTGTCCGGGCCCCGGCTCGCGAGGCCCTGCAGGATGGCCTTGCTCTGCGCCGGCGTCAGCGGACCGCGCGCCCCCTCGAGTTGCACCGGCGCGCCGCGCGGCCGCGCCAGGTCGGGCACGATGGTCGGCAGGCTGCTGCAGCCCGCCAGCAGGCCGATCGCCGCAAGGGCAAGCCAGCGGCGCATGCGCTCAGGTCAGAGCCGCCCCATCAGCCACAGCACGAGCACGATCAGCAGCACCAGGCCGATGCCGCCGCTGGGCATGTAACCCCAGCTTTGGCTGTGGCCCCAGGTCGGCACCGCACCCACCAGCAGCAGGATCAACACGATCGTCAGGATCAGTCCAAGGCTCATGGTGAGCTCCTTTCGGGATAAGGCCGGAGGTGGCCGTTGTGCGCCGGGCCAGGCCGCACGACGGGTTGACCCAGCGTAGGCAAGAGCGCCGCTCCGGGTCGGTGCGGTGGCGAACACAACGCGCGGGTCGTCGGGCCCCTTGCAGCGGGGGCCCACAGCCCGCCTGCACTCAGCCAATCAACTCTGCGTAGACCTTCAGATCGTCGGCATAGCAGTCGCACGCCGCCGCTTCGAGTCCGCAGCGGTCGAGCACCGTCAGTTCGCCGCGGCGGTAGTTGATGAGCCCCTGGCGATGCAAGGCCCCCGCGGCCGCGGTGACGCCGACACGGCGCACGCCGAGCATGTAGGCCAGGAACTCCTGCGTCACGTGGAAGCGGTCGGCGTGCGCGCGGTCCTGGCTCATCAGCAGCCAGCGCGCGAGGCGCGGCCTGATCTCATGGAAGCGCAGGCAGGCGGCCGCGCCCGCGAGCTGGGACATCAGCACATAGA
>DATLIE010000059.1:0-2651 GCA_035539635.1 Burkholderiaceae bacterium
GGGTCGATTCATGCGTTCTCGCGTTCGGGCGGCGCCGCTACCTACAATGCGCGCACGCGCGCGCCGCGGCGCACCGACAGCGAACGTAGTGTAGGTGAAGAGACCTCGAGCCCAGCCCGATGACCCCAGCCCGATGACCCAAGCCCGACTCGCCGTGCGTCTGCCCAATCACCTGGGCGATGCCTGCATGGCGCTGCCCGCGCTCGAGCTGCTCGCCGCGCGCTGCAATCCGCTGACGCTCGTCGGCAAACCCTGGGCAGCCGCGCTGTTCGAAGGTCACGGCTGGCCGGTGGTCCCGCTGCACGGCGACAACGGAACGCAGCGCACCCAGCTGCGCGAGGCATTCGTCGCCGGCACGCCGATGCTGCTGCTGACCAACTCGTTCAGCACGGCGATGGACGCGCGCCTCGCCAAGCTCAAGCCGATCGGCTTCGCGGCCGTCAATGTGCCGCTGCTCAGCATCTTCGGAGTGACCGATCCCGCGCGCACGCAACTGCGCGAGGCGTTCGTCGCCGTGCAGCGCGACCACCGGCCAGCCGTGACCCTCGAACAGTGCGGCTGCCCAGGGCTTGCCGACGAGCGTCAGCGGATTGCAGCGCGCGGCGAGCAGTTCGAGCGCGGGCAGCGCCATGCAGGCATCGCCCAGGTGATTGGGCAGACGCACGGCGAGTCGGGCCTGGCTCATCGGGCTTGGGTCATCGGGCTTGGTTCAGCGGGCTTGGTTCAGCGGGCTTGGTTCACCGGGCTTGGCTCACCGGGCTGCGCTCGAGGTCTCTTCACCTACACTACGTTCGCCGTCGGTGCGCCGCGGCGCGCGCGTGCGCGCATTGTAGGTAGCGGCGCCGCCCGAACGCGAGAACGCATGAATCGACCCGCGAAGCCGCCACTGCTGAAGGATCCGCTGTTCCGCCGCCTGGTCGGCATGGTGTTCAGTCACAAGGGCCTGCTCGCCGCGGGATTCGTGGCGATGGCGATCGCCGCCACGACCGAGCCGCTGATGGCGCGGCTCACCGGTCTGCTGCTCGACCAGGGCTTCTACAAACGCGACGCGCAGGCGGCCCTGTGGATTCCACTGGCCTTCGTCGGCTTGTTCGTGGTGCGCGGAATCGCCGGATTCGCCAGCACCTTCCTGCTCAATCGCGTGTCGCAGGCGGTGCTCGTCGAGCTGCGCGCGCAGATGTTCGACAAGCTGCTGCACTGGCCGCAGGCGGCCTTCGAGGCCACGCCGTCGGGCTTCATCATCAACAAGTTCGTCAACGAGGCGAGCAACGCGCTCAACCTCGCCGCCGAGTCGCTGACGACGGCGGTGCGCGACAGCCTGACGGTGGTGGCGCTCGTCGCCGTGCTCCTGTACTACAACTGGCAGCTGACCCTGGTCACGCTACTGATGGCGCCGGCGATCGCGCTGATCCTGCGTGGTTTCGGCGGGCGACTGCGGCACCTGAACGTCGACAACCAGGCGATGCTCGGCGAGATGACGCGCGCCGTGCAGGAGGCGCACGAGGGCGCGCGCGTGATCAAGGTCTACGGCGGCGTCGCGTACGAGCGCGCGCGCTTCGACACCATCAACCAGAGGCTGCGCCGCTACGCGATGAAGATGCAGGTCGCCTGGTCGGCGGCCACGCCGCTGACGCAGATCGTCGCGGCCGTCGGCATCGCCCTGGTGATCGGCGTCGCGCTGTACCAGGCGCGCACCAGCAACCTGTCGGCCGGCGACTTCATCACCTTCCTGACCGCGGCCTTGTTGCTGCTGCAGCCGCTGCGCCATCTGGCGGGACTCAACGGGCCGCTGGCCCGCATGATGGCGGGCGCCGAGAGCGTGTTCGCGCTCATCGATTCGCCGGACGAGGCGGAGACCGGCAGCCGCGAGATCGGGCGTGCGCGCGGCGCCGTGGAGTTCCGCAACGTGAGTTTCCGCTACGCCGCCACGGCCGAACCGGCGGTGCACGAGATCAACCTCGAGGTCGAACCCGGCGAGATGATCGCGCTCGTCGGTCCGAGCGGCGCCGGCAAGACCACCCTGGTCAACCTGATCCCGCGCTTCGTGCAGCCGACGCAGGGCGACATCCTGCTCGACGGCGTGCCGACCTGGGAATTGCGGCTGGCCAGCCTGCGCGCGCAGATCGCGCTGGTTTCGCAGGACACGGTGCTGTTCGACGACACCATTGCCGCCAACATCGCCTACGGCAGCCAGCGCGGTGCCTCGCGCGAGCAGGTGCGCGCGGCCGCCCAGGCCGCGTACCTGCTGCCGTTCATCGAGTCGCTGCCGCAGGGCTTCGACACGCCGGTCGGCGAACGCTCGGTCAAGCTCTCGGGCGGGCAGAGGCAACGCCTGTCGATCGCCCGGGCGCTGCTGAAGAACGCGCCGATCCTGCTGCTCGACGAGGCCACCTCGGCGCTCGACTCCGAGTCCGAGCGCTACATCCAGGCCTCGCTCGACAAGCTCATGCAGGGACGCACGACCTTCGTGGTCGCGCACCGCCTGTCGACGATCGAGCGCGCCGACCGCATCGTCGTGATGGAGCAGGGGCGCATCGTCGAGATCGGGCAGCATCGCCAGCTGCTCGGCAAGGGCGGCCTGTACGCCCAGTTGTATCGCATCCAGTTCGCCCAGGAGGCCGCATGAGCGCCGCCAAGACCCCGATCAGCGT
>DATLIE010000060.1:0-8749 GCA_035539635.1 Burkholderiaceae bacterium
GCGCATCGACATGGCACGTCGCGAAGCCCATCGGCGCTTCCACACTGCGACCCACCTGCTTTGCGCGCTGATCCCGCACCCGGTGGACGGTTGCTCGATCACCGCCGGCTATGCGCGGCTGGACTTCCACATGAGCGAGCCGCTCGACAAGGAGGCGATCAACGCCGGCATCGCACGCCTGGTGGCCGAGGCGCATCCGGTGCGCCACCGCTGGATCAGCGAAGCCGAGCTCGACGCCAACCCGGGCCTCGTGCGCAGCATGAGCGTGCAGCCGCCGCGCGGCCTGGGCCGCGTGCGCGTGCTGGAGATCGAGGGCGTGGACCTGCAGCCCTGCGGCGGCACGCACGTCGCCAACACGCGCGAGGTGGGCGATGTGGTCGTGACGAAGATCGAGAAGAAGAGCGCGATGACGCGTCGCGTCGTGCTCGGCTTCGCCGAGTGACGGAAAGACGAAGGGCCCGCCGAGGCGGGCCCTTCGATGCATATCGCGGCGATTACTGCGGCTTCTGGTACGCGTCGTGACAGGCCTTGCAGCTCTGACCCACCGCACCGGCGGCGGCCTTGATCTGGTCCAGGTTGCCGGTCTTGCCGGCGGCGACCAGCTTGTCCACGTCGGACTGGCTCTTGGCGACGGCCGCGGAGAACTTTTCCTTCTCGGTCCAGATCTCGGGCTTGGCGCGCGTGTTGCCCTTGTCGCTGCCCTCGATGAAGGCAGCGAACTGCGCGCGCGTGTTGAGCAGGCTGACGATCTCGATGTTCTCGTTCATCACCTTGGCGTCGAACGGTGCCTGGCCGTTGACCATCGCGAAGATGCGTCCCATGTGATTGTTCTGCAGCGACATCGCGCTCTGCCGGTACTTGATCGCCGCGTCGGCGTTGCGGTACTGCGCCGCGGCGGGCAGCGCGGCGAGCAGGGCGAGCGCGGCCACGGCCAGGCTCGGGCGGAACTTCAAGGTCGTCGGCAAGGGCATTCGAGGATCCTCCATGACAGGTATGGGTCCGGCCGCAGGGCGGGTTCCCGACGGTCGCGTCCAGTGTACGCAGCGCCCTCGCGCGGCCTTGCAACGCGCGGGTATGCCCGCATGGCACGCTTGGCAAGCGCTGCAACGGCAGGTTATGGTGTGCCCACCTCGTCTCGCGTGACCCTGTCGATGGATTCCGATGCCGGTGTGCGCCGCGTGCGCGTCTGGGACTTGCCCACACGGCTGTTCCACTGGCTGCTGGCCGCCACCGTGATGGCCTCGGTGGTCACGGCCAAGATCGGCGGCAACGCGATGGTGTGGCACATCCGGCTCGGCCTGATGGTGCTGGCCCTGCTGGTGTTCCGCCTGGCCTGGGGCTTCGTCGGCGGGCACTGGTCGCGCTTCGTGTCCTTCGCCTACGGCCCGGCCAGCCTGCGTGCCTACCTGCGCGGCGACGGCGGGCCGGGCGGGCGCTTCGAGGTCGGGCACAGCCCGCTCGGCGCGCTGTCGGTGTTCGCGCTGCTGGCGCTGTTGCTCGTCCAGGTGGCCACCGGGCTGGTGGCCGACGACGAGGTCGCCACGGTCGGGCCGCTGAACCGTTTCGTCGAAGTGGCGACCGGGCTTCAGGCCACGGCCTGGCACGAGCGCGTCGGTCAGTACCTCATCATTGCGCTGGTGGTCGCGCACGTGGTGGCGGTGCTGTACTACCTGCACGCCAAACGGCGCAACCTGATCGCACCGATGTGGCATGGCGACAAGCCGTTGGCGCCGGACACGCCGGCGTCGGCCGATGGCTGGCCGCAGCGCGTGCTGGCCGCGGTGTTGTTCGCGGTCGGGCTCGCGCTGGCAGGCTGGGTCGCGCGTCTGGGCGCTGGCTGAAACGTCGATGAGCACCGCCCCTGCCATCGAACTGCTGACGCCGGCCACGCCCGAGCTGCTGTCGGCGACGCGCGAGGCCTTCCGCGAGTACGCCGCCCAGCTCGGCGTCGACCTGTGCTTCCAGAACTTCGAGGCCGAGCTGGCGGACCTGCCCGGCGACTACGCCGCGCCGCGCGGCGCGCTGCTGCTGGCCACGGTGGACGGCGAGGTGGCGGGCTGCGGGGCACTGCGGCCCCTGGCGGACGTCGACTACCCGAACGCCTGTGAGATGAAGCGGCTGTTCGTGCGGCCGGCCTTCCGCCGCTTCGGCATCGGCCGCCTGCTGACCCAGGCCCTGATGGACCGCGGCCTGCAGGCCGGCTACTCGAATCTGTTGCTCGATACGCTGGACGACATGGAGGCCGCGCGCGGCCTGTACGCCAGCCTCGGCTTCGAGGAGATCCCGCCCTACTACTTCAACCCGATTCCCGGCGCGCACTACCTGCGCGCGCCGCTGGGATAGCGCCCAAGGGCCAGAGCGAAACAGGGTGGCCGTGGCCACCCTGTCCTGTGAAACGGATGTGCGAACCGGCCTAGGCCGCGTTCAGCCACATCGCGGTGTCAAACGCGCTGCTCATCAACGGCATGTTCATGCCGAAACTGGCGTTCGCCGCCGCGGCGGCTGCCTTCGACGACTTGGACTTGCTCGACACTTCGTTGCTCGCGGGGGCCACTTCCGTCGCCCGCTCCCATGACCCGATTTCTTGGGAGCGGGCTACCGAAAAGAATAGAAGCACCTGAACGGTACTTTTCGCTCCGCCCAGAAGTCGGCCGCGTCGCGGAACACGTCGAGCAGCTGCTCGCGCGTCTCGCGGTCGAAGCGAGGGTTGTCCGGCAACTGCTCGAGCACGACCACGAAGCCGGGCTGCTGGCCGGCGCGGTGCACGAGATCGGTCATGCAATCGAACAGCGCATCGAGGTTCTTGCCGAAATGCGCCGGGAAGGTGAAGGCGTCGGCGATGCCTTCCAGCACTTCCTGCTTCGACTGCGCATTGGCCACGTTCGCGTACAAGAAGTGCTGGCCCGCCTGTTCGGCGGCGGCCATCAATTCCGCGACGCTGTACGCGCGGATCGATTGCACGATGTTCGGACGGACGGTCTGCAACTGCATGGTCACGTTCCTCCTAGGTCAAAAACAAACCCAACGATGCCGCCTACTGCGCTGCCGCGCCGACGATGCGGCGGAAGCTGGCGTAGTGGTCGGCGGTGTAGTAGCAGGCCGCGGGCGCCACCGGCTGCGGTCCACCGCAGACGATCCGTCGCGCACCGCGGTTGTGCGCGCCCGGCGTCGGGACGGTGTACTCGCGGTAGTAGCCCCGAGGCTGTCGTGGCAACAGCCGCTCCCGGTTGCCGAAGACCGTGCCGTCCTTGGCATAGGGGAAGGGGCCGCCGCTGCGGATCAATTGTTCGGTTTTCTGGGCCTCTTGCGGCAACTGGGCCAGCGCGACCGTGCCCACGTCGCCCGTGCGCGCCCAGACTCCCGAGGCCAGCACCGTGGCGCCAATGAGAGCGAAGGCTGACTTTTGAAGAGCGCCTGCGAGCGCTTGGCGGCCAGCGAAAGACACGGGTTAACCCTTGAAAACCAATCCCACATGGTACCGGAGCGGCCAAAAAACCTCAAGCCGCCTGCCCAAAAATGGGGCACAGACCCTAGGTCAATTGTTTGCGCCCACTTACGGAAAAGGCTATCTGGGTCAAGCTTGTCAGCGAGCCGTCATCCTCATCTTGCGGCGTTCGCATCGGCCACCGTCAAGGCCGTCATGTTGACGATGCGGCGCACCGTGGCCGACGGCGTCAGCACGTGCACGGGTTTGGCCGCGCCGAGCAGCACCGGGCCGATCGCGATGCCGCCGCCTGCCGCCGCCTTCAGCAGGTTGTAGGCGATGTTGGCGGCGTCGATGTTGGGCAGCACCAGCAGGTTGGCGTCGCCCGACAGGGTGGTGTTGGGCATCAGGGCCGCGCGCGCGGCGCCGTCTAGCGCCACGTCGCCGTGCATTTCGCCGTCGACCTCGAGCCACGGCGCCTGCTCGCGCAACAGCGCCAGGGTGGCGCGCATCTTGACCGCGCTCGGATGGTCCGACGAGCCGAAGTTGGAGTGCGACAGCAACGCGGCCTTGGGCTCGACGCCGAAGCGGCGCATCTCGTCGGCGGCCATCGCGGTGATCTCGGCCAGTTCCTCGGGCGTCGGGTCGGCGTTGACGTGGGTGTCGACCAGGAAGACTTGGCGGCCGGGCAGCATCAGCCCGTTCATGCAGGCATAGACCTGGATGTCCTGGCGCGTGCTCGGGCAGCCGCCCGGACGCTTGCCGATCACCTGGTCGATGTAGTGCAGGTGGGCGTGCGTCGTGCCCCAGGTGCCGCACAGCATGCCGTCGACCTCGCCCTTCTTCAGCAGCATCGCGCCGATCAGCGTCAGGCGGCGCCGCATCTCGATCTTGGCGATCGGCGCGGTGACCCCCTTGCGCTCGGCCATGCGGTGGTAGGTCTGCCAGAAGTCGCGGTAGCGATGGTCGTTCTCGACGTTGACGACGTCGTAGTCGCGTCCCTGCTGCAGGCGCAGGCCGAACTTCTCGACGCGCTGGGCGATGATGGCCGGCCGGCCGATCAGCGTCGGGCGCGCGATGCCCTCGTCGACCACGACCTGGGCCGCGCGCAGGATGCGCTCTTCCTCGCCCTCGGCGTAGGCCACGCGCTTGTTCTCGGCGCGCTTGGCCATCGTGAAGATCGGCTTCATCGTGTTGCCCGAGGCGTACACGAAGCCCTGCAGCTTCTCGCGGTAGGCGTCGAAGTCGGTCACCGGGCGCAGTGCCACGCCTGACTCGGCGGCCGCCTTGGCCACCGCCGGAGCGATC
Organism: Burkholderiaceae bacterium; assembly: GCA_035539635.1. Taxonomy (GTDB): domain Bacteria; phylum Pseudomonadota; class Gammaproteobacteria; order Burkholderiales; family Burkholderiaceae_C; genus CADEEN01. The sequence continues at coordinate 4,733 of DATLIE010000060.1, forward strand.
TTGATCATCAGCCGCGGGTCGAAGGGCTTGGGGATCAGGTACTCGGGTCCGAAGGCCAGCGTCTGGCCGGCATAGGCGGCAGCCACCACCTCGCTCTGCTCGGCGCGCGCCAGGTCCGCGATGGCGTGTACCGCGGCGATCTCCATCGCGTCGGTGATCGTGGTCGCGCCCGAGTCGAGCGCACCGCGGAAGATGTACGGGAAGCACAGGACATTGTTGACCTGGTTCGGGTAGTCGGTGCGCCCGGTGGCCATGATCGCGTCGTTGCGCACCGCCTGCACTTCCTCGGGCAGGATCTCCGGCGTCGGATTCGCCAGCGCGAAGATCACCGGCTTGGCGGCCATCGCCTTGACCATCGCCGGCTTGAGCACGCCGGCCGCGGACAGGCCGAGGAACACATCGGCGCCTTCGATCACCTCGGCCAGCGTGCGCGCCTTCGTCGGCTGCGCGAACTCGGCCTTGTCGGGGTCCATCAGCTCGGTGCGGCCCTGGTAGACGACGCCGGCCAGGTCGGTGACCCAGATGTTCTCGCGCGGCAGGCCGAGCTTGATCAGCAGGCCCAGGCAGGCCAGCGCGGCTGCGCCGGCGCCCGAGGTCACGAGCTTGACCTTCTTGATGTCCTTGCCGGCCACCGCCAGCCCGTTGATCAGCGCCGCGCCGACCACGATCGCGGTGCCGTGCTGGTCGTCGTGGAAGACCGGGATCTTCATGCGCTCGCGCAGCTTGCGCTCGACGTAGAAGCAGTCCGGCGCCTTGATGTCCTCGAGGTTGATGCCTCCAAAGGTGGGCTCGAGCGCAGCGATGCAGTCGACCAGCTTGTCGAGGTTCCTCTCGGCCAGCTCGATGTCGAACACGTCGATGCCAGCGAACTTCTTGAAGAGAACGCCCTTGCCTTCCATCACCGGCTTGGCGGCCAGCGGGCCGATGTCGCCCAGGCCGAGCACCGCGGTGCCGTTGGTCACGACGGCCACCAGGTTGCCGCGCGCCGTGTAGCGAAACGCGTTGTTCGGGTCGGCCGCGATCTCCTCGCAGGCCGCGGCCACGCCGGGCGAGTACGCGAGCGCCAGGTCGCGCTGGTTGGACAGCGGCTTGGTGGCGGCGATGGCCACCTTGCCCGGCGTCGGGAACTCGTGGTACGCGAGCGCATCGCGACGCAGTTCGGCGCGCTTTTCTTCGTAGCTGGACATGGTCTTCTCGGGGCGGTCTGACGGGACAGTCCATGGTACGGGCGAACAGGGCGCCGTGGCCGGGCGATTGATGCGAGAAACCGCGTATCGGGTTTTCGCTGCCGTACGCAATACTGGGCCGCACCATGGACGCCGCCGCCACTGCCCCGCCGCCGGCTGCCCAACGGCGGCGCTGGCGGCGCGTGCTGCTGTGGGGCCTGCTGATTGCGCTGCTCGCGGTGGCGCAGGCCCTGCTGGTCTTCCTGGTGCTGGTGTACGAGGACGCGCGCGCGCAGGACCGCAGCGAAGCCGTGGCCGCCTCGGCCGCCGCCGAACTGCGCCAGCAACTGTCGCGCGGCCTGCAGACCCTGCAGATCCTGGTCTGGAGCGAGCGCAGCGCGGCGCAATGGCGCAGCGACTCGGCCGAGCTGCTGAGCAGCCGGCGGGAGCTGGTGCGCATCGAACGCCGCGACGCCTCGTTTCGCGCGGTCGACGCGGTCCAGGCGCCGCACCTGGTCGCGCTGTTCCAGGCCATTCCGCGCGCGGCATTGAGCCTGGAAGCCGAGGCGGCGTGCAGCGAAGCCCGCCGCGCCGGTTCACCCGCCTTCTCGCGCAGCTACTTTGCACCGATGCAGGGCGGCGGCGGCATGGAACTGATGGACCTGTGCGTGCCACTGGAGCCGGACGACGGCGGCAGCCTGGTGGCCAGCTTCTCGCTCACTGCACTGCTGGAGGCTGCGCTGGCGGCCGACCCGGCCACGCGCGAGCACGAGATCTCCTTCGTGGAGGGCGACGGCGCCCGCCTCGCCCGAGCCGGCACCGTGCGCGGCGCCGGCATCTACCGCGCCGAGCGCGTGGTCGATCTGCCCGGCGTCAAGCTGCAGGTGCGCGCCGACAGCCGCGACGGCCGCCCGCACCTGATTCCCAACCTCAGCGTCGCGCTCGTCGTCGGCCTGTCGATGGCGCTGATGGCGCTGGTGCTGCTGCTGGCGCGCGACGTGCGCCGCCGCGCCGACGCCGAGGAGCGACTGGCCGAGGCCCTGGCCTTCCGCAAGGCGATGGAGGACTCGCTGGTCACCGGCTTGCGCGCGCGCGACCTCGAGGGCCGCATCAGCTACGTCAACCCGTCGTTCTGCCGCATGGTGGGCTTCTCCGCGGAGGAGTTGCAGAACGCGTCGGTTCCGCCCTACTGGCCACCCGAGCGGATCGAGGAATACAGCGCGCGCCAGGCCCAGCGCCTGCGCGCCGGCCACATCGGCGGCGACACGCGCATCGGCAACGAGACCGTGTTCATGCGCAAGGGCGGCGAGCGCTTCCCAGTGGTGATCTACGAGGCGCCGCTGGTCGACAGCAGCGGCCGCCAGACCGGTTGGATGAGCGCGGCGGTCGACCTGACCGAGCAGCGCCGCATCGAGGACCTGTCGCGCCAGCAGCAGGAGCGCCTGCAGGCCACCGCACGCCTGGCCACGGTGGGCGAGATGGCCTCGCTGCTCAGCCACGAGCTGAACCAGCCGCTGGCGGCGATCGCCAGCTACGCGAGCGGCTCGCTCAACCTGCTCGAGGCCGGCGCACCGCCCGACCCGTCCGACCGCGAGATGCTGCGCCAGGCCATGGGCCGCATTGCCGAGCAGGCCGACCGCGCCGGGCGCACGATCAAGAGCGTGCACGACTTCGTGCGTCGGCGCGAGCAGGCGCGCGAGGCTGTGTCGGCGGCGCTGCTGGTCGAGGCGGTGCTGCCGCTGGTGCGCCTGCAGGCACGCAAGAGCGGCACGCGCATCGACGTGGACGTGCCGACCCCCGCGCCGCGCGTGCGCGCCGACCGCACGATGGTCGAGCAGGTACTGCTCAACCTCACGCGCAACGGCATCCAGGCGATGGAGGGCGACGAGACGCCCCCCTCGCGGCGCGTGCTGCGCATCGGCGTGCGCGCGGTCAATGCCGACTGGGTCGAGTTCGCCGTCGCCGACGCCGGACCGGGCATCGCGCCCGAGGTGGCACAGCGCCTGTTCACGCCCTTCTTCACGACGCGCAGCGAGGGCATGGGCCTGGGCCTGTCGCTGTGCCGCACCGTGGTCGAGCAGCATGGCGGCGCGCTCGATTTCGATACCAGCGCCGCGGGCACGCGCTTTCGCTTCACGCTGCGCGCGGCCAGCGGCTGAACGCCGCGCGCGATACTTGCGCCATGCAAGCCCCGCTCGGCCTGCCGGTGGTCTACATCGTCGACGACGAGGAGGTGCTGCGCACCGCGCTGGCCTGGCTGCTGCGCACGCGCCGCCTGCTGTCGGAGGCCTACGCCAGCGCCGAGGCCTTCGAGGCGCTGCTGGATGCGAAGGCCGCGCAGGCGTGGCCGGACGCGCCCTCCTGCCTGCTGCTGGACGTGCGCATGCCCGGCATGAGCGGCCTGGCCCTGTTCGACCGCCTGGTCGAGCGCGGTCTGATCGGCGCCCTGCCGGTGATCTTCCTGACCGGTCATGGCGACGTGCCCACCGCGGTGGCGGCGGTCAAGCGCGGCGCCTTCGACTTCGTCGAGAAGCCGTTTTCGGACAACGCGCTGGTCGACCGCATCGAACAGGCGCTGGCCGCCAGCCGCGAGCACCTCGAGCGACGGCGTGCGCGCAACAGGGTGGTGCAGTCGCTGGCCGAGCTGACCGAGCGCGAGCGCGAGGTGATGCAGCTGGTGATCGACGGCAAGCCGAACAAGCTGGTGGCCGACGCACTGGGCATCAGCGTGCGCACGGTCGAGGTGCACCGTGCGCGCGTGTTCGACAAGATGAACGTCAAGTCGGCGGTCGAGCTGGCCAACCTGCTGCGTGATCAGGAGGCCGGGCCGCGCCGGGCCGCCCCCTAGCGG
>DATLIE010000061.1:0-12197 GCA_035539635.1 Burkholderiaceae bacterium
CGTCGCGCCGGGCCTGTACAAGCACGAGAAGCGCTTCGCACTGCCGCTGATCTTCTTCGGCAGCGCGCTGGCCTACGCCGGCATCGCGTTCGTGCAGCTCTTCGTGCTCGACAAGATGTTCCTGTTCCTGCAGAAGTTCGCGCCGGCCTCGGTGGCGGCCACGCCGGACGTCGCGTCCTACGTCGAGGCGGTACTCGGGCTATACATCGCGTTCGCGGCCGCCTTCCAGGTGCCGATCGTCGTGATCCTGCTGGTCAAGGTGGGCCTGGTGACGGTCAAGCAGCTGACCGAGTTCCGCGGTTACTTCATCGTCGTCGCCTTCATCGTCGCGGCGGTGATCACGCCGCCGGACGTGGTATCGCAGCTCGCGCTGGCGGTCCCGATGTGCCTGCTCTACGAGGTGGGCATCTGGGCCGCACGCGTCTTCGTCAAGAAGAAGGAAGACGAGCCGCAGGCCGAGGCCGGCAAGGCCGCCTAGCCGGCCGCCTTCACCACGGCGTAGCGTTCGAGCGTCTTCTGGCGCGCCAGGTCGTGCGCCACGACCGGCCGCGGGTAGTCGCGGCCGAGTTCGATGCCTGCTGCGGCCAGGTCCACCGGCCGCGCCAGCCACGGCGCATGGATCAACTTGTGTGGCAACTTCGCCAGCTGCGGCAGGTAGCGCCGGATGAACTTGCCCTGCGGATCGAACTTCTCGCTCTGGTTCACCGGATTGAAGATGCGGAAGTACGGCTGCGCGTCGCAGCCGGTGGACGCCGCCCATTGCCAGCCGCCGTTATTGGCCGCCAGGTCGAAGTCGTTCAGGTGCGTCGCGAAGTAGGCTTCGCCGCGGCGCCAGTCGATGCCCAGATCTTTCGTGAGGAAGCTCGCCACCACCATGCGCAGCCGGTTGTGCATGTAGCCGGTCTGGTTGATCTGATGCATCGCGGCGTCGACCAGCGGATAGCCGGTGCGGCCCTCGCACCAGGCTGCGAAGTACTCGTCGGCGTGCTTGCCATGCTCCCACCGGATCGCGTCGTACTCGCGTTTGAAGGCGTGGCCGACCACATGCGGATGGTGGTGCAGCACCTGGTGGTAGAAGTCGCGCCACACCAGTTCCGACAGCCAGACCTCGGCGCCCCGGGAGCCGCCTTGCGTGCGCTGCCAGGCTTCGCGCGCCAGGCGACGGACCGACACCGTGCCGAAGCGCAGGTGCGTCGACAAGTAGCTCGGCCCCTTCACCGCCGGGAAGTCGCGCGTCTTCGCGTAGTCGTCGATGCGCTGCGAAAGGAAGTCGTCGAGCAGCTCGGCCGCGCCATCGGGGCCGGGCGGCAGCTTCAGCGTCGCGAAGTTGGTCGGCTCGAAGCCGATCTCGGCCAGCACCGGCACGCCGCCGGCCACGCCCGGCGGGAGCGGGGCCAGCGCGGCGGCGTGGCGTGCCACTGGGTAGGCCTTCAGATAGAAGCTGTCGAGCTTGCGCAGCCAAGCGTTCTTGTACGGCGTGAAGACCGAGAACGGGTTGCCGGCTTGCGTCAGCACCTCGCTGCGCTCGAACACCAGATGGTCCTTGCTGGTGTGCAGCGCGATGCCCAGGTCGGCCAGCGCGCCGCGGACCGTGGCGTCGCGCGCCAGCGCATCGGGCTCGTCGTCGTGGTTGCAGTAGACGGCCTGCACGCCCAGTTCGGCGGCCAGGCGCGGCAGCGCCGCCGTGGCATGGCCGTGGCGCACCAGCAGGCCGACGCCGTCGACGCCCTGGTGCCTGCCCAGCGAACCCAGGTGCGCGTCGACACCGACCAGGCTTTCGCGGATGAACTCGACGCGCCGGTCGGTGCGCGGCAGCGCGTCGAGGATCGCGCGGTCGAACACGAACGCGCACCAGACCTGGCGCGCGGCGACGAGCGCGTGGTACAGCGCCGCATGGTCGTCCGTGCGCAGGTCGCGCCGCAGCCAGACGAGGGCGCGGTCGAGCGGCTTGGCGGGGCCGGAGGCGGCAGGCATCGGGCGAGCTTATCGCCCGCGCCGCGACGCGTCAGTGAGTCCGGTCCTGCGGCGCGAGCGCGGATGCCGGCGCCATGGCCACCTCGGCCGGTTCGGGCGGCCAGCCCGCGACCGACTCGGTGCGCAACCAGGCCCAGCGGGTGCGCGTCAGCAGCATCTGCATCAGCGGCACGTGATGACCGTCCTCGTGCGCGCGCGGCGCGATGCCGATCGGCTCCAGCCCGCAGCGTTCGAGCAGGCGGATCGACACCTGATGCTGCGGCCTGGCGCAGGCCACGACCGCCTCGAGGGAGGTTCTGCTGAAGGCTTGCTCGATCGCGAGCCGGGTCAGCTCCTCGCCATGGCCGGCGCGCCAGAACGCCGGATGCGACCACAGGCCCAGCTCGGCCCAGGTGGCCTGCTCGCGCGGCTCGAAGCGGAACAGCGCGACCCAGCGCCCGCTGGCGCGTTCGACGGCCGAGAACGCGGCACACACGCCGGCCCGCGCGCGGTCGATCACGCGCTGCAGGCGCTGCGCCACCACGTTCAGGTCGTCCGGCGCGGACCACATCAGGTGCTCGTTGAACGCCGGATGCCGCGCCGCGTCGAACAGGTCGACTGCGTCCCCCGGCAACGGTGCGCGCAGCACCAGGCGATCACTGTGCGCGCCGATCAACCCGAGGTTGAGGCGCTGCGGCTCAAAGCTCATCTTCTTGTGCCCCTGGACGGGGTTCCCACGACCCACATTCCGGCTCGCCGCCGGTGCGTCAGCATGCGTGAATTCTTCACGTCTGCATAGTCGTCGCCGACTAGAATCGACCCTCATGGCGGAACCCGGCCGCATCAATCTGACCAACCAGTTCCTGATCGCCATGCCTGGCATGGGCGACCCGACTTTTGCGGGCTCGGTGGTCTATCTGTGCGAGCACACCGAGAAGGGTGCGCTGGGGCTGGTGATCAACAAGCCGGTCGACATCAAGCTCAAGAACCTGTTCGAGAAGGTCGAACTGAGCCTGACGCGCGAGGACATCGCCGACGCGCCGGTCTACTTCGGCGGGCCGGTGCAGACCGAGCGGGGCTTCGTGCTGCACGAGCGACTGGCCGAGGACGCCAGCCCGTACAGCAGCACGCTGTCGATTGCCGGCGGCGCGCTCGACATGACCACCAGCAAGGACGTGCTCGAGGCCCTGGCCGAAGGCGCCGGCCCGAAGAAGCTGCTGGTCACGCTCGGCTACAGCGGCTGGGGCGCCGGCCAGTTGGAAGAGGAGATCGGGCGCAACGGCTGGCTCACGGTCGACGCCGACCCGCAGATCATCTTCGACACCCCGATCGACCAGCGCTACGACCGCGCGGTGTCGCTGCTCGGCTTCGACCCGCACATGCTGAGCCAGGAGGCGGGGCATGCGTAGGCCGCCCCCACGCTCACTGCGTTCGCTGCCCCCCGAGGGGGCGTGCGCGCCCTTCGGGCGGCCGGGCGGGCGCGCATGAGCGGCCAGAGCCGCTCGTTGTCCTCCCCGCCCCAGTCCTTCCTTTCCTTCGATTTCGGCACCAGGCGTGTGGGTGTCGCCTCGGGCAACGCCCTGACGCGCACCGCCACGCCGCTGACGACCGTGGCCGCCGAGGGTGACGCGCGCTTCGACGCGATCGGGCGCCTGATCCGCGAGTGGCAGCCCGACGCGCTGGTGGTGGGTGTGCCGCGCCATCCCGACGGCGCGCCGCACGACAATACGCGCCGCGCCGAGCGCTTCGCGCGCCAGCTGGCCGGTCGCTTCGGCCTGCCGGTGCACGAGGTCGACGAGCGCTACACCACCACCGAGGCCCATGCCCTGGGCGCTGCCGATGCCGACGCCGCCGCGGCGGCGCTGATCCTCGAACAGTACCTGCGCACACCGAGTTCCGAGCCATGACCCAATCCCTGACCCTCGACGCCGAGGCGCTGTACGTCGCGCTGCGCGATGGCGTGCGCCGGCTGCTGGCCGAGCGGCCCGACGCGGCCCTGGTGGGCATCTGGTCCGGCGGCGCCTGGCTGGCCGCCCGCCTGCACGCCGACCTGGGCCTGGCCGTGGAGGCCGGCGTGATCACCAGCGCGCTGCACCGCGACGACTTCGGCGAGCGCGGCCTGGCCACCGACTCGGGCACGACCAAGCTGCCGTTCGAGATCGACGGCCGCCACATCGTGCTGATCGACGACGTGCTCTACACCGGCCGCACGATCCGCGCGGTCGTCAACGAGCTGTACGACTTCGGACGGCCCGCCAGCGTGTCGCTCGCGGTGCTGGTGGACCGCGGCGGCCGCGAGCTGCCGATCGAGCCGGCCTTCGCCGCCGCGCGCGTCAGCCTCGCGCCGACCCAGCGCCTGTCCCTGGCGCGCGACCCCAGCGGCCGCTTCTCGTTCGCGCTGGAAGGAGGCGCCGCCTGATGCTGTCCAAGCGCAACCCCCAGCTCAACCAGCATGGCGAGCTGATCCACCTGCTGTCGATCGAGGGCCTGCCGCGCGCGGTGCTGACGCAGCTGCTCGACACCGCGGGCACCTTCCTCTCGGTCAACGAGCGCGACGTCAAGAAGGTGCCGCTGCTGCGCGGCAAGAGCGTGTTCAACCTGTTCTTCGAGAACAGCACGCGCACCCGCACCACCTTCGAGATCGCGGCCAAGCGCCTGTCGGCCGACGTGATCAACCTGGACATCGCCCGGTCCAGCACGGCCAAGGGCGAGAGCCTGCTCGACACGATCGCCAACCTGTCGGCGATGCACGCCGACATGTTCGTCGTGCGCCACGCCGAGAGCGGGGCCCCGTTCCTGATTGCGCAGCATGTCGCGCCTCATGTGCACGTGGTCAACGCCGGCGACGGCCGCCACGCGCACCCGACGCAGGGCCTGCTCGACATGTACACGATCCGCCACTTCAAGGGCGATTTCACGAACCTGTCCGTCGCCATCGTTGGCGACATCGTGCACTCGCGCGTCGCGCGCTCGGACATCCACGCGCTGACCACGCTCGGTGTGCCCGACATCCGCGCGGTGGGCCCCAAGACCCTGGTGCCCGGCGACCTGGCTGGCATGGGCGTGCGCGTGTGCCACGACATGGCCGAGGGCATCCGCGACGCCGACGTGATCATCATGCTGCGCCTGCAGAACGAGCGCATGAGCGGCGCGATGCTGCCGTCCGCCGGCGAGTACTTCAAGCGCTTCGGCCTCACGCCCGGCAAGCTTGCCCTGGCCAAGCCCGACGCGATCGTGATGCACCCGGGCCCGATCAACCGCGGCGTCGAGATCGATTCGTCGGTCGCCGACGGCGGTGCCAGCGTGATCCTGCCGCAGGTGACCTTCGGCATCGCGGTGCGCATGGCGGTGATGTCCACGATCGCAGGCAACGAAGCATGAAGCTCCTGATCAAGAACGGCCGCCTCATCGACCCGGCCAGCGGCCTCGACCGCAGCGGCGACCTCGCGATCGCCGGCGACCGCATCGTCGCGCTCGGCGAGGTGCCGCGCGACTTCCAGCCCGAGCGCACGATCGACGCCAGCGGCTGCGTCGTCGCGCCCGGCCTGGTGGACCTGGCGGCGCGCTTGCGCGAGCCGGGCCACGAGCACGAGGGCATGCTCGAGAGCGAGCTGGCCGCTGCCGCCGCCGGTGGCGTGACCAGCCTGGTGTGCCCACCCGACACCGACCCGCCGCTGGATGAGCCGGGCCTGGTCGAGATGCTCAAGTTCCGCGCCCGCAAGCTGAGCCGCTGCCGCGTGTTTCCACTCGGCGCGCTGACACGCGGCCTGGCCGGCGAGGCACTGACCGAGATGGCCGAACTCACCGAGTCGGGCTGCGTCGGCTTCTCGCAGGCCGACCTGCCGATCACCAACACGCAGACCCTGCAGCGGGCGCTGCAGTACGCCGCGACCTTCGGCTACACGGTCTGGTTGCGGCCGCAGGACCCCTGGCTCGGCAAGGGCGTCGCCGCCAGCGGCGCGGTGGCCACGCGCCTGGGCCTGTCGGGCGTGCCGGCGGCGGCCGAAACAGTCGCGCTCTTCACGATCTTCGAGCTGATGCGCGTCACCGGGGCGCGCGTGCACCTCGAGCGCCTGTCCAGCGCCGCCGGCGTCGAGCTGCTGCGCCGCGCCAAGGCCGAGGGCCTGCCGGTCACGGCCGACGTCAGCATCAACTCGCTGCACCTGACCGACGTCGACATCGGCTACTTCAACGCGGCCTACCGGCTGTCGCCGCCGCTGCGTCAGCCGCGCGACCGCGACGCGTTGCGCGCGGCGCTGGCCGACGGCACCGTCGACGTGCTGGTGTCCGACCACACGCCGGTGGATACCGACGAGAAGATGCTGCCCTTCGCCGAGGCCACGCCGGGCGCGAGCGGCCTCGAGCTGCTGCTTGGCCTGGCGCTGCACTGGGGTGAACAGGCGCGGCTGCCGCTGGCGACGACGCTGGCGCGCGTCACCTGCGACCCGGTGCGCGTGCTCGGCAACGCGGTGGGCACGCTGTCCGCCAGCGCCGGCCGCCTGGTCGAAGGCGGCGTGGCCGACGTCTGCGTGTTCGACGCCGCCGCGCGTTGGCAGGTCGGCGATGCCACGCTGGTCAGCCAGGGCAAGCACACGCCCTTCGCCTTCGAGCACAGCGGCTTCGAGCTGCCTGGCCGCGTGCGCGCCACCTTGGTGGCGGGCACTGTCGCCTACGAGGCGCCCCTGCCAAGATGACCGCGCTGCGCGCCGCCTGGCGCCTGGCGCGCGTGTTGGTGCACGGCCTGCATGGGCTGGCCATCGTGCTGGCGCGCTTTCCGTCGCTCGATGCCAGGGCACGCCAGGCGCGCATCCAGTGGTGGTCGGCCAAGCTGCTGCGCGTGATGGGCCTGGCGCTGCACACGCGCGGCACGCCGCGGCCGGGTGCGAAGCTGCTGGTGGCCAACCACGTGTCCTGGCTCGACATCGCGGCCATCCACGCCGTGATTCCCGAGGCGCGCTTCGTGTCCAAGAGCGACGTCGGGCACTGGCCGCTGGTCGGGCGCCTGGTGGCGGGCGCCGGGACGCTGTTCATCGAGCGCGAGAAGAAGCGCGACGCGCTGCGCGTGGTGCACCAGATGGCCGAGGCGCTGAAGGCCGGCGACACGGTGGCGGTGTTCCCCGAAGGCACCACCGGCGATGGCCGCGTGCTGCTGCCCTTTCACGCCAACCTGCTACAGGCCGCGATCGCCACTGCCACCCCGGTCCAGCCGGTGGTGCTGCGCTTCTTCGACGCCACGCACGCGGTGAGCCCGGTGGTCGAGTTCCTCGGGGACACGACGATGGTGCAGAGCCTGTGGCGCATCGTCGCGGCGCGCGGCTTGGCGGTCGAGGTGCGCGTGCTCAGCGCGGAGGGCACGGCCCATGCCGACCGTCGTGCGCTCGCCGAGCACCTGCGCGAGACCATCGGGAAAGCCTTGCCACCGCAGGACGGCGTCGCGACATAGAGTCGCGTCCATGAACACCCCGGGGCTTCGGCTGCTGCGGTTGGTACAACGCCAGGTCGTCGTGGGACAGCCTTTGCCTTTCGGCGTGCGCGACGAGCACGGCAAGCTGCTGCTGGCCAAGGGCCAGGTGGTCGATACCGACGCCCAGCTCGAGACCCTGTTCGAACGCGGCGTCTATGTCGACGCCGAGGAGGCGCGGGCCGTGCTGCAGGCAGCCCAGCCTGACGCTGCGGCGCGCAAGCTCACGGTGTTCGATCATTGGGAGCAGTTGATCTGGCGCCTCGACCGCGTGCTCAAGAGCGCGCAGGAGCCGGGCCTGCCCGAGCGCGTGGCCGAACTCAGCGGCGCGCTGCGCGCGCAACTGCAGCGCGACCCCGACATCGGCATCTACCTCGCAATGCGGCAGGACCCGAAGCGCCTGTCGGTCTATGGCCTGACCCATTCGCTCTACAGCGCGATGGCCTGTGCGCTGGCCGCCGCGCTCACCAGGCGCTGACGATGAACCTGCCGATCATCGAGCTGCAGGGGCGCTTGGCGACGCAGGGCAACAAGCCCACCGAGACGCAGCTCGAGCGCCTGCGCGCGCACCCTGGCGAGGCCGCCGATCTGCTGGCCGCCGCGGGTGTGACCGACGCCGAGTGGCTCGTCGCCGTTCGCCAGCACCACGAGCGGCGCGACGGCAGCGGCTACCCGACCGCCACGCGCGACGTGGCGCCGCTGGCCGTCGCCCTGCGCCAGGCCGACGTGTTGCTGGCCAAGGTCAGCCCGCGCGCCGGGCGCGCGCCGCTGCCGATCCAGCAGGCGCACCGCGAGATGTTCGCCGAGTGCGGCGGCGACCCGTTCGCCTCCGCGCTGATCAAGGAGTTCGGCATCTACCCGCCGGGCGACTTCGTGCTGCTGAAGTCGGGCGAGATGGCCGTCGTGGTGCGGCGCGGCCCGACGGCGACCACCCCCGAGGTAGCGGCGATCACCGACCGCAAGGGCATGCCGGTCACGAGTTCGGTGCGGCGAGACACCGCCAAGCCCGAGTTCGCGATCGCCGGGCCGGCGCCCGACAAGGCGCTGGCGCTGCGCGTGCCGCCCGAACGGCTGTTCGGGCTGGTGGTCTGAGGCGCAGCCTCAAGCCACCAGCGCGCTCAACCACGAGAGGGCTCGGGGGAGCCGTGCATTCGGCCGAAGGCTTGGGAGGCGCAGCCTCCTAAGCCTTGCCTTGCGCCGCCACCGCAGCGGCTGCCTTGGCGGCGGCCTCGGCGTCGCCGAGGTAGTAGTGGCGCAGCGGCTTCAGGTCGGCATCGAGCTCGTAGACAAGCGGGATGCCGTTGGGGATGTTCAGGCCGACGATCTCGGCGTCGCCGATGCCGTCGAGGTACTTCACCAGCGCGCGGATCGAATTGCCGTGCGCCGAGATCACGACGCGCTGGCCCGAGCGGATCGCCGGCGCCAGCGTGTCCATCCAGCAGGGCAGCACGCGCGCCACCGTGTCCTTCAGGCACTCGGTCAGCGGCACCTGTTCGGCGGTGAGGTGCGCGTAGCGACGGTCGCCGCGCTCGCTGCGCGGGTCGCCCGGGTCCAGCGCCGGCGGCGGCACGTCGTAGCTGCGGCGCCAGACGAGCACTTGCTCGTCGCCGTACTGCTTGGCCATGTCGGCCTTGTTCAGGCCCTGCAGGGCGCCATAGTGGCGCTCGTTCAGGCGCCAGTCCTTGACCACGGGCAGCCAGATGCGGTCCATCTCCTCGAGCGCGTGCCAGAGGGTCCAGATCGCGCGCTTGAGCACCGAGGTGACCGCAAGGTCGAACTCGTAGCCCGCTTCCTTCAGCAGCCGGCCCGACTCGCGCGCCTGCGCGACGCCGGTGTCGGTGAGCGGGACGTCGGTCCAGCCGGTGAAGCGGTTCTCGAGGTTCCAGGTCGATTCGCCGTGGCGGATCAGGACGAGCTTGTGCATGGTGATCGGGCGTGAGGAGGGCGCATTCTAGAATTCGCCTTCTTCCGCTCCCGCCCCTGGGTGTCTCGTGCTCGAGTTCCTGATCCAGAACTGGTACCTTGTCCTGGCGGCCGCCGTGTCCGGCGGCCTGCTGCTGTGGCCTCAACTCAAGGGGGGGGGTGGCGGCGGGTCGTCCGTCAACATCGCCGAGGCGATCCGCCTGATCAACCGCGAGAAGGCGGTGCTGATCGACGTCAGCGAGCCGGCCGAATTCGCGGCCGGGCATCCCGGCGGCGCGCGCAACGTGCCCTTGGGCCAGCTCGAGGGCTCGAAGGACCTGCCGAGCAACAAGGCGCTGCCGCTGGTGCTGGTGTGCCCGACCGGCGCGCGCGCGTCGCGTGCGGTGTCGCTGCTGCGCAAGGCGGGCCACGAGAAGGTGCTGTCGCTGGCCGGCGGCCTGCGCGCCTGGCGCGACGCCAACCTGCCGGTCGAGAAGAACGCCGCCTGAGGCGCTGCGTCGAGATCAACGCCGCGCGGGCGTGCAGCGGCGCGTGCACAAGTCCGCAGCCCGACGCGGGTTGAAGCCCGGCCGCCCAGCGCGTCTGTGACGGCTGCGTGACACTACGCGCATGAATCGCGTGCGCATGTACACGACCCAGGTCTGCCCTTTCTGCCTGCGTGCCAAGGCGCTGTTGAAGCAGCGCGGCGTGGCGGCGATCGACGAGGTGCGCGTCGACCTGGACCCGGCCGAACGCCGGCGCATGATGGAACTGACGGGTCGCCGCACGGTGCCGCAGATCTTCATCGGCGAGACGCATGTCGGCGGTTGCGACGACCTGATGGCGCTCGACCGGCGCGGCGGCCTGCTGCCGCTGCTGCAGGGCCAGCCGGCGTAGCGCAAGCCCCCTCGGCGATAATCGCCGCCCTCAGGAACCCGCTGGCCCAGCGGGTTCGTTTCATTGGACACCCGCACCATGGCCGAAGCCCAAGCGCCCACTCCCGTCTTCAACATCCAGCGCATGTACCTCAAGGACCTGTCGCTGGAGCAGCCGAACGCCCCGCAGATCCTGCTCGAGCAGCAGCAGCCGGCCGTGGACATCAACCTGTCCGTCGCCGTCGAGGGCGTGTCCGAGGGCATCTTCGAGGTCAGCGTCACCGCCACGGTCACCACCAAGGTTGGCGACCGCACGCTGTTCCTGATCGAGGCTAAGCAGGCCGGCATCTTCGAGATCCGCGACCTGCCGCCCGAGCAGATGCAGGCCATCCTCGGAATCGCCTGCCCGGGCATGGTGTATCCGTATCTGCGCGCGATCGTGTCGGACGTGTGCACGCGCGCCGGCTTCCCGCCGGTGCTGCTGTCGGAAGTGAACTTCCAGGCCATGTTCGAGGCGCAGCAAGAGCAGCTCGCGGCGCAGGCCAACGGCGGCACCGCCCCGACCGTCAACTGACACCTGCGAAGGACGTTCGCATGAACGTCAGCGTGCTCGGCGCCGGAGCCTGGGGTACGGCCCTGGCCGTGCAGGCCGCGGCGCGCCACGCGGTGCAGCTGTGGGCGCGCGACACGGCGCATGCGCGTACGCTCGCCAGCGTGCGCGAGAACGCGCGCTACCTCCCCGGGGTGACGCTGCCGCCGGCGCTCACGGTGAGCGCCGAGCTCGACGTGGTGCTGCACCACGCACGCGCGGGCCTGGTCGTGGTGGCCACGCCGATGTCAGGCCTGCGCGGGGTGCTGGCCGCGCTGCCCGACGACGCGCGCGTGCTCTGGCTGTGCAAGGGCCTCGAGGCGGGCAGCGGCCTGCTCGGGCACGAGATCGCACGCGAACTGCGGCCGCAGGCCGCGGCCGGCGTGCTGTCCGGTCCGAGCTTTGCCGAGGAGGTGGCGCGCGGCCAGCCCACGGCCCTGGTGGCGGCGAGCAGCGACGCTGCGCTGCGAGAGCTCGCGGCCGAGGTCTTCCACAGCGAGGTGCTGCGCGTGTACACCAGCGCCGACCCGGTGGGGGTCGAGGTGGGCGGCGCCGTGAAGAACGTGATGGCGATCGCCACCGGCCTGTGCGACGGCCTCGCGTCGCTGGCGGCGCCCGGCCCCGGCGTGCCGGGCCTGAACGCGCGCGCGGCGCTGATCACGCGCGGCCTGGCCGAGATGACGCGCCTGGGTCTCGCGCTCGGCGCGCGCGCCGACACCTTCATGGGCCTGTCGGGGCTGGGCGACCTGGTGCTGACGGCCACCGGCGAGCTGTCGCGCAACCGCAAGGTCGGCATGCGGCTCGCCCAGGGCCTGCCGCTGGCACAGGTGCTGGCCGAACTCGGCCACGTGGCCGAGGGTGTGCACAGCGCCCCGGTGGTGCTGGCGCGCGCGCGTTCGCTCGGCGTCGAGATGCCGATCACCGAAGCGGTGGTGGCCGTGCTCGAGGGCCGCCTGCGCGCCGACGAGGCGCCGCGCAGGCTGATGAGCCGCGACGCGCGCGCCGAGGGCTGAGCTTGCGCGGGGCGCCTAGGCCCCGCCGGCGTAGCCGCATTGCCGCCACGCCTCGAACACCGCGACCGCCACCGCGTTGCTGAGATTCAGGCTGCGTTGGCCCGCGCGCATCGGCAGGCGCACGCGCTGCGCCGGATCGAAACCTTCGCGCAGCTCGGGCGGCAGCCCTGCCGTCTCGCTGCCGAACACCAGCCAGTCGCCGGCGCGCCAGGCCACGTCGTGCAAGGGACGGCTGGCGCGGGTGGTGAAGGCGAACAGGCGCGAGGCCTCGGGCTGCGCCGTGGCGACAAACGCGTCCCAGGAGGCATGACGGTGCACCGCCGCGTACTCGTGGTAGTCGAGACCGGCGCGCTGCAGCAGCTTGTCGTCCATCGAGAAGCCCAGCGGCTCGATCAGGTGCAGCG
>DATLIE010000062.1:0-6166 GCA_035539635.1 Burkholderiaceae bacterium
CGCACCAGCACCGAGATCGGCTCGCACTCGGTCAGCATGGCCGCGGCGGCGGTGCGGCTGGCGGGGCAGCTCTTCGAGGACCTGCGCGAGCAGCGCGTGCTGTTCGTCGGCGCCGGCGAGATGATCGAACTGGTGGCCACGCACTTCGCCGCGCGCGAGCCCAAGGCCATGGCACTCGCCAACCGCACACTCGAGCGCGGCGAGACCCTGGCGGCGCGTTTCGGCGGCCAGGCCATGCGCCTGGCCGAACTGCCCGAGCGCCTGCACGGCTTCGACATCGTCGTGTCGTGCACCGCCAGCTCGCTGCCGATCATCGGTCTGGGCGCGGTCGAGCGCGCGCTGAAGGCGCGGCGTCGGCGCCCGATGTTCATGGTCGACCTGGCGGTGCCGCGCGACATCGAGCCCGAGGTCGGCAAGCTCGCCGACGTGTATCTCTACACCGTCGACGACTTGTCGGCACTGGTGCAGACGGCCGGCGAGAAGCGCCAGGCCGCGGTCGAGCAGGCCGAGACGATCATCGACGCCGGCGTGCAGAGCTTCGCGCACTGGCTCGATCAGCGCGCGAGCGTGCCCCTGATCCAGGCGCTGAACCGCCAGGCCGACGCCTGGCGCGAAGCCGAGCTGGTGCGCGCGCGCAAGCTGCTGGCACGCGGCGGCGACGCGCAGCAGGTGCTCGACACGTTGGCGCGCGGCCTGACGCAGAAGATGCTGCACGGCGCCTACGCCGAGCTCAATGCCGCCGATCCGGCGCAGCGCGAGCAGGTGGCCGATGCGGTCACCCGCCTCTTCCTGCGCCGCGCCCCGCGCACGCCGGACGGCGGCGACACCCAGCTCTAGCGACGTCGTCCGCCCGCGCGCCTCGCAAGGGCGCGCACCCGCCGTCCGCGCCTGCACGACCTCCCCGCCCCATGAAAGACTCCCTGCGTCAACAACTCGAGCGCCTGGCAATGCGCCTGGCCGAGCTCGACGCCAGCCTTGCCGACCCGGCCACCAGCGCGGACATGAAGCGCTACCGCGCGCTGGCCAAGGAACAGGCCGAGGCAGCCGCCCTGGTCTCGCTGTTGCGACAGTACGAGCAGCGCGAGCGCGACCTCGCGGCCGCGCGCGAGATGCAGGAGGAGCCGGAGTTCGCCGACATGGCGCGCGAGGAGATCGGCGCGGCCGAAGCCGAACTCGAACGTCTGCACGCCACCTTGCAGACGGCCCTGCTGCCCAAGGATCCGGACGACGAGCGCAACGCCTTTGTCGAGATCCGGGCCGGCACCGGCGGCGACGAGTCCGCCCTCTTCGCCGGCGATCTGGTGCGCATGTACCTGCGCTGGTGCGAGCGCAAGGGCTTTCGCACCGAGGTGCTGAGCGAGAGCGCGTCCGAGCTCGGCGGCTACAAGGAGATCGTGCTGCGCATCGAAGGCCCGGGGGCCTACGGCGCCCTGCGCTTCGAGTCGGGAGGCCATCGCGTCCAGCGTGTGCCCGCGACAGAAAGCCAGGGCCGCATCCACACCAGTGCCGCCACGGTCGCGGTGATGCCCGAACCCGACGAGGCGGAGGAGGTGCAGATCAACCCGGCCGACCTGCGCATCGACACCTTCCGTGCCAGCGGGGCTGGCGGCCAGCACGTCAACAAGACCGACAGTGCGATCCGCATCACGCACCTGCCCACCGGCATCGTCGCCGAGTGCCAGGACGACCGCTCGCAGCACCGCAACAAGGCCAAGGCCATGGCGGTGCTGGTGGCACGGCTGCGCGACAAGGACCGCAGCGAACGCGCGGCCAAGGAAGCCGCCGCGCGCAAGAGCCTCGTGGGCAGCGGCGACCGCAGCGACCGCATCCGCACCTACAACTTCCCGCAGGGGCGGCTGACCGATCACCGCATCAACCTCACCCTCTACAAGCTCGGCATGGTGATGGAGGGCGACCTCGACGACGTGTTCGCGGCGCTTCAGGCCGCGCGCGCGGCCGAGCAACTGGCGGCGCTGGAGGCCGGCGAAGGCGCGCGCGCATGACCGCGCGCACGGTGCGCGAGGCGCTCGCGCAGGCGCGTTCGCTCGGCGTCGACCGGCTCGACGCCCAGTGCCTCGCGGGCCACGTGCTGCGGCGCGATCGCGCCTGGGTGCTGGCGCACGATGATGCAAGCCTTGGTGGCGAGCACGCCCATGCGCTCGTCGACTTGCTGTGTCGCCGCGCCGCAGGCGAGCCGCTGGCTTACCTGGTCGGCGAGCGCGAGTTCCACGGCCTGAAGCTCGAGATCACGCCCGACGTGCTGGTGCCGCGCCCGGACACCGAGACCCTGGTCGACTGGGCGATCGAGCTCCTCGACGGCGAGCTCGCGTCGCTGGATCGTCCGCACGTGGTCGACCTGGGCACGGGCAGCGGCGCGATCGCGCTGGCGGTCAAGCAGGCCTGCCCGCGGACCGAGGTGCATGCATGCGACCTGAGCGACGCCGCGCTGGCGGTCGCCCGACGCAATGGCCAACGTCTGGGCCTCGCCGTCGCCTGGCATCACGGCTCGTGGTGGCAGGCCTTGACCGGCCTGCGTTTCGATATGGCGCTGTCCAACCCCCCTTACGTGGCGCCCGGCGACCCTCACCTCGCGGCGCTGACGCACGAACCCGGTACGGCACTCGTGCCGGCCGGCGACCCGGGCACGGGCCTGGCCGACATCGAGCGCATCGTCTCGGCGGCAAGCGCCCACCTGAATCCGGGCGCGTGGCTGCTGCTCGAGCATGGCTTCGACCAGGCCGACGCGGCCCGCAAGTGCCTGCAGCGCGCGGGCTTCCGCGGCGTCCAGATGCGCACCGACCTGGGCGGCCAACCGCGCGCCAGCGGCGCGGCCTACCGCCCTGATGGCGGTTAACAACAGGTCACCGCGGCGCCCCACAAACGCGGCAATCCTGCGCACACGCCGAACACCACAAGCGCCGATGACCGGCGTAGCATGATTTCAACGCAGCGGGGCACGGCCAGTCGGGTCGCAGCCACCGTGCCGGGGAGCAGGTCATGAACAGTGGTGCAGGCATCGGTGTCCTTCGTCGCTTCGTCGCCTGCGGCAGCGTCGCCGCGCTGGGGCTGGCTGCCCTGCCCGCCGCCGCGCAAGGCACCGGACTGACGCTCGACGGCAACAGCCTGCTCGGGCCGCGCCTGCAGGCGCGTGTGGGGATCAATGCGGGCCAGAGCTTCGACAGCAACAACCCCGCCTGGCAGCAGCAGGCCGGTGTGCTGCTCGGCGACTACTACTTCAGCCGCGGCCGCCTCGGATCTGGCGATGTGAGCAGTGGCTTCCGTGCCACGAGCGGCCTGCTGCTCGGTCAGCGTTCGCTGGCGCTCGGCACGCCCGCCCTGGCCGGCGGCCAGGGATTCACGCTGACGATGCTTCGGCAGTCACGTTGGGCCACTGCGATGGGCGAGTCGCTGTCCGAACCGTGGTCGACCGTACCCTACCTCGGCGTGGGCTGGACCGGGGTGTCGGCGCGCGGCGGCTGGGGCCTGACGGCCGACCTGGGCGTCGCGGGGCGGCCAGCGAACGGCGGGCTGCGGGTCGGCAACGCGACCGCGCTGGACGACCTGCTGCGCGAACTGCGCCTGACGCCCGTCCTGCACGTCGGCGTTTCCTACGCCTTCTGAGCGCACCCGGCGCGCGCCGGGGCTTTGCCGAAAAGCCGTATAACCACGGCTTTCGTAAAGTCACGGTCCAGCCATGAGCGACGTCCAAAACCGCATCTCAGATCTCGTGCACCAGAACCGCGTGGTGCTGTTCATGAAGGGCACGGCCCAGTTCCCGATGTGCGGCTTCTCCGGCCGCGCGGTGCAGATCCTCAAGGCCTGCGGCGTCGACGACCTGAAGACGGTCAACGTGCTCGAGGACGAGGAAGTGCGCCAGGGCATCAAGGACTTCGCCAACTGGCCGACGATCCCCCAGCTCTACGTCAACGGCGAGTTCGTCGGCGGCTCGGACATCATGATGGAGATGTACCAGGCCGGCGAGCTGCAGCAGGTGCTCGGCAAGGCCGCCTGACCTGCGCATGACGCAACGGCTGGTCGTCGGCATCACCGGGGCCAGCGGCGCCGTCTACGGCGTGCGCCTGCTCGAACGTGCCCATGCGCTCGGGCTGGAGACGCACCTTGTCGTCACGCCGGCGGGGGTGCTCAACGTGCACCACGAACTGGGTCTCGACCGGGCGACGCTCGAGGCGCTGGCCACCCAGGCCCATGCGCCCGCAGACATCGGCGCCTGCATCGCCAGCGGGAGCTTCGACACCGCAGCGATGGTGGTGGCGCCCTGCTCGATGAAGACGCTGGCCGCGATCGCCCACGCCTACGGCGACAACCTGCTGACGCGTGCCGCCGACGTCACGCTCAAGGAGCGCCGGCGCCTGGTGCTGATGGTGCGCGAGACGCCGTTCAACCTGGCCCACCTGCGCAACATGACCGCCGTCACCGAGATGGGCGCCGTCGTGTTCCCGCCGCTGCCGGCCTTCTATCTCCGGCCCGGGTCGATCGACGAGCTGGTGAACGAGTCGGTCGAACGGGTGCTCAAGCTGGCAGGCGTCGATGCCGCGCAGCCCCGCGCCTGGGCCGGGCTGTAGCGGCGCTCAGCCCACGACCCAGCGCTTGCGCGCCGCGAAGACGGCGTTCGGATACTCGGGCCGGCCACGGCTGCCGTTGTAGCGGCCGAGGGCGAGGAAGAGGTCGCCGCGCTCGCGCTCGAGGTAGTGGCGCAGGATCACGCAGCCAAAGCGCAGGTTGGTCTGCATGTGGAACAGGCGCGCCACGTCGCCGTCGCCGATCAGGCGCGCCCAGAACGGCATGATCTGCATGTAGCCGCGCGCGCCGACGACGCTGATCGCGTACTTGCGAAAGGCACTCTCCACCTGGATCAGCCCGAGCACCAGCTCGGGTTCTAGACCCGCGCGCTTGCTCTCGTACCAGAGGGTGTTGAGGAAGTCCACGCGCGTGTGGCCGTCGCTCTTGTAGCGTTTCAAGCGCTCGCTGATCGCGCCCTGCCAGCGCAAAAAGGCCAGGCGCTGCTCGATGGCGTCGAACTGTGGCTTCGGCGGTGCGGCCGCGGCGATCGCCGCCGACAGCGCCGAACGCACCGAGTCGGCGAGCGGCTCCTCGACCTGGGCTCCCGCCCAGGCCTGGGGCCACGCCGCGGCAAGCGGCAGCGCGAACGTCGCGCGCCGGCGCATCACGTCGCCAGACGACCTTTCACGACGGTCGCCGCCTCGGCCAGCGGCACCGCCGTGGCCGCTGCCTCGCGCCGCCCCTGCACTTCGACCGTGCCGGCCTTGAGCCCGCGGTCGGACACCACCACACGCTGCGGCACACCGATCAGCTCCCAGTCGGCGAACATCGCACCGGGGCGCTCGCCGCGGTCGTCGAGCACGACATCGATGCCCTGCGCCACCAGCTGGTCGTGCAATTGCTGCGCGGCGGCCTGCACCTCGGCACTGCGATCGAAGCCGATCGGGCAGATGGCCACCGCGAACGGCGCGATCGAGTCGGGCCAGATGATCCCGCGCTCGTCGTGGTTCTGCTCGATCGCCGCACCCAGGATGCGCGTGACGCCGATGCCGTAGCAGCCCATCTCGAAGGGCTGCGGCTTGCCGTTCTCGTCAAGATAGGTCGCGCCCATCGGCAGGCTGTACTTCTTGGTGCCGAGGTAGAAGACGTGACCGACCTCGATGCCGCGTTGGATCGCGAGGACCCCCTTGCCGTCGGGCGACGGGTCACCGGCGACGACGTTGCGGATGTCGGCCA
Organism: Burkholderiaceae bacterium; assembly: GCA_035539635.1. Lineage (GTDB taxonomy): Bacteria > Pseudomonadota > Gammaproteobacteria > Burkholderiales > Burkholderiaceae_C > CADEEN01. The sequence continues at coordinate 5,758 of DATLIE010000062.1, forward strand.
CGAGGTCCGGCTCGGGCAGGTCGCGGCCCCAGTTGGCACCCGTAAAGTGGAAGTCAGATTCGTTGCCGCCGCAGACAAAGTCGGCCATCGCCGCGACCGTTCGGTCCGCGACCACCTTGACGGCCTTGCGCGTGCCGATCGGCCCGAGGTAGCCGGGCTTGCAGCCGAAGTGTTCCTCAATCTCGGAGACGGTCGCGAAGCGGAAGCCGTCCTTCAGGCCCGGCAGCTTGCCGGCCTTGACTTCGTTGAGCGCATGATCGCCACGCACCAGCAACAGCCACACCGTGGTCTTCACGAGGTCGCCAGCCTCGTTCTTCTCGTCGGTGGCCAGCACGAGCGACTTGACCGTCGTCTCCAACGAAATGCCTAGCAGCGCAGCGACGTCCTCGCAGGTGCTCTTGCCGGGCGT
>DATLIE010000063.1:0-4402 GCA_035539635.1 Burkholderiaceae bacterium
CACCAGCCTGCGGGAAGACCACGGCGCGCTGCCGGAGGCCGAGACGGTCATCGCCGCGGTGCGCGAGCACGCCGCCGGTCGGGATCTGGTCGGCTTCTACGCCGGCGGCCCCGTCGTGCGCGCCTATGCCGACTCGCTGGGCTCGCGCCACTGGCACCGCGTCGAGACCTTCCACTTCGACTGGTGCACCTACCATTCGGCGGACAAGGCGGTGAAGACGGCCTATGCCGGCACGCGCTGGGACGGTGCCGAGTTCGCGCGCCGTGCGGAGGACGCCGCGCGCCGCGCCCAGCTGCTGCAGCGCCCCGCACGCCGCCTGAAGCCCGGCGCCTATCGCGCCGCCTTCAGCCCTGACGCGATGAACGAGCTGCTCGGCACGCTGGCCTGGGGCGGCTTCGGCCTGAAGGCCCGCCGCACCGGCGTGTCCTCGCTGATGCAGCTGGAGCACGGCGACGCGCAGCTGCACCCCTCGGTCCAGATCGCCGAGGCGGTGGCGCGCGGCAATGCGCCCGCCTTCACCGCCGAGGGCTTCGCACGCCCGAATGAAGTGCCGCTGGTGCGTGACGGCCGCTCCGTCGGCACGCTGAACTCGCCGCGTTCGGCGCGCGAGTACGGGGTCGCGGCCAACGGGGCCGTGCCGGCCGAGACGCCCGATTCGCTGAGCCTCGCGCCCGGGGCCCTGCCTCACGATCGGCTGCTCGAGACGCTCGGCACCGGCCTCTTCGTGAGCAACCTCTGGTACCTGAACTACAGCGACCGCCAGGCCTGCCGCATGACGGGCATGACGCGCTTCGCCTGCTTCTGGGTCGAGGCCGGCCAGCTGGTGGCTCCGCTCGACGTGATGCGCTTCGACGACAGCTTCCTGCGCATGTTCGGCGACGGCCTGGTCGGCCTCACCGACCGCGCCGAGACGCTGCCGGAGGCGGGCACCTACCAGTCGCGCCAGCTGTCTTCGATCACCACGCCGGCGGCGGTCGTCGAGGATTGGCGCCTGACGCTCTGAGGCGGACGCGGGACGCTCCTTGTCTTTCTGGCGCGGCACCTACGGGCTGGGGAGAGCAGGAGCCGCAGACCGGCAGCGGAGCAAGAGCGCAGGCCGGCAGCGGCCGGGGCGCGAAGGCGGCGGTCGGCCCTGCGGGCTGGCGCACCATTGGCCTTCGGCCACTGAACCACTGAGGCACCGATCAAGGTGCGCTTGCATGGGCACGCATGTCAGCGCGCGCACGCCACTGCATTGCCGCGCCGCGGGCGGACGGCCGGCGGCGCGCCTCTGGGACGGCGAGAAGCGCAGGAGCGGGGTTGGCGCGCGCAGCGCGCCTCGTGGTCTGACTCGCCGCGCCTGTCCGAGCGCAGCGAACGCAGTGAGCGCAGCGAGTTGCGCGGCGCGACCCCGCTCCGAGCATCGCAGCGCAGTCGGCGCACAGCGCCGACCGTCCCAGTGAAGCGACGACGGCGGCCCGCCCGAGGCACGGCCGCACGCCACGGAAATTACGTCGGTCAAGCCCTTCCCGGATGGGCGCGGTCACACGCCAGCAGTTCTACACGGCCGAGTGTCAGAGGTGACGAGGGCCACGACAATCCGCCTCACTCGGCAACAGCCGGCGTCCCCGGCTGCGCTGCCGACCCAGACACGGCCGTCGTCCCAGGCTCCGTCACAGCTACCCGCCGCTCGCGCGCCAGGTAGCTGTAGAGCACCGGCACCACCACCAGTGTCAGCAGCGTCGAGGTGATCACGCCGCCGATGATGGCGCGGCCCATCGGCGCCTGGATCTCGCCGCCGTCGTTGAGCGCCAGCGCAAGAGGCAGCATGCCGAAGACCATCGCCGCGGTGGTCATCATGATCGGCCGCATCCGCACCAGGCCGGCCTCCAGCAGCGCGTCCGGCACGCTCGCGCCGCGCCGGCGTGCGTGGTTGGCGAAGTCGACCAGCAGGATCGCGTTCTTGGTGACGAGGCCCATCAGCATGATCAGGCCGATCATCGAGAACAGGTTCAGCGTCGAGCCGCTCACCAGCAGCGCCAGCATCACGCCGATCAGCGCCAGCGGCAGCGAGGCCATGATGGCGATCGGCTGCAGGAAGCTGCCGAACTGCGAGGCCAGCACGATGTAGATGAAGATCACCGACAGCGCCAGCGCCGCCAGCACCGCGGCGAAGGCCTCCGCCTGCTCCTTGGTCTGGCCGCCGACGTCGAAGCGGTAGCCGGGCGGCAGCGTCGTCTCCTTGACGATCTTCTGCACCTCGGCGCCCACGTCGCCGGCCGGCCGGCCCTGCACACCCGCGTATATGGCCTGGCGGCGCTGCAGGTCCTGGCGCTTGATGACCTCCGGATTGGTGATCGGCACGACGGTCGCGACGCGGCCCAGCGCCACCGGCGTGCCCTCCTTGGAGTAGGCCACCGGCAGCTGGTCGAGCTGGGCGATGTTCTCGCGCGCGCCGCGCGCCAGCCGCAGCTCCACCTCGACCTGCTCGCCGTCGGGCGCGGTCCAGTAGGTCGCGATGTCGCCGTTGACGAAGCTGCGCAGGCTGGCCGCCAGGTCGCTGGGCGTGATGCCGAGCTCGCGCATCGCGTCGGGCAGCAGCCGCACCGCGTAGGCCGGCAGGCCGGGCTTGACCGAGGTCTCCAGGTCCGTCACGCCCGGCACCTTGGCGACGCGCGCGGCCAGGCGGCCGATCTCGGCGTCCAGCACCGCCGGGTCGGGGCCGAGCAGCGCCACGTAGATCGGCCGCTCGCCAAGCGAAATCTCCAGGCCGGGGATCGAGGCCAGGCCGTTGCGGATCGCCTCCTGAACATCCTTCTGCGAGCGGCTGCGCTCGTGACGCGGCTTGAGCTGGATCGCCACCTCGGCGGTGTTGCGCCCGCCGAGCTGCGACTCGCCGATCGTGGCCGACACCAGCCGCACCTCCGGCATGCCGCGCACCACCTCCTCGACCTGCGCGATCTTCACGCTGCCGCGCTCCAGGCTGGTGCCCACCGGCATGCGCACGTTGAGCTGGATGTAGCCGTTGTCGGTCTCGGGGATGAACTCGCTGCCGACCGCCGGCACCAGCGCGATCGCGGCGACGAAGCTCCCGAGCCCGATCAGCAGCGTGAGGCCGCGCGGCGTCAGCGTCGCACGGCGCGGCCGCAGCGCCTGCAGGTCGCCATGGCGCAGCGCGCGCCACAGGCCGATGGCCGGCAGCGGCAGGCGCCAGCGGCGGTCCGAGAAGATCCAGCGGATCAGCGCCTCGTAGATGCCGTGCAGCGCATCCATGCCGCGGTCGGTGGCGCGCATCAGCGGAACAACGAGCGGCAGCCTGGCCAGCCGCGTGCCGGGCGGGTCCTTCCACACCGACGACAGCATCGGGTCGAGCGTGAAGCTCACGAACAGGCTCACCAGCACCGCCACGGTCACGGTGATGCCGAAGGGAAAGAAGAACTTGCCGACGATGCCCTTCATGAAGGCCACCGGCACGAACACCGCGCAGATCGCGAAGGTGGTGGCCATCACGGCCAGGCCGATCTCCTCGGTGCCGCGGCGCGCCGCCGTCACGTGGTCGGCGCCCAGGTGCACGTGGCGCACGATGTTCTCGCGCACGACGATCGCGTCGTCGATGAGCAGGCCGATGCACAGGCTCAGCGCCATCATCGTCATGAAGTTCAGCGTGAAGCCGAAGGCGTAGACGGCAATGAAGCTGGAGATCACCGCGATCGGCAGCGTGAGGCCGGTGATCACCGTGCTGCGCCAGCTGTGCAGGAACAGGAACACGATGGCGATGGTCAGCAGCGCGCCCTCGATCAGCGTGCGCTTCACGCCCGAAAGCGAGTCGCGCACCCAGTCGCTGTCGGCGTAGACCAGGCGCAGCTCCACGCCCGGCGGCAGGGTCTGGCGCAGCTCGTCTGCGGCGTCCTTGATACCCTGCCCCGTCTCGACGATGTTGGCGTCCTGCTGCTTGAAGACCTTGAAGTTGACCGACGGCACGCCGTCGACGCGCGCGATCGAGGTCGGCTCCTGCTCGCGCTCCGACAGCGTGCCGAGGTCGGCGAGGCGCACCACCGTGCCGCCGCGCGTGCTGACCACGACATCGGCGAAGCCCTTCGGGTCGCGCAGCTTGCCCTCGACGCGCACGATGGCCTCCGACTGGCGGTTTTCCAGCAGCCCGACCGGCACGTCGGTGTTGGCGCGCTTGAGCGCCGCGGCCACGTCGGCCGGCGTGAGCTGGTGCGCGCGCAGGCGCTGCGGGTCGAGGTCGATGCGCACCTGGCGCACCGTCATGCCGCCCACCTCGACGCGCGCCACGCCGACCGAGCGCTCGAGCCGCTTGCGCACCTGCTGGTCGGCCAGCAGCGACAGCTCGCGGCCGCTGCGGTCCGGGCCGATCAGCGACAGCAGCACGGTGGGCTGCGCGTTCTCGCCGTCGAAG
>DATLIE010000064.1:0-5438 GCA_035539635.1 Burkholderiaceae bacterium
CGCTCGTACAGCCCCGAGGTCGCCATGACGGCCAGCACGCGCCGGCAGGTGCCGGGCGACACGACGCGCTCGCCAGTGACCGGGTTGACGCCGCCGCCGGCGAGCGTGGCGCCCATCGTCGCGAGGTCGCGCGCCGTCGCCAGCAGCGCGCACTGGCGCGTGTAGACCTCGGTGGCCTCGTCGGGGTTGCAGTACATGCGGCCATAGCCGCGCAGCAGGTGGGCGATGCCGGCATTGCGCTGGTTGTTGGCGGCCTCCGAGGCGTAGACGTGCTCGTCGAAGTCGAGCGGCCGCCCGGCGAAGCGGGCGAGTCCGTTGCGCAGCGCGGCCCAGCGCTCCCGCGCATCGCCGCCCGGCATCAGGCTGGTGGTGGCGATCGCGCCGGAGTTGACCATCGGGTTGGATGTGCGTTCGGCATGCAGTTCGACGGCGATCACCGAGTTGAATGGCAGCCCGGTGGGGTCGACGCCGAGGAGTTCCGCCACCCGCCGTCCGCCAAGGGCCTCGCAGACGAGCGCGAAGACGAAAGGCTTGGACAGGCTCTGCAAGGTGAACGGGTGCTCGGCGTCGCCGACCGCGAAACTCTGGCCGCGGGTGTTGGCCAGGCAGATGCCGAACAGCGACGGATCGACCTCGGCGAGCGCCGGGATGTAGTCGGGCACCGCGCCCTCGGTGTCGTCGCCGTAGCGCTGGCGTGCCAGCTCGAGCAGCGCGCGGACCTCGTCCGGCGCGGGCAGCGTGCCGGTCGAGACGAAGGCATCGTCGCCGCGGCCCGCCTGGCTCTGCGATTGGCTCATGCTGCGTGGCCCGGCGCGCGCCTCAGGCAACGCCGCTGCGGTGCGCGTCGGCGACGATCATGTGCACGAGGTGCAGCTTGGCCACCACCGGCTTCGACATGACGAACGGGTAGAAGTCGGCGTGCCCCAGGCTGCGCGCCAGCTCGTTGAGCACCATGATCAGCTCGATCCAGGAGTTGAGCAGTGCGAGGTAGTGCGCCGCGCCCGGCTCGTCCGGCGCGTACAGGTCTTCGGGCGTGAACGGCGTGATCCGGGTCTCGAGCTCCTCGGCGTCGAGGCCGAAGCCCAGCGCCGTGTTCAGGCTGTCGAGGATGTGCAGGTAGTGCGCCCAGGTCTCGGCCCAGTCCTCCCACGGATGCATGGTCGCGTAGCCGGAGATGTAGGCGTTGGCCCAGTCGGCGGGCGGTCCCTGCTGGTAGTTGCGCTCGAGCGCCTCGGCGTAGCTGTCACGCTCGTCGCCGAACAGCTCGCGAAACGGCTCGAGCCAGCGCGTGTCGCGCACCAGGCGATCCCAGTAGTAGTGGCCAACCTCGTGGCGGAGGTGACCGAGCAGCGTGCGGTAGGGTTCGTGCAGCTGGTGCTTGATCTTCTCGCGCAGGGAATCGTCGGCTTCCTCGACGTTGAGCGTGATCAGGCCATCGGCGTGGCCGGTCATCACCGCGGGCCCTTCGGGCGGCGCGCGCAGGAAGTCGAACATCAGGCCGCGCTCGGGGTCTTCCTCGACCTTGGACTTGACCGGCAGGCCGAGCGCGAGCAACTGCGCGATCAGGCGCCGCTTGGCGGCCTCGATCGCGCCCCAGTAGCGGGCGTTGTCGGCGTCGTCGAGGCTGGGGATCGTGCGGTTCAGCCGGCAGGCGACGCACAAGGGTTCGGGATCGCTTGCCTCGACCAGCCAGTTGCACAGCGCCGGCGTGTCGCGGTTGGCGCAGTAGCGGTACGCCGTCTCACGCCCGGCGACGCGCAGCGTGCCCGACTCGGGGTCCGGATCGACGGCCTCGAGCGACTGGGTGTCCGGCAGGAAGCCGAGCGGCGACTGGCAGCTCAGGCAATGGGTGTTGGGAAAGAAGATCGGCGGGCCACAGCGGCACTGGTACGTGCGCATCAACATCGGCTGCGCCTTGGGGCGCTGCGACTCCCGGCGCAGCCGCGTGCCCAGTACTTCGAGCAGATCCATGGCGATCCTCCTCTTCGGCCGCGCCCGGCGTCCTACTCCACGCGGGCGTTCGACCGCTTCACCGCGGCGCCCCAGCGCGGAATCTCGGCGGCGATGAAGCGCCCGAGTTCATCGGGCGTGCTCGGCGTCACTTCGGCGCCGCGCTCGAGCAGGCTGGCGCGCAGCTCGGCATCACCGAGCACCTTGGCGATCGCCTCGTTGAGCCGGCGCACGATCACCGCCGGCGTGCCGGCCGGCGCGAAGATCGCGTCCCAGGCGCTGACGTCGAACCCGGGCACGCCGGACTCGGCGATGGTCGGCACATTGGCGAAGGTCGGCACGCGCCTGGCCGTGCTGACCGCGAGGCCGCGCAGGCGGCCCGAGCGCACGTGCGGCGCGGCGTTGGGCATCACGTCGATCATCAGGTCGACCTGGCCGCCGATGACGTCGGTCATCGCCGGGCCGCCCCCGCGATACGGGATGTGGACCATGAACACGCCGGCGCTCGCCTTGAGCAGTTCGCCGGCCAGATGCGAGGTCGTGCCGTTGCCGGCCGAGGCGAAGGTCAGCTTGCCCGGGTTGGCCTTGAGCAGCTTGAGCAGCTCCGGCATCGAGCTGGCTGCCAGGCCAGGGCGTACCACCACCATGGCCGCGATACGCGTGAGCTGGCTGATCGGCGCGAAGTCCTTCTGCGCGTCGAAGCCCGGCTTCTCGTACAGGGTCTGGTTGATGCCGTGCGTGCCATTGGTGCCGTACAGCAGCGTGTAGCCGTCGGCCGGCGCCTGCGCGACGTTGCGCGAGCCGATGTTGCCGCCGGCGCCCGCAACGTTTTCCATCACGAAGGTCGCGCCGATTTCCTTGCCGACGCGCGGCATGACCAGGCGCGCCAGCGTGTCGCCGCCGCCGCCAGGCGGAAACGGGATCACGACCTTGACCGGCTTGGCCGGCCAGGCGTCCTGGGCGCGCAGCGGCGCCGCGGCCCATGCGGCCGTCGCCCCCAGCAGCGCGCGGCGTCGCGCCGACCATGGCGACAGGACTTCGGTGACCTCGATCATTACGCGCATCTCCTCATCGCGCCCGCGTGCGGTGCTGCGGCCCGCGCGGCGCCAGTTCGCCCACGCAACGGGCTGCGACCATACCGCAACTGGCCTGTGCGCGGCGGCGCCGCGCGGCATGGGGGTTGCCGCCGGCGGGTTCCGGTTCGCTTGCACGACGTCGATCGCGAGCGGGAGCCTCACACGTGAAGTCAAAGGAGACAGCCATGTCAATCGCCAAGGTCATCGAAATCACCTCGGACTCGGAGCGCAGCTTCGAGGATGCGATCCAGCGCGGCATCGCCGCGGCAGCGGCGAGCGTGCACAACGTCCGTTCGGCCTGGGTCAAGGAGCAGCAGGTGGTCGTCAACGACAACCGGATCTCGGGCTACCGCGTCGACCTCAAGGTCACCTTCGTGGTCGACGACAAGTCGGGCAGGTAATCCCTCGCCGGGCCGGTCATCGGCCCGCTCCATGACTACCAGGCGGCGTGGCGCGCGCGAGCGCCACGCCCTGCCGCGCCTGCGCCGCGACTGCGGCGCAGTGCTGATCTTCCCGCGACCGACTTCCCGCGACCGTCTCTTCCCGCGATCATCGTCCCGCGACCGGGGCGGCAGGCATGCACTCGTCCAGCGGCGCCGCTTGACAAGCACGCGCGCGACTCCTAGCCTTTTTGCGCAAATCGACAAGATTTTGCGTACAACGCAAAACACCGGGCGCGATCCTGCGCTGCCCGACCACCGCCAGGAGGCACCATGGACCGGAGAAAGTTCGGCGCGTCGCTCGCCGTCGTCGGCATCACCCTCATGGCCGGGCCTGCGCTCGCGCAGAAGGCCATCCGCATCGGCTACCCGGTCATCCTCTCAGGCCCGGGCGCGCTGATCGGCGAGCCCTCGCTCAAGGGCGCGCAGATGTACGTCGAGGAGATCAACGCCAAGGGCGGCGTGCTCGGTCGCAAGGTCGAGCTCGTGGTGCGCGACACCAAGGGCAACGCCGACGAGGCGGTGCGCGTGGCGCGCGACCTGATCCTGCGCGAGAACGTCGACTTCCTCGTCGGCACGCTGACCTCGGCCGAGGGGCCGGCCGTGTCACCCGTGGCCAAGGAGAACAAGGTCGTGTTCGTGGTGCCGGTGGTCAAGACCGACCAGCTGGTCACCCCCGCCAACCTCCACCCCTACGTCTTCCGCACCGCCTCCAACACCACCATCGAAGGCCGCTCGGCGGCCGAGATCATGGCCAAGTGGCAGGTGAAGAAGGTCGCGACCATGAGCCAGGACTACGCGTTCGGCCAGGACGTGACGCGCGCCTTCGTCGCGCACCTGAAGAAGTTGCGGCCCGACATCGAGATCGTCGACCAGCAGTGGCCGAAGCTCGGCGAGGCCGACTACACGCCATTCATCAATGCGCAGATGGCCAAGAAGGCGGACGCCGTGTTCACCAGCCTGTGGGGCGGGCACTTCGTGACCTTCGTGAAACAGGCCAAGCCGCTGCGCTACTTCGAGGCGGTGAAGTCCAACGTCGTCGCCGCGGGCGAGGCCGGGGCGATCGAGACCGCCAAGGCGATGGGCGACGACTATCCGCTCGGCATCACGGCCAACGCGTACGACGCCTTCAACTGGGATGGCGGGCAGGCGCACAAGGACTACACGCAGCGCCTGCGCGTCTACCTCAAGGAGGAGCACCCTTCCTCCTGGCCCATCACCGGCTACATCGGCATGCAGGTCCTGGTGGCGGCGATCCAGAAAGCCGGCAGCACCGATTCCGAGAAGGTGTCCAAGGCGATGCTCAACCTCACGGTCGACACGCCGATCGGCAAGCAGACGATCCGCAGCAAGGATCAACAGGCGAACCGCGCGCAGTTCTGGGGCAAGATGACCAAGGATCCGCGCTATCCGTTCGCCGTGATGACGCCGCCGTCGTACGTCGATCCGACGCCGTTCATGGACTGACCGCTCCATGCCGGGAGGCCGACCGAAGACCCGCGCCGAGACCGATGGCGTCAAGAGCGTCACCAAGGTGCTCGACATCCTCGAGACCCTCGCCTCGGCGCGCGGGCCGGTCAGCGCTTCCGACATTGCGCGGGCGACGGGCTTCAACGTGAGCACGGCCTTCCGCCAGCTGCAGACGCTGGTGCAGCGCGGCTACGTCGAGCAGGACCCCGGCCATCGCGGCTACGTGATGGGGCCGCGCTTCTACCAGCTGGCCAGCGCCTACCTGAAGGGCAGCGACCTGGCGGCGATCGCGCGGCCGCATCTCGAGGCGCTGCGCGATGCGGTCGGCGAGACCGCGTATCTGGTGATCCTGAGCCAGGGGGAGATCGTGCAGCTGTGCAAGGCCGACGGCCAGCAGGTGGTCAGCGCCTCGATCCGCACCGCGCAGCGCGAGCCGGCGTACTGCACCGCGACCGGCAAGGTGCTGCTGTCGGGGCTGGCGCCCGACGAACTGGCGCGCTAC
>DATLIE010000065.1:0-7457 GCA_035539635.1 Burkholderiaceae bacterium
GCGCAGATGGTTGAAGGCGCCAGCGACGAGGAGTTGTCGACGGTGAGAGAACAACTGTCTGGCGCGTGCACCACGGAGATCGCATCCTTCGACGAGTTTTCATCCCTGCTGTCCGACGGCGGCCGGGACTACGACCACATCCTCTTTGACACCGCCCCGACGGGGCACACGCTGCGCCTGCTGAGCTTGCCCAAGGCCTGGACCGGCTTCTTGAATGGCAACGACCGCGGCGCCTCGTGTCTTGGGCCCCACTCTGGGCTGAAGATGCAGGAGCAACGCTTCAAGGCCGCGCTCGACGCCTTGAGCGATCCCGCGCAGACCACCGTGGTGCTGGTGGCGCGGGCCGACAAAGGGGCGATCGCCGAGGCGGCGCGTACGTCGGAGGAGTTGCGTGCGCTGGGCTTGAACAACCAGCGGCTGGCCATCAACGGCGTCTTTCACGCCAGCGACCGCGGCGACGCGGTGGCCCGCGCCATCGAGGACCTGGGCCAGGCTGCACTGGCGCAGATGCCCGCGTCGCTACGCGGGCTGCCGCAGGACCGCGTGCCCTTGCGCCCGTTCGACACGGTGGGCCTGCCTGCGTTGCGGGCACTGCTGACCAAGGGTGACGTCGATTCCCCGCCGCCTGTTGCGCAGAGTGCCGAACCCGATCCGGGTCCTCTGGGTCTGAACGCCCTGGCCGACGAACTGGCGCAGGCCGGACACGGCCTGATCATGGTGATGGGCAAGGGCGGGGTCGGCAAGACGACGGTCGCTGCGGCGCTCGCGCTGGGGTTGGTGCAACGCGGCAAGACGGTTCATCTCAGCACCACCGATCCGGCGGCCCACCTCGTGCAGACGCTGGGTGGCGAGGTGCCCGGCCTGCAACTGAGTCGCATTGATCCCAAGGTTGAGACGCAGCGCTACGTCGACAAGATCATGGCGGCGAAGTCACCGAGCCTGGATGCGCAGGAGCAGGCGCTGCTGCTCGAAGACCTGCAGTCACCGTGCACCGAGGAGGTGGCCGTCTTCCACGCCTTTTCGCGCATCGTCAGCGAGGGGCGCAGTGCTTTCGTGGTGCTGGACACTGCACCCACGGGGCACTCGCTGCTGCTGATGGACGCCACCGGTGCCTATCACCGGCAGATGGTGCGCGAGTTCGAGAGCCACGGAGCCGCGCGGGTCGTTACCCCGCTGATGCGGTTGCAGGACGCGGCGTACACGCGGGTCATCCTGGTGACGTTGCCGGAGGTGACGCCCGTGTCGCAGGCCGCCGCTCTGCAGGACGACCTGCGACGGGCCCGCATCGAGCCCTATGCTTGGGTGCTGAACAAGAGCGTGCTGGCGGCTGGCACCCGCGACCCCCTGCTCACGGCGCGACTTGCCGGCGAGCGCAGGCAGTTCGACCGCATCGCCGCGGGACTCGCCAAGCGCCTCTTCACCGTGCCCTGGCTTGCCGTTCCGCCTGTCGGCCTGACCGAGCTGTCGGCGTTGGCCGGCGAGACCGCCCCGGTTGAACCTGCGTAGTCCGCACACGATGAGCGCGATCGACCACGCTGCAGCGCCTTGCGCAACTTCGGCCGAGAACCTTGGCCTGCATGCACGGCAGCGTCTGGACGGGCGACGGCCCGGCGCTGCTGCGTCACCTGGCCGAGGCGCTGGCCACGCCTCGTTGAGCGGCCGCGCTCAGAGTTGGCGGTTGCGCGCCAGCGGCGGGTTCTTGGCGAAGTAGCGCTTGATGCCCGCGAGCAGGGCGTCGACGAGCCTGCCGCGGTAGGCCGGGTCGGCGAGCTTGGCTTCCTCGTCGGGGTTCGAGATGAAGGCGGTCTCGACCAGGATGCTCGGGATGTCCGGTGCCTTGAGCACCGCGAAGCCGGCCTGCTCGACGCGCGGCTTGTGCAGCCGGCCCACGCGGTCGAGCTGGCCCAGCACGTCGGCGCCGATGCGCAGGCTGTCCTTGATCTGCGCGGTGGTGCTCATGTCCAGCAGCGCGCGCAGCACATGCGCGTCGCGGCTCGCGGCCTTGACGTTGACGCCGCCCACCGCGTCGGCCGCGTTCTCCTTGTCGGCCAGCCAGCGTGCGGCGGCGCTGGTGGCGCCGCGGTCGGACAGCGCGAACACGCTGGCGCCGCGCGCGGCGCGGTTGGTGAACGCATCGGCATGGATCGACACGAACAGGTCGGCCTGCACCCGGCGCGCCTTGCGCACGCGCTCGCCGAGCGGCACGAAGTGGTCGTCCTCGCGCGTCAGGAAGGCGCGCATGTTGGGTTGCGCGTTGAGCTTGTCGCGCAGCGCAAGGGCCACCGACAGCACCACGTCCTTTTCGCGCAGGCCGCTCGGGCCGACCGCGCCCGGGTCTTCGCCGCCGTGGCCCGGGTCGAGGGCGACGATGACCAGGCGCTCGACCTTGCGGACGATCTCCGCCGATGGCGGCCTGGGCACGGCCGTCTGCCCCGCCACCGCCGACGCCGGCGCGGAAGCCGCGGCCACGGGCGGTGGCACGTGTGCCTTCACGGGCGGGGCATTCTCGACCTTGCCGATGAATTCGCCGAGCGCGTCGCGCACCGCGCCGGCGGCCTGCTGCTCGGCACGTTCCTTCTCGCGGATCAGTTCGAGCAGCGGGTCGCGCGCCTGCGACGGGTACAGGTCGAACACCAAGCGGTGCTGGTAGGCGGCGACGGGCGTCAGCGTGAACACCTGCGGCGCGATCGGCTGCTTCAGGTCGATCACCAGGCGCACCACGCGTGGCTGGTTCTGGCCGACGCGCACGCCGGCGATGTAGGGATCGTCGGCGCGCACCTTGCCGACCAGCTCGCGCAGCTGCGGGCTGAGCTCGAGGCCATCGACGTCGATCACCAGGCGGTCGGGCGCGCTGAACAGCGAGTGCTTGACCGCGAGCGCGGCGTCGGACTCGAGCGTGACGCGCGTGTAGTCGGCGGCGGGCCAGACGCGGACCGCGACGATCTCGGCGCCGAACGCGAGCTGCGGCGCCTTCAGCAGCAGGACCAGGCTGCCGGCGCGCAGGGCTTGGCGGCGGGTGGGGGATTTCATGACTTGAGCAGCTCAACGCCGTGCGGCGTCATGGCGTGCACCGTGACGTGGCGCGCGTCGCTGCGTGCCGCGTCGGGTTCGATCCGCAGCCGCAGGTCGGGTGGGGGCAGCGCCGGCGCGGCCTTGTCGGGCCATTCGGCCAGCTTCAGGCCGGGAGCCGCGAAGATGTCGCGAAAGCCCGCGTCGTCCCACTCGCGCGGGTCCTCGAAGCGGTAGAAGTCGAAGTGCGAGATCGCGCGCCCGTCCACCTCGTAGGGCTCCATCACCGCGAAGGTCGGGCTCTTGATGCGGCCCTGCACACCGAGCGCACGCAGCAGGTGGCGCACAAGGGTCGTCTTACCGGCCCCGAGCGGGCCGTCGAGCGCGATGAAGGTCGACGGCCACAGCGCCGGGGCCAGCGCCAGGCGGCGGGCGAAGGAAGCGCAGGCCGACTCATCGGGCCAGGAGAGGGAGCGGGTTTCTAGAATCGCGGGATGCTGCGCCAGGGACATGCTGCTTCGATCGACGGTGCGCAACTGCTTGTGCAAGTGCGCGCCTGGGCGAAGGAGCTTGGATTTTCCCAGATCGGCGTGGCCGGGGTGGATTTGTCGGATGCGGAGCCCGGGCTGGCGGCCTGGCTGGCGGCGGGCTTCCACGGCTCGATGCAGTACATGGCGCGCCACGGGGCCCGACGTGCGCGCCCGGCCGAGCTCGTGCCGGGCACCGTGAGCGTGCTCACCGCGCGCATGGATTACCTGCCGGGCACGCTCGACGACGGTTGGCAGGCCGTCGAGTGGCGGCGCCTCGCAGACCCGCAGGCCGCCAGCGTGTCGCTCTATGCACGCGGCCGCGACTACCACAAGGTGCTGCGCGCGCGCCTGCAGGCGCTGGCCGAGCGCATCGCGGGCGAGATCGGCCCCTTCGGCCACCGCGTGTTCACCGATTCGGCTCCGGTGCTCGAAGTCGAGCTCGCGGCACGCAGCGGCCTGGGCTGGCGCGGCAAGCACACGCTGGCGCTGTCGCGCGAAGCCGGGTCGACCTTCTTCCTCGGCGAGCTGTTCGTCGACTTCGCGCTGCCCGCGAGCGACGCAGTGGAGGCCCACTGCGGCAGCTGCAGCGCCTGCATCGACGCCTGCCCGACGCGCGCGATCGTCGCGCCCTACCGGCTCGACGCGCGGCGCTGCATCTCCTACCTGACCATCGAGCACGATGGCCCGATTCCCGTCGAGCTGCGCCGCGCGGTCGGCAACCGCGTCTACGGCTGTGACGATTGCCAGCTCGCCTGCCCCTGGAACAAGTACGCGCAGCGCGCGGTGCTGCCCGACTTCGAGGCGCGCCACGGGCTCGACCAGGCGGGTCTGCGCGAACTCTGGTCCTGGACCCGGGACGCCTTCGAGCGCCGCACCGAGGGCAGCGCGATCCGCCGCATCGGCTACACGCGCTGGCGCCGCAACCTGGCCGTGGCGCTGGGCAATGCGCTGCGGGCCGGTGGCGACCCCGAGACCGCTCGCCTGCTCGAGGCGGCCCGTCCGGAGGCGCAGCCCCTGGTGGCCGAGCACATCGACTGGGCCCTGGCCCAGGGAGAACCCGGTGAGTGATGCCCACAAGCCCAACGGTCGGCCGCGATGGCAGGCTGCGCGTTGTCGCACGATGGACCGTTCCCCGCCGTTGCCGAACCCGCCGAAGCTCTCCCGCCGAACCATGCTGGCCACCCTGAGCACCTGCGCACTGCCCGTCTGGGCGACACAGCCTGTCACGGTCGAGGGTGCCACCTTCGCCGGCGCCGTGACGATCGCGGACACGACCTTGCAGCTCAACGGCGTGGGCCTGCGCGCGGTGGCTTGGCTCAAGGGCTACGCCGCGGCCCTGTACCTGCCGCGCAAGGTGACGACCGTGGCCCAGGTGCTGGCCCAGTCCGGGCCGAAGCGCCTGCAGTTGCGCATGCTGGTCGACGTGGGGGCCGAGGAGTTCGTCAAGGCCTTCCACAAGGGGGTGTCGCGCAACTCGTCGCCGGCCGACGCGGCGCGCCTGGCCGAGCGCATGGTGCGCTTCGACACCCAGGTGCGCAGCCTGGGCAAGCTGCGCAAGGGCGACGTGGTCGACCTCGACTTCCTGCCCGGCCGCGGCTTGCAGATGTCGCGCAACGGCGCGGCGCGGTTTGACCCGATTGCCGGCGACGATCTTTACGCGGCGTTGCTGCGTTGCTTCCTCGGCGAGCGGCCGGCCGATGCAGAGATGAAGGTGGGCCTGCTGGGCGGGCCCACCACCTAGTGCGGCCCGGGCGGGTGAAACCTGCCGGGCCTGCGATGATCCACTCACCTCCCTTACCCACCGACCCCTCATCCCACCGGAGATCCTTGATGCAACGTAGAGCCCTCGCCGCCCTGACCGCTGCCCTGGCCGCCTCGGCCCTCGCGCCCAGCGCCCTGGCGCAGTCCTACCCGGCCAAGCCGGTGCGCCTGGTGGTTCCGTTCGCGCCCGGCGGCACGACGGACATCGTGGCCCGCGTCGTGGCCGAGAAGGCCAATGCGGCGCTCGGCCAGACCCTGGTGGTCGAGAACAAGGCCGGCGGCGGCGGCTCGATCGGGGCGCTGGAGGTGATTCGCGCCCCGGCGGACGGCTACGTGCTCGGCATGGCCACCGTCAGCACCACGGCGGCCAACCCGGCGATCAACACCAAGATCGGCTACGACCCGACGAAGGACTTCACGCCGATCATCAACATCGCGGCCACGCCGAATGTGATCGCGGTGCACCCGAGCTTCCCGGCGAAGGACTACAAGACCTTCCTCGAGGTGATCAAGAAGAACCCGGGCAAGTACAGCTTCGCCAGCTCGGGCACCGGCGGCATCGGCCATCTGCAGATGGAGCTGTACAAGAGCCTGTCGGGCACCTTCATCACGCACATCCCGTACCGCGGCGCCGGACCGGCGCTCAACGACGTGGTGGCCGGCCAGGTGCCGATCATTTTCGACAACATGCCCTCGGCGCTGCCCTTCATCAAGGACGGGCGCCTGGTGCCGATCGTCGTCGCCGCGCCGCAGCGCCTGGCGGTGCTGCCCAACGTGCCGACCTTCAAGGAAGTCGGCCTGGAGCCGGTGAACCGCATGGCCTACTACGGCGTGCTCGGCCCCAAGGGCCTGCCCAAGGACGTGGTCGACAAGGTGGCCGCGGCGATGAAGAAGACGGCCGAACTGCCCGACGTGAAGAAGCGCATCGAGGACACCGGCTCGCTGATGGTGCTGAACACGCCCGAACAGTTCGCCGCGCAGATCCAGGCCGAGTTCGAGGTCTACAAGAAGGTCGTGGCGCAGCAGAAGCTCACCCTGGACTGAGCGCGGCTTGAGCAGCGCGGCGGTCATCGACCGCTTTCTCGATGCGGTGTGGATCGAGGACGGCCTGGCCGCCAACACGCTCGCCGCGTACCGGCGCGACCTGAGCCTGTTCGCCGCCTGGCTCGCCGCGGAGCGCGCGGGCGCGGCGATCGAGGCCAGCCGCGAGAGCGACCTGCTGGCCTACATCGCGGCGCGCCACGCCGGCTCGCGTGCCACCAGCGCAAACCGGCGCCTGACGGTGTTCAAGCGCTTCTTCCGCTGGGCGCTGCGCGAGCGCCTCGCCGACACCGACCCGACGCTGCGGCTGCGCAATGCCAAGCAGCCGCTGCGCGTGCCGAAGACGCTGTCCGAGGCCCAGGTCGAGTCGCTGCTCGCGGCACCCGACATCGACAAGCCGCTCGGCCTGCGCGACCGCGCGATGCTCGAACTGCTGTACGCCTGCGGCCTGCGCGTGTCCGAGCTCGTGACGCTGAAGACGGTGCAGGTGGGGCTGGCCGAGGGGTGCCTGCGCGTCACGGGCAAGGGCAGCAAGGAGCGCCTCGTGCCCTTCGGCGAAGAGGCGCACCGCTGGCTCGGGCGCTACCTGGCCGACGGCCGCGCGGCCATCCTGGCCGGCCAGTCGAGCGAGGCGCTCTTCGTCACCGCGCGCGGCGCGGCGATGACGCGCCAGATGTTCTGGAAGCTGATCAAGGCCCATGCGCTCAAGGCCGGGATCGACGCCCCGCTGTCACCGCACACGCTGCGCCATGCCTTCGCGACGCACCTGCTGAACCACGGCGCCGACCTGCGCGCGGTGCAGATGCTGCTCGGCCACGCCGACATCTCGACCACGACGATCTATACCCATGTCGCGCGCGAGCGGCTGCGCGCGCTGCACGCGCAGCACCATCCGCGCGGCTGACGCGGCCCAATGAAAAGAGCCCGCCCGGCGGCTGCCGGGCGGGCTCTCGATCGGAGCCGTCGTGTTGCTTAGAACACGAAGATGATGCCGGCCGCGTAGCCGCTCAGCTTGGTGTCGAGCGTGCTCGACTTCCAGCTGCCGCCTTCGAGGTAGGCGTAGGTGTTCTTGAAGATCTCGCGGTTGATGAACAGCTCGTACGACTTGATCTTCAC
>DATLIE010000066.1:0-10093 GCA_035539635.1 Burkholderiaceae bacterium
CCGAGGTGCGGTCGCTGCGCCGGCGCGGCACGACGCACGCCGACACGGTGCCGGCCGCCAACACGCCGCTGGCCAGCCGCTGTGACTTCTGAGGCGGCGGCGGCGCCCACGCGCTGGGCCAGCGTCGACGTGCTGCGCGGCTTGGCGGTGGCCGCGATGCTGCTCGTCAACAACCCGGGCGACTGGGCGCATGTGTGGGCGCCGCTGAGGCATGCCCAGTGGCATGGCTTCACGCCGACCGACTTCGTGTTCCCGCTGTTCCTGTTCATCGTCGGCGTGTCGCTGGCACTCGGGTTCGAACCGGCGCTCGAGCGCTGTGTGCCGCTGCCGCCGCTACGGCGCGCACTGCGGATCCGCGCGCTGCGCATCGCGCTGCTCGGCCGGGCGCTGCACGCCATCGCTCACGTGCTGCTCGACACGCGCGCGTTCCGGCCGATGGGCGTGCTGCAGCGCATCGGCCTGTGCGTCGGCGTCGTCGGGCTGATCGCACTGCATGCGCGGCCGCGCACGCAATGGGCGGTGGTGATCGCGCTGCTGCTCGGCAGTTGGGCGCTGTTTGCTGGCGGCGTCGACAAGCATGCCAACGTCGCCGACCGCGTCGACTCGCTGCTGCTCGGTCGTTTCGCCTACCAGTTCGACCCTGCGAGCGGGCGTGCCCATGACCCCGAAGGCGTGCTCAGCACGCTGGGCGCGCTCGTGACCACGCTGCTCGGCCTGCGCGCGGGCGCCTGGCTGCGACGCAACCAGCTCGGCACGCTGTGGCTCGCGGGCGCCGCGTGCACGGCGCTCGGATGGATCGGCTCACTCGCGCTGCCGCTCAACAAGGCGCTGTGGACACCGACGTTCGCCCTGTTCACCGGCGGCCTGGCCATGCTGGTGCTCGCGGCCAGCCACGAAGCGATCGACCGTCGCGGCGCGCCGGCGCTCGGCCGCTGCTTCGGCGTGCACGCGCTCGCGGTCTATGCCGGAGCCTGGCTGATGAGCTGCGTGTTCGGCGCCTGGCCTGCGGCGCAGGCCGCGACGCGGAACCTGCTGGAGACACTGGCGCCGCTGGTCGGCGCCGAGGCGGCCTCGTTCGCCTACGCGCTGCTGTTCACCACGGTGTGGTGGTTCGTGGCGCGCCTGCTCGATGCGCGCGGTTGGCGCCTGAAGCTCTGAGCGGACTCAGCCAGCACTGAGTTCGGCGACGAAGTCGTAGGTATCGCCGCGGTAGTACGACTCCGACAGTTCGATCGCCCGCCCGTCGCGCAAGTAGCCCACGCGCTCGACCAGCAGCCCCGCGTCACCGGGCTGGCCGCCGAGCAGACGGGCCTGCTCGGCGTCGAGCAGCAGCGCACGCAGCCGTTGCAGCGCGCGCACCGGGCGGTTGCCGGCGCATTCGAGCGCGTCGTACAGCGAGTCGCCGACCTCGTCGGGGTTCGGCAGCGCGCCCGCGGCGATGGTGCAGTACTCCAGCGCCATGGGCTCCTCGTCGGCGAAGCGCAGCCGGTGGAAGCGGTAGACCTCGGCGCCGGGCGACAGCGCCAGGCGCATTGCCTCTTCGGGTGTCACGCGCCCGATCGAGCGCTTGAGCCATTGGCTCGACGGCACGCGGCCGCGTGCACGCATGTCCTCGGAGAACGAGGTCAGCTTGGCGAAGTTCTTCTCGATGCGGCTGCCGACGAAATTGCCCGAGCCGTGGCGCCGCACCAGCAGGCCCAGGTCGGCCAAGCCGTCGAGCGCCTTGCGCACCGTGATGCGCGAGATGCCCAGGTCGGTGGCGAGCTGGCGCTCGGACGGCAGCGCGTCCTCCGGGCCGAGTTCGCCCTTCTCGATGGCCTCGCGCAATGCGCGCTGCAGCTGCTGGTACAGCGGCTGGCTGCTTTGAGGGTCCAGGCTGCTCAGATAGTCGGCAAGTGGCATGGTCGGGCGGATAGTACCAGTCTCATACCAAGACCCACACTTGTGCGCCCAGCCAACTCGTAACTGTGCGTCGGCGCCCCTGAATTGGGCCTTCTCCATAGGGAAACTCCCAGGCCGACCTTCGATGTCCGATTTGTGAAATTGGTAGCAGACCAATGCAAACTGGTAGTACACTGGATCGCATCGGGTGCTGACCTGTTCAGCTTGGCGGCACCGCAACACGTCGATTGCCACACCACGATCCAGGAGGAAGCCATGAGACTGAAGCTCACGCCCGTAGCCACCGCGACCGCGATCGCCTTGATGGGGGGCGCCTTCGCTGCCCAGGCCCAGCAGGGGCCATCGACCAAACCCGAGGACAAGCCTGCCGCGCAGACCGTCGAGGTGACCGGCATCCGCGCCTCGCTGCAACAGTCGCTGACGCAGAAGCGCAATGCGGACACGCGCGTCGATGTGATCACCGCCGAGGACATCGGCAAGATGCCCGACCGCAACGTCGCCGACTCGCTGCAACGCGTGCCGGGGGTCACCATCAGCTCGGCCAGCGCCAACGAGGGCGGCTTCGACGAAAACGACCGCGTCAGCATGCGCGGCACCAACGCCAGCCTGACGCAGACGCTGGTCAACGGGCACAACATCTCCTCGGGCGACTGGTTCGTGCTCAATCAGACGGGCTCCGTCGGCCGCAGCGTCAGCTACTCGCTGCTGCCTTCGGAACTGGTCAGCAAGGTGGTGGTGCACAAGAGCTCGGAAGCGAGTCTTGTCGAGGGCGGCGTGGTGGGCTCGGTGGACATCGTCACCCGCAAGCCGCTGGAGTTTCGCAAGCCGCTGACGGTGGAAGTGGGCGCGGGCGCGGTGTACGCCGACCTGCCGCAGAAGACCGACCCGCAGTTCAACGCCCTGGTGGCCTGGAAGAACCCGCAGAACACCCTGGGCATCATGGTCCAGGCCTTCAGCGAGAAGCGCCACCTGCGCCGCGACGGCCAGGAGCTGCTGGGCTACTCGCGCATCGCGCCGGGCAGCGCCATCGCCACCTCCAACCCTGACCTGGCGAATGTCTGGTACCCGGTGCTGATCGGCTCGGCGCTGTTCGAGCAGGAGCGCAAACGCGTCGGCGGCCTGATCGACGTGCAGGTCAAGCCCAGCAAGGACCTGACGCTGGACCTGAGCCTGTTCAGCTCGACGATGGACGCGCCGAACTACAACCGCAACTACATGCTGTGGGGCGAGCGCGTCCTGGCCGGCGGGGCCGGCCAGGCCCCCGACGCGGGCTACGTGGTGCGCAACGGCACGCTCGTGTCGGCCAACTTCAGCCCCGTGCCCGGCACGCAGTACGGTGTGTACGACCAGATTTCGCGACCCGATGCGGGCTCGTCGTCGAAGTTCCTCAACCTGGATGTCGACTGGCGCGCCAGCGACGCCCTGTCGCTGCGCGCGAAGCTGGGCAGCACGCGCGGCGAGGGCAAGACCCCGACACAGGACGTGGCCGAGTGGAACACCGGCGTGGGCAGCGGCGCGTCCTGGGGACTGCACGGCATCAACCGCGCCGCCGACTGGTCGCTGGGCAACGCCAACAACGCCAGCCCGGCCGGCGTGGGCCTGGGCTGGATCTTCGGCGACCAGAACGTGCGTGTGAAGGACAAGGAGAACTGGGCCCAGCTCGACGGCGAGTACGCGCTCGACCGCGGCGCCTGGTCCAAGCTCAAGTTCGGCGTGCGCGCCGCCGACCACCGCCGCAGCTCGTCCGACGTGATCGGCCAGGGGCCCGGCTGCAAGGACACCAGCGGCAACACCGTGGCCTTCGACTGGGGTCAACCCTTCTTTTGTCCGGTGGGCACGCAGTCGCCCTTCGATCCGGCCAACTTCCCGCAGGGCTTCCAGAACTATCCGGGCAACTTCGGCGCTGGCTTGGGGGGCAGTTTCCCGCGCGACGTCTGGTTCTACACGGCGCCGCAGCTGGCCCAGTACAACGCCCGCCTCACCAACCGCGCCACCGACGGCTCGCGCCTGAACTGGAACTCGGTCTACGCGCTCAAGGAGCGCAGCGATGCGGCCTACCTGCAAGCCAACCTGGACGGCGCCGGCTGGTCGGGCAACTTCGGTGTGCGGCTGGTGCGCACCAGCGAGAGCGTGACGAACAACGTCGCGGTCGATGCCGCGACGCCGGGCGCGGTCACCAGCTCGGCCTTCGGCGCCTTCCTGCCGGTGACCACGAAGAACAACTACACCGACGTGCTGCCCAGCGCCAACCTGCGCGTGGACCTGAACAAGGACACGGTGGCGCGTTTCGCGGTCTCGCGCACGATGACGCGGCCCGACTACTCGGCGCTGGCCTCGCCGATCTCACTGTCGCCGCCGGCTACGGTGGGCGGCGTCGGCTCCGGCTCGGGCGGCAACCCGGACCTCAAGCCGGTGCGCTCGACCAATGTGGACGCGACCATCGAGTGGTACTTCGCGCCGCGTTCGCTGTTGTCGGCCAGCGCGTTCTTCATGAACCTGTCGAGCTACATCGGCTTCGGCCAGGTCACCAAGTCGTTCATGACTTTCAGCAGCACCGTGCCGCAGGGTTACCTCGCCGACTACGTGCTGACCGTGCCGGTCAACACCAGCGGCAAGGTCAAGGGCCTCGAGCTCGGTTACGAGCAGCCGCTGTTCGGCAGCTTCGGCGTCATGGCCAACTACACCTACACCGACGCGCAGGAGAAGGGCGGCGGTCCGCTGGTGGGCGCCTCGCGCAACACCTACAACCTCGGCGGCTACTACGAAGACGACAGGTTGAGCGTGCGCGTGGGCTACAACCATCGCTCGAGCTTCTACAGCGGCCTGGACCGCAGCACCGCCTTCTACCAGGCGGACACCGAGAACGTCTCGGCGTCGATCGGCTACAAACTGAGCGACACCTTCAGCATCTCATTGGACGGACGCAACCTGAACAACCCGAAGCTGAAGTACTACGCGCTCAACGAGGACCAGCCGCGCTCGATCTACACCAACGGCCGCCAGTACTACCTGATGCTGCGCGCCAAGCTGTAAGGACGACGGACCCATCTCCTCGATAGGGTTGGGGCGGGGCCACAGCGGCCCGCCCCTCTTGTTCGACGCCTCACCCACGCTCGTTGTCCATGGTGTTTCGAATCGCCTCCGCACTGTTGGCCCTGTCGGCGGGCGCCTCCTTCGCCGACCCTCTGACCGGCCCCTACAAAGACGTGTCGCTCGGCATCGACGCCGCCGCGCCGCGCATCGCCGAAGCCCCCTGGCTCGCGCCACCGCGCCCGGGCCAGGTGCTGGTGTGGGCCTTCGCCACAGGCAGCTGCGCTCAGGAGCAGTGGGGCCCGGGCATCGACACTGCGGCCTTCGCGCGCACCAACGTCGCTGCGCACGAGGCGGCCGGGCGCGAGTACATCATCTCCACCGGAGGGGCGATCGGCGTGTTCGCTTGCGACGACGACGCAGCGATGGCCCGCTTCGTCGAGCGCTACGCCGGGCCGCGCATGCGCGGCATCGACTTCGACATCGAGGGCGTGCAGACCCCCGCGCAGATCGAGTCGCTGGTGCGCCGGGCCCGGCAGGTGCGTGAGCGCTGGCCGCAACTGCGCCTGAGCTTCACGATTGCGACGCTCGCCGCGTCCGACGGCAGCCGCGCCAGTCTGAATGCCACCGGCGAGGCGGTGCTCGCGGCACTGAGGTCCGTCCGTCTGGACGACGCGGTGATCAACCTGATGGTGATGAATTACGGCAAGCCCGATCCGCGCCGATGCGTCCCGCACCGCGGCCGCTGCGACATGGCGCGTTCGGCGCGCCAGGCGCTGGCCAACGTGCACCTGAAGTACGGCCTGCCCTACCGCCGGCTGGCGCTCACCGTGATGCTCGGCGAGAACGACGTCGAGGCGAATGTGCTGAGTCCGGCCGACGCCGCCGCGGTGGCGCGCCATGCGCGACGCCTCGGGCTCGCCGGCCTGCACTGGTGGTCGCTCGACCGCGACCGCCCTTGCCCCGCCGGCGAACCGCGCCTGTCGCCACACTGCCATGCGCTGCCCAACGTCGAGGCCGGCCACTTCGGTCGTGAACTCGGCGCAGCCGCTCGGCGCTGAGCCGACGGCGCCCCAGCAACCCAAAACCCGCAGCTCCAGGTCGGGCTTAAGCAAACTGTAACGTCCATACATGAACTGATGAGTTCAAATGTGGACTTGGCAGTTGCTGCCGCCCCGGACACCCCTCAGCAGTTTGAGCGCGGTGCCGTCAACCCACCTGGAGATCGATGCCATGAGACGTCTTGTCCTGAAGGTTGCCGCCTTGGCCTTTTCAGCCGCGCTGGTCGGCGCGTGCGGCGGCAGTGACGACGATCCCGGCACGCTGGCCGAAGTCGCCCAGGAGAACGGCTTCACGGCGCTGATTGCCGCCGCGCAGCGCGCGGGCCTCGACGACGAGCTGGCCGCCGCCACCACCAACGCCACCGTGTTCGCGCCGACCAACGCCGCCTTCGCCAGCCTGGCCACGCAGCTCGGCTTCGCCGATGCCTCCGCCATGGTCAACGCCCTGCCGCCGCAGGCGCTGGCCAGCATCCTGAGCTACCACCTGCTGCCCGCCCCCCGCACGGCGGCCGACCTCGCAGCCGGCGGCGCAACCCAGGCCACCGCGTACAGCTTCGGCGGCAGCGCCGCGACGCTGGGCATCAGCACCACGAACGGCGTGCGCGTGACCGACGCCGCATTGACCCAGGCCAACGTGACCAGCGCCAACGTCGAAGCGAGCAACGGCCTGATCCACGTGATCGACAAGGTGCTGGTGCCTCCCGGCGTGCTGACCGTGGTCCAGATGGCCCAGGTGAATCCGGCGTTCACCAGCCTGGTCGGTGCGGTCGTGCAGGCCGGCCTGGCGGACGACCTGAGCCAGGCCGGCCCGTTCACGGTCTTCGCGCCGACCAACGACGCCTTCGCCGCCATTGCCTCCACCGTCGCGGGCTTGAGCAATGCGCAACTGCAGACCGTGCTGACCTACCACGTGGTGGGCGCGCAGGTGCTGTCCTCGGACATCAGCTTCGGTGCGCCGGTGACGACACTGTCGGGCCAGACCTTCACGATCAATGCCGGCACGCCGCCGCAGATCGCCCGCATCACTGACACGACGGCCACCCCGGCGGGCATCGTGGCGGTGGACGTGCGCGCCAGCAACGGCGTGATCCACGTCGTCGACAAGGTGTTGCTGCCGGCTCTGTAGGCGAGCACGCAGGCCCGGCTCGCGGCGGCCGGGCATGATGGCGCCATGCCCGCCCGCCACCCGCTGCACCGCACCCGGCCTCGCGCCGTGCTGCTACCCGGGCTGGCCTGCGATGCCTCGCTGTGGGCCGCGCAGGCTTCCGCCCTGCGCGAAGACGGCTGGTCCGCCGAGGTCAGCGACGCCCACGGGCGCGCCGACAGCGTGGAGGCCATGGCGCAACTCGTCCTCGAGGAACACCCCGGCCCGCTGCTGCTGGCCGGCGCGTCGATGGGCGGCATGGTGGCGCTGCACGCCGCGCTGCAAGCCCCCGCGCGCGTGGCCGGGCTCGTGCTGGTGGGCAGCAGTGCGCGCGCCGACACCGAGGAAGTGAAGCGCCTGCGCGCCGACGCGATCGACCATTTCGAGCACGGCGACGTCGAGCCTTTCCTGCGCGTCAACGCGCCGCTGGCGCTCCACCCGCGCCGCGCCCGCGATGCCGCGCTGATCGAGCGCTACCTTGCGATGGTGCTGCGCGGCGGCGTGGCCTCGTTGATCGCGCAGAACCGCGCCGTGATGCGCAGGCCGGACCTGCGGCCGCGCCTGCCCGAGGTTGCCTGCCCGGCGCTGGTGCTGGTCGGCGAGGCCGACAGCCTGACCCCACCGGAACATGCGCAGGAGCTCGCGGCGGGTTTGCCGCAAGCCGAGCTCGACGTGATCGAAGGCGCCGGCCACCTGCCGACGCTGGAAACGCCCGAGGCGGTGTCTACGCGACTGCGTGCGTGGCTGGCTGCGCGGGGCTGGTGACCGAGGGCGTGGCCGAGGCGATCACGCCACCCCCCAGGCACAGCTCGCCGTCGTAGAGCACGGCACTCTGCCCGGGCGTGACCGCCCACTGCGGCGACTCGAAGTCGAGCGCGAAGCCGCCGTCGACAGGCCGCAGCGCGCAGGCGGCGTCGCCCTGGCGATAGCGTGTCTTGGCCGCGTAGCGGCCCGCCGGCGGGGCACTGCCGGCGACCCAGCTCACGTCGTCGGCCACCAGCGCACTGGACAGCAGCGCCGCGTGTTCGTGGCCCTGCACGACGACCAGCGCATTGCGCGCGAGGTCCTTGCGCGCGACGAACCAGGGCGCGTGCTCGCCCTGCACCCGGTCCCGCCCCTTGACGCCGCCGATGCCCAGGCCCTGGCGCTGGCCCAGCGTGTAGAACGACAGGCCGACGTGCGTGCCGAGCTTGCGCCCGCGCTCGTCCTCGATCGGCCCCGGCGCGTGGCTCAGGTAGCGGTTCAGGAACTCGCGGAAGGGCCGCTCGCCGATGAAGCAGATGCCCGTCGAGTCCTTCTTCTTCGCGTTGGGCAGGCCGATCTCGGCGGCGATGCGGCGCACTTCGGTCTTGCGCAACTCGCCGACCGGGAACAGGGTGCGCGCGAGCTGCGCCTGGTTCAGGCGGTGCAGGAAATAGCTCTGGTCCTTGGCCGGGTCCAGGCCCTTGAGCAGCTCGAAGGCGCCGTCGCGTTCACGCACGCGGGCGTAGTGGCCGGTGGCGATCTTCTGCGCGCCCAGCCGCATCGCGTGGTCGAGGAAGGCCTTGAACTTGATCTCGGCATTGCACAGCACGTCCGGGTTCGGCGTGCGGCCGGCCGAGTACTCGCGCAGGAACTCGGCGAACACGCGGTCCTTGTACTCGGCGGCGAAGTTGACATGCTCGATCTCGATGCCGAGCACGTCGGCCACCGCGGCGGCGTCGACGAAGTCGACGTTGCTCGAGCAGTACTCGCTGTCGTCGTCATCCTCCCAGTTCTTCATGAACAGGCCGACGACGTCAAAACCCTGCTGCTTGAGCAGCCACGCGCTGACCGCGGAGTCCACGCCCCCGCTCAGCCCGACGACGACACGCTCGCGCTGGCCCATGCCCGGATTATCCCGGGCCCTCCCGGTCCTCACGGGCCGTGCGGGTTCGGCAACAACATGACCGCGCTCAAGAACGGCATCGATCGACATGGTCTGTAATAAGCTCGCGCCCTGCCGCGCTGCGGCTGGAGCGACTAGCGAGGAGACCTGCACCATGCTGATCGGCGTACCGCTCGAGACGGCGCCGGGCGAGACCCGTGTGGCCGTCACCCCCGAGACGGCGAAAAAACTCAAAACCCAGGGCCATCAGATCCGCGTGCAGTCGGGCGCCGGCTTGGCCGCGCACTTCACCGACGAGGCCTACGTGGCCGCCGGGGCCGAGCTGACCGACCGCACAGGCGCCTTTGGCGCCGACCTGGTGCTCAAGGTACGCAGCCCTTCGCTCGATGAACTGCCGATGATGAAGACCAGCGCCGTGCTGGTGGGCATGCTCAACCCCTTCGACAAGGACGGGCTGACGCGCCTGGCCGGGGCCGGGCTCACGAGCTTCGCGCTCGAGGCCGCGCCGCGCACCACGCGCGCGCAGAGCATGGACGTGCTGTCGAGCCAGGCCAACATCGCCGGCTACAAGGCGGTGATGATCGGCGCCGACAGGTACCAGCGCCTGATGCCGATGCTGATGACCGCCGCCGGCACCATCAAGGCCGGCCGCGTGGTGATCCTGGGCGTCGGCGTCGCCGGCCTGCAGGCCATCGCCACCGCCAAGCGCCTGGGCGCGGTGATCGAAGCGTCCGACGTGCGGCCCTCCGTGAAGGAACAGGTCGAGTCTTTGGGCGCCAAGTTCATCGACGTGCCCTACGAGACGCCAGAAGAGAAGGAAGCGGCCGAGGGCGTGGGCGGCTACGCGCGGCCGATGCCGCCGAGCTGGCTCGAGCGCCAGAAGGTCGAGGTGGCCAAGCGCGTGGCGCAGGCCGACCTCGTGATCTCCACCGCGCTGATCCCCGGGCGCGCGGCGCCGGTGCTGATCACCGAGGAGATGGTCAAGTCGATGAAGCCGGGCTCGGTGATCGTCGACATGGCGGCCCCCGCCGGCGGCAACTGCCCGCTCACGGAGGCCGGCAAGACGGTGGTCAAGCATGGCGTCACGAT
>DATLIE010000067.1:0-1928 GCA_035539635.1 Burkholderiaceae bacterium
GCGGCGCGCTGCGCGTCGTTGGCGGCGGTCAGCAGCATCCGCAGATTGGGCGAGTCGGGGGGCAGCTCGTAGGGCGTGTTGGTCTTTCCGAATTCTTCGTTCACCCCGACCATCGCCACCACCGGGAGGTCGAGGCCCTCCATTTCCCAAAGCCGCGACGCCCATGTCGTCACGCTGACCCTGCGGCGCGGCCCGCACAACTTTGTCGATGCCGACACGATGCGCGACCTGGCCGATCGCCTGGCCGCGCTCGACGACGATGCGGACTGCCGCGCCATCGTGCTCGCGGCCGAAGGCAAGTCGTTCTGTGCCGGCGCCGACTTCTCGGGCGTTCCCTCGGGCGGCCAGGCCGTCGACCCCGCCGACTTCTACACCCACGCCATGCGGCTCTTCGACGCCCGAAAGCCCTTGGTCGCGGCGGTGCAAGGCGCGGCGGTGGGCGCGGGCGTCGGGCTTGCGCTGGTGGCCGACTTTCGCGTGAGCTGTGCGCAGGCGCGGTTCAGCGTCAACTTCAACCGGCTGGGCTTTCACCCCGGCTTCGGTCTGAGCCACACATTGCCTCGCCTGATCGGCATGCAGCGGGCCTCGATGTTGTTCTACACGGGCCGCCGCATCGACGGCACCGAAGCGCTGGCCATCGGCCTGGTCGACGAGCTGGTGACGGCCGACGAGGTGCTGGCCCGCGCGCAGGCGCTCGCCCAGGAGATCGCCGGGTCGGCGCCGCTCGCGGTACAGAGCACGCGCGCCACCTTGCGCGCCGGCTGCGCGCAGGACGTGCGCGCAATCAACCAACGGGAGCTGGCCGAGCAACAGGTGCAATTCCTGAGCGAAGACTTCCGTGAAGGCGTCAAGGCCATGGCCGAGCGCCGCACGCCGCGCTTCACCGGTCGCTGAGCGACCACTCGATCAGCTTTGCACAGACAACGACGGAGTACCTGAATGAATTTCGAACTCGACCCCGAACACCAGACGCTCAAGGAGCTTGTCGCCAGCTTCGTGCGCGAAGACCTGCTGCCGCTGGAACCGGCCCTGCTGCAGCGGGAGGCCGCCGGTGAACCTTGGGAGCTGTCGGCCGACGAGCACGCGCGGCTGGACACCGTGTCGAAGGCCCGTGGCCTGTGGGGCCTCGATGCGCCCGCCGAAATGGAGGGCCTCGACCTGCCGGTGGTGGCGATGGTCGGGGTGAACGAAGAATTCGGCAAGACCATCACGCCCTACGAGCTGCCCCCCGACTCGCCCAACCTGCGGATGCTGCTGACCGCCGCCAACGACGCGCAGCGCGCCGCCTACCTGGCCCCTTACGCACGCGGAGAGACGGTTTCGGCCATCGCCATTTCGGAGCCCGGCGCAGGCGCCGACCCTTCGGCCATGTCGACGCGTGCCGTGCGCGACGGCGATGACTGGGTCCTCAACGGCCGAAAGATCTGGATCAGCCGCGCCGCGCGCGCGGACTGGACCATCGTCATGGCCGTCACGGACAAGACCAAGGTGGGGCGCCCAGCCATCTCGGCGTTCATCGTCGACCGCAACACCCCGGGCTTTCGCGTCGAGCGTCGCATCTCCATGATCGGCGGCGTCTCGACCTACGAGGTGCTGCTCGAAGACTGTCGCGTACCGCATGCACGCCTGCTCGGCCAGGAAGGCCAGGGGTTCGCGCCGATGCAGGCGCGCCTGTCGAGCCGGCGCCTGCAGATGGCCGCGTGGTGCGTCGGCCGCGCCCAGCGCGCGCTCGACATGATGTGCGAGTACGCACCGCAGCGCAGCACCTTCGGCGCCTCGCTCGCCGAACGCCAGACGGTGCAATGGTGGATTGCCGACGCGGCCACGCGCATTCACGCCTGTCGACTCATGACCTACGAAGCAGCCGCGCGCATCGATCGTGGCGACGAGGCGCGCAGCCAGGTCTCCATGGTCAAGGTGTTCGCCAC
>DATLIE010000068.1:0-5098 GCA_035539635.1 Burkholderiaceae bacterium
GACGCGCTCGCCGCCTTGCTCGGCCCCGAGAACCTGCTGCGCTTCGTGCTGCCCGAGAACTTCGTGCAGCAAACGGTCGCCACCGTCGACGCGCTCGGTCGCGAGCATGCGGCGCCGCGCCTGTGGCCGGTGGTGCCGACACCCGGCCGCTTCCAGACCGAGGAGCGCGCCGGGTCGCTCTGGCTGGCCGCTGACAACGCGCGCCGCTACGATCCCTTCGTGCGCTTCGCCGCCGGCATCGACGCGAAGCGCGCCGCGGCGCTCTACAAGCGTCTCTACCCGCAGTTCCAGAGCGCCTACGAGGCCCTCGGCTTCCCCGGCCGCCACTTCAACGACCGCCTCGTCGAGGTGATCGACCTGCTGCTCGCCACCCCCGAACCGCCCGGCCCGCTGCCGCTCGTGCTGACCGAGGTGAAGGGGCCGGTCCCGTCGGTGCGGCCGTGGACGCGCCACGAGTTCGCCGACCCGTCGCTGGAGGCGCGCCCGGCCGGCCAGAAGATGCTGCTGCGCGTCGGCCCCGAGCACGCGCGCGCGCTGAAGGCCCAGCTGCGCGCCTTCCGCGCCGAGATCGCGCGGCCCTGAGCCTCGCCGCGGAGCCGCTGTGCGATGCTCCGCGCATGCTGAAGACGCTGCGCGACCTGTTCGACACCCTCGCCGCTCCGCTCGCTGACGCCGCGCCGGAGCAAGCTGAACACCAGCTCCAGCTCGCCACCGCGGTGCTGCTCGTCGAGGTGATGCGCGCCGACGCGCAGTTCAGCGACGCCGAGCGCCAAGCCGTGCTGGGCGCGCTGCGCGACAAGTTCGCGCTCGCGCCCGACGAGTGCGACCGCCTCGCCGACCTCGCCGTGTCCACCGCCAGCGAGGCGACCGACTACCACGCCTTCACCTCACGCCTCAACGCGCGCTTCTCGATGGAGCAGAAGCTGCGCATGGTCGAGCACATGTGGCGCATCGCCTACGCCGACGGCACGTTGACGGCGCACGAGAACCATGTGATGTGGCGCCTCGCCGACCTGCTGCACTTGCCGCACGGCGCCTACATCAACGCCAAGATGCGCGCGCGGGAAGCCCCTGCCGGCTGACTCAGGGCCGCGCCAGCGCCGTCTGCTGCGGGAAGGACAGCGCCAGGAAGTCGACGAAGGCGCGCACCCGCGCCGACAGCTGGTGACGCTGCGGGTAGACCGCGTAGATGTCGGCGTCCGGCGTGCGGTACTGCGGCAGCACCGGCACCAGCCGGCCGCTCTTCAGGTAGCGCTCGATATCCCATTCGGCGCGCATCACGATGCCGTGGCCGTCGAGCGCCCAGTTCACGGCGATCTCGCCGTCGTTGGTGGCCAGCGGGCCGCGCGTCTTGACCGCCTCGACGCGCTCGTGGCGGCCGCGCCCGCTGATCAGCCGCCAGGTGCCGTAGGCCTCCTCGCCCTGGCGGATGCCGATGCAGGCGTGGCGCGCCAGGTCGTGCGGCACCTTGGGTTCGCCATGGCGCGCCAGGTAGGCCGGCGCCGCGCACAGCAGCCGGCGGTTCGGCGCGATGCGCCGCGCGATCACGCGCGCGTCGGGCGGCGGGCCGAAGCGGATGCAGACGTCGAAGGCGTCGTCGGTCAGCGGCGGCGGGTTGACCGAGAGCTGCAGCTGCACCTCGACGCGCGGGTGCTTGCGCGCGAAGCGCGAGATCAGCGGCGCGACATGGCTGCGTCCGAAGCCCAGCGTCGCGTTGACGCGCAGCAGCCCCTGCGGCACCGCGCGCGACAGGCCCAGCAGCTCGGCCATGCCGTCGATCTCGCCGAGGATTCGGCGCGCGTGCTCGAGGTAGAGCTCGCCCTCGGGCGTCAGGCTCATGCGCCGCGTGCTGCGGTTGACCAGCGCGATGCCGACGCGCGCCTCCATCTGCGCCAGCCGCTTGCTGACCGCCGGCGTCGTGACGCCGAGCTCGCGCGCCGCGGCGCTCAGGCTGCCGCAGGACGCCAGCGTCGAGAAGAAACCCAGGTCGGCGGGCTGGATCGCCGGCGTGGCGGGGTTGGCTGCCATTGTTGAATTCAGGTTAACGATGGATTCACTTTAGCCGCGTGCGTGTCGCGGGTCCAGTTCCTACAGTGCGGGCACGCCACCCCACCAGGAGACCCGCATGAAGACCTACGCAATCGCCACGATCCCCGGAGACGGCATCGGCAAGGAAGTCGTCCCCGCCGGCCAGCAGGTGCTCGAAGCCCTGGCCGCCGACGGCACGCTGCGCTTCACGTTCGAGAACTTCGACTGGGGTGGCGACTACTACCGCCAGCACGGCGTGATGATGCCGGCCGACGGCCTGGACGCGCTGCGCGGCAAGGACGCCATCCTGTTCGGCTCGGCCGGCGACCCGCACATCCCCGACCACGTCACGCTGTGGGGCCTGCGCCTGAAGATCTGCCAGGGCTTCGACCAGTACGCCAACGTGCGGCCGACGCGCATCCTGCCTGGCATCGACGGCCCGCTCAAGCGCTGCAAGCCGGACGACCTGAACTGGGTCATCGTGCGCGAGAACTCCGAGGGCGAGTACTCGGGCGTCGGCGGCCGCGTGCACCAGGGCCACCCGATCGAGGCCGCCACCGACGTGTCGATCATGACCCGCGTCGGCGTCGAGCGCATCCTGCGCTACGCCTTCAAGCTGGCGCAGAGCCGCCCGCGCCGGCAGCTCACCGTCGTCACCAAGAGCAACGCGCAGCGCCACGCGATGGTGATGTGGGACCAGATCGCGAACGAGGTGGCGCAGGAGTTCCCGGACGTCAAGTGGGACAAGGAGCTGGTCGACGCGATGACCGCGCGCATGGTCAACAAGCCGGCCACGCTGGACACCATCGTCGCCACCAACCTGCACGCCGACATCCTGAGCGACCTGGCCGCCGCGCTGGCCGGCAGCCTGGGCATCGCGCCCACCGGCAACATCGATCCCGAGCACCGCTACCCGTCGATGTTCGAGCCGATCCACGGCTCGGCCTTCGACATCATGGGCAAGGGACTGGCCAATCCGATCGGCACCTTCTGGTCGGTGGCCATGCTGCTCGAGCACCTGGGCGAGAACGCCGCCGCGCGGCGCGTGATGCAGGCGGTCGAGAAGGTCACGGCCGACACGAAGCTGCACACGGGCGACCTCGGCGGCAGCGCCATGACCGCCGACGTGACGCGCGCCGTCTGCGAGCTCGTGTCGTCGGACCGCTAAGCAGGACGAAACCCACGCCTGCACCCGCCCCCCGAAGGGCGGGCCGGGGCTCTTCACGCTCAAAGGAGACACACATGTTCACCCTCTGGAAACGCACGTGCCTCGTGCCGATTCTGGCCGCTGCGCTTGCTGCGATGACCGGCCCGGACAGCGCGCAGACGTGGCCCGGCAAACCGGTCACCATCGTTGTTCCATTCCCTGCCGGTGGAACGACCGATGTGCTGGCCCGAGCCGTCGGCCAGGAACTCGCGAAGGTGCTCGGACAGCCCGTTGTCGTCGACAACAAGCCCGGCGCCGGCGCCACGGTCGGTGCAGCCCAGGTCGCCAATGCCAAGCCCGATGGCCATACGCTGCTGATGGGCGCGGTTCACCACACCATCGCCACCAGCGTCTACAAGAAGCTGCCGTACGACTACGGCAAGGACTTCGCGCCGATCACGACCGTCGCGCTCGTCCCCAACGTGCTCGTCGTCGGCGCGAGCGTGCCGGCCAGCAACGCGCAGGAACTCATCGCCTACGCCAAGGCCAATCCGGGCAAGCTCGCCTACGGGTCGAACGGCTCGGGCACGCTGCAGCACCTGATCGGCGCGCAGTTCAGCAGCCAGGCGGGCGTCGACATCCTGCACGTGCCGTACAAGGGCAGCGGCCCGCTCGTGAACGACCTGCTGGGCGGCCAGGTGGCGATGTCGTTCGACACCATCACGCCGGTGCTGGCGCACATCAAGGCCGGCAAGCTCAAGGCCTTGGCGGTGACGACCAGCAAGCGCTCCTCGACCTTGCCCAATGTCCCGACGCTCGACGAGTCGGGGCTGAAGGGATTCAACATGGGCACCTGGTTCGGCCTGCTGGCGCCGGCGGCGACGCCGAAGGAGATCGTCGCGCGGCTCAACACGGAGGTCGTCAAGATCATCAAGACGCCCGAGTTCCGCAAGCGGCTCGAGGAGATCGGCGCCGAGCCGGTCGGCAACACCACCGAGCAGATGGCGCAGCAGATCCGCGACGACACCGCGACATACGCGAAGGTCGTCAAGGAACAGAAGGTGACGATCGAGTAGTCCGCGATCGCTCGACGTCATCTCGTCATCGTGCGGTCGTGACAGCTCGCCGACGAACGACGAGCGCTAGCAGTTCGCCTCCCGCCGGCGGCCTGTGAAGCGCCGCGAGGTCTCCGCGCACCCTTGCGCCACCCGGCGTTCGCATTCGCGGTTCGCGTCTTGACGGTAGCGCTGTGCGTTTCGCGCCGGAATGCGTGCGCGACCAATTGCATGCTGGTGGCGACAGAACCAGAATCGACGCAGAGGCCCGTGACACGCGTTGCCGAGCGATCACTCGGAACACGTGCGCCGGAAGTAAGCAGTTCTTCCTAGCTGCTCGGGTTCCACGATGTACCTGCATGTTTGTCCGGTCTGTACGCACCGCAACGTCCGCGGTTCGCGCTTCTGTAACGAGTGTGGCGCGCCGTTGCAGTTGCGGTTCTGCCCTGCCTGCCACGCTGCCGCCGACGTCCTCGACCTGAAATGCGCGGCATGCGGCGCGACCCTGCCGCAGGTGGCTCTCAGCGAAGCGGCCGATCTGCCACCGGAGTTCGTCGCGGCGCAGGGCGCACCTCCCGTCGCCTCCGGCACCGACCGCGACGAGACCGCGCAACGGCCGGATCGATCGGTGGATGAGGAACGCGCAGCGCCGCGCGGCAAGGCCGTGCGCGAACCGGCCAGTGCTGCCGCGCTCCGAGCGCCGAGCGTCGCGGCGCATGCGCCAGTGACGGACCCGCTCGATCCGCTCACCGCGCCGAACTTCGTCCCTGAGGGTGACCCACACGGCGACCCGCACGGCGATCCGCACGGCGACCCGTCCGGCGATCCGCGTGGCGGCTCGCATGGTGAGCGCCACGGCGATCTTCAC
>DATLIE010000069.1:0-6073 GCA_035539635.1 Burkholderiaceae bacterium
GCGCAACGACGAGCAGGCCGGGCCGCGCGTCACGGGCCTGAACGAGAACCTGGCGCGCGAGGTGCTGGAGCTGCACACGCTCGGCGCCGCCTCGGCGCGCGCCGGCGTCTACACGCAGGCCGACGTGACCGCCTTCGCGGCGGTGCTGACCGGCTGGCGCGTGCCGCTGTACGCCTATGCGCCCGACATGGCGCCGCCGCGCCGTGTTAACGCCAGTGATGTGGCACCGCTCGGTGCGGCGAGCCCGACCCGCTTCGAGGTCGCGTGGCACGAGCCCGGCGCGAAGACCGTGCTCGGGCAGCGGGTGCCGGAGGGCGTCGAGGGCCTTCAGAGCGTGCTGCAGGCGTTGGCACGCCACCCGGCCACGGCGACCTTCCTGGCGACGAAGCTCGCGCGCCATTTCGTCGCCGACGAGCCGCCGCCGGCGCTGGTCGAGCGGCTGGCGCAGGCCTACCTGCGACATGACGGCGACCTCACCGCCGTCTACCGCACCCTGATCGACGCGCTCGAAGCCTGGCAGCCCGTACCTGCCAAGCTGAAGTCACCCGAGGAGATGGTGTTGTCCTCGGTGCGCGTGCTGCGCCTGGGCCACAAGGCCTTCGAGCGCCAACCCGACGGTGGCACCGCGCTGCTCGGCCAGCGCGTGCAAGCTGCGCCCTCGCCCGCCGGCTGGCCCGATGCGGCCGACGAGTGGCTCGGCCCCGACGCGGTTTGGAAGCGCGTCGAGTGGGCCACGCGCGTGGCCGAGCGCGTCGGCGGCCAGGTCGACGCGCGCGCACTTGCACAAGCCAGCCTTGGCCCGCTGCTCAGCGCCCACACCGCGAAGCAGATCGAACGTGCCGCCGACGGCCCGCAGGCGCTGGCGCTGCTGCTGCTCGCCCCCGAGTTCCAACGCCGTTGAGGAGAAGACGCCATGACAAGCCGCCGCCTCTTCCTCTCTGCCGCCGCACTGTCGGCGATGCCGGCACAGCTCGTCTTCGCGCAAGCCTCTCGGGCCTCCGCCCCCGACGACCCGCGCTTCGTGTTCGTGCTGTTGCGCGGCGGCATGGACGGGCTCGGCGCGGTGCCCGCCGTCGGTGACGCCGAGTTCGCGGCCGCGCGCGGCGCGCTGGCCGACTTCGGCGCCGCACCGCTTGCGCTGCCGGGCACGCCGTTCGCGCTGCACCCGAACCTCGCGTCGCTGCACGCGATGTACCAGCAAGGCGAGCTGGCGGTGGTGCACGCCACCGGACTGGCCTACCGCGAGCGCTCTCACTTCGACGCGCAGCAGGTGCTCGAGTCCGGCGGCACCCGACCCTACGAGCTCTCGACCGGCTGGCTCGGCCGCGCCCTCGCCGCTCAGGGCATCGCCCCGCGCTTCAGCGGCCTGGCGCTGACCACCGCGGTGCCGCTGGTGCTGCGCGGCAGCGAGCGTGTCGACACCTGGGCGCCGTCGGCACTGCCCGAGCCCTCACCTGACCTGGTGGCGCGGCTGGAGCTGCTCTACGTCGGCGACGCCGGGCTGCGCGAAGCATTGGCGCGTGCCAAGGGCCTGCGCGAGCAGCCCGGCATGGCGGCCGCCGCGGGCAACGTGCAAGGCCGGCAGGCGGTGCTGGCGCTGGCGCGCAAGGCCGGCGAGATGCTCGCCGCCTCGCCCGGCCCGCGCATCGCGGTGCTCGAGCTCGGTGGCTGGGACACGCATGCCAACCAGGTCAATCCCAACGGCGCGCTGGCCAACAACCTGCGCACGCTCGACGCCGGCCTGGCGGCATTGCGCGACGCGCTCGGCGCGGCCTGGGGCCGCAGCGTCGTGCTGGTGGCCACCGAGTTCGGTCGCGAGGTGGCCATCAACGGCACGATGGGCACCGACCATGGCAGCGGCGGCGCGGCCTTCGTGGCGGGCGGTGCGGTGGCGGGCGGCCGCGTGATCACCGACTGGCCTGGCCTCGCCCGCGCGAACCGCTTCGAGGGCCGCGACCTGCGCGTCACGACCGACCTGCGTGCGCTGATGAAGGGCGTGCTGGCCGACCACCTGAAGATCGCGCACGCGTCGATCGAGCGCTCGGTGCTGCCCGGCTCGGGCGATGTCAGGCCGATCGCCGTGCTGCGCGCCTGACGCAGCCTTCGGTCTGTTCAAGGCCCCAGATCGCGCCCGGTCAGCAGCAGCGCAATGCGCTGCGCCATGCGCTCGTTGGCGCCGCGGTGCGACGCGGCGAAGGCCAGCGCCTGCTCGACCCATTCGTTGCGCCGTGCGTCGTTCACCAGTGCGGCCGCGCGCCGCACGGCGCTGCCCAGGTCCTTCATCCGTGCGGCCGCGCCGGCCTCGATGGCCAGGTGCGCCGCTTCCTCGAAGTTGAAGGTGTGCGGGCCCATCAGCAGTGGGCAGCCGCACGCGGCGGCCTCGATCAGGTTCTGGCCCCCGAGCGGCTCGAAGCTGCCGCCGAGCAGCGCCACGTCGCTGGTGGCGTAGTACAGCGGCATCTCGCCCATCGAGTCGCCGATCCACACGTCGGCGCGGGCGGCCTCGGGGGGCGGCTTGTCGGCCCACTCGCTGCGGCGCATCACGGTCAGGCCCGAACGCTCGAACAGGTCGGCCACCGCGTCGAAGCGCTGCGGGTGGCGCGGCACCACGATCAGCAACGGGCGCGGCGCCGCGAGGCCCAGCCAGGCCTCGAGCAGCGGCTCCTCCTCGCCTTCGCGGCTGGACGCCATCAGTACCACGCTGCGCGGCAGCTGCTGGCGCCACTCGTGGCCGCGCGCCAGCTGCTTCACCGGCGGCGTGGCGTCGAACTTGGTGTTGCCGCACACCTCGACCGTGCGCGCGCCCATCTCGCGCAGGCGCTGCGCGTCGCGTGCAGTCTGCGCCAGGATGCGCGTGAAGCCCATCAGCGCCGGCACCAGCAGGCGCGCGAAGCGGCGCCCCTTGCGCTGGCTCTTCGCCGACAGGCGCGCGTTGGCCAGCACCATCGGAACCTGCAGCGCCTGCGCGCGCGCCATCAGGTTGGGCCAGACCTCGGTTTCCATCACCACGCCCACCGCGGGCCGGTAGCGCTTCAGGAACCGCCGCACCGCGCCCGGCGTGTCGTAAGGGAACCAGGCCTGGTCGTCCTCGGGCCGCAGCAGCTCCAGCCCCGCCTGCACGCCAGTGGCGGTGCTGCAGGTGAGCAGCAGGCGCATGTTCGGGATCTCGCGCCGCAACGCCTCCACGAGCGGGGCCGCCGCCTTGGTCTCGCCGTAGGACACCGCGTGCACCCAGACCACGCCACCCTGGCCGCGCCGCGGCGGCAACGCGTAGTAGCCCAGGCGCTCGGCCACGCGCTTGCGGTACACCGGCTCCTTGCGCCCGCGCCACCACAGACGCGCCAGGTACACCGGCGTCAGCAGGCGCAGCGCTTGGGAGTAGAGCCAGCGGACCAGGACGTCGACCCGTTGCTCAGGCTCAGTGGGCGGCAGCCGCGATCCTGGCGTCGGGCTTCACCGACCTCAGTGCGGCCATCATCACGCCCTCGATGCGGTGCAGCGCCTCCTCGGTGTGCCCCTCGAAGCGCAGCACCAGCACCGGGGTCGTGTTGCTGCCGCGGATCAGGCCAAAGCCATCGCTCCAGTCCACGCGCAGGCCGTCGATCGTGTTGACCTCGGCACCCTCGAACGCGAGGCGCCCGTCGGCGACGCGCGCCTGCAACTCGGTGACGAGGCGGTGGTGCTCGCCCTCGGCGCACGGCACGTTCAGTTCCGGCGTGTTGAAGCTGGTGGGCAGCGCGTTGAGCACCTCGCTCGGGTTGCTGCTGCGCGACAGGATCTCGAGCATGCGCGCGGCGCAGTAGGTGGCGTCGTCGAAGCCGTACCAGCGCTCGCCGAAGAAGATGTGCCCGCTCATCTCGCCGGCGATCGGGGTCTTCAGCTCGGCCATCTTGGCCTTGATCAGCGAGTGGCCGGTCTTGTAGATCATCGGCTTGCCGCCCGCGGCACGGATCGCCGGCGCCAGGCGCTGGCTGCACTTGACGTCGTAGATGATGGTCGCGCCCGGCACGCGCTTGAGCACGTCGGCCGCAAGCAGCATCAGCTGGCGGTCCGGGTAGATGATCTGGCCGTCCTTGGTGACGAGGCCCAGGCGGTCGCCGTCGCCGTCGAAGGCGATGCCCAGTTCGGCATCGGTGGACTTCACGCGCGCGATCAGCTCGGCCAGGTTCTCTGGCTTGCTCGGATCCGGGTGGTGGTTCGGGAAGTCGCCGTCGACCTCCGAGTACATCTCGTCGACCGTGCAGCCGATCGCACGCAGCACCTTGGGCGACGTCGCGCCCGGGATGCCGTTGCCCGAATCGACCACGATCTTCATCTTGCGCACCAGCTTGGCGTCGCCGGCGATTCGCGCGATGTACTCGGCCGTCACGTCCATCCTGCCGATGCGGCCCTTGCCCTTCGTGTACTCCTCGTTCTCGATGCGACGGCGCAGCACCTGGATCTCGTCGCCGTAGATCGCGCGGCCAGCCATCACCATCTTGAAGCCGTTGTAGTCCTTCGGGTTGTGGCTGCCCGTGACCTGAATGCCCGAGCGGCAGCCATGCTGGCCGCGCGTGGCGGCCACGTAGTAGAGCATCGGCGTCGTCACCGCGCCCAGGTCAACCACGTCCAGCCCGGTGGAGGCCAGGCCACGCATCAGCGCGCCGGCCAGCCCGGGGCCTGACAGGCGCCCGTCGCGGCCCACCGCCACGGCCTTCTCCCCCGCCGCGCGGGCCTCGGAGCCGAAAGCCCGGCCCAGGTGCTCCGCGAACGCCTCGTCGATCGTCTTGCCGACGACGCCGCGGATGTCGTAGGCCTTGAAGATGGTGGCGTCGGCTTGCATGCGTGTCCGTCCTGCTGCTGAAGTCTCGCGGCCATTGTAGGCAGCGAGTTCCATGCCACCGGCCATCCGTCGGCCCGGCTGTCGATCCGTCTGTCGTCACGGCGTGCACTGTCGCGGGCTGCCTACACTGCCGCCCCATGGCACTCGACCGCGCGCTGCTCCGGGCCTCCTGGCGCTCCTGGTACGCCAACGATCTGCGGGCCGTCGGCCCCGGCTGGCTGCAGTGGCTGTGGACCGCGATCTTCAGCAGCGTCATCGGCGTCGGGTTCTTCATGCTCGGCCTGGGGTTCTCGCTGATGGGCAACGGCCGTTGGCCCAGCGCCGCCGGCCTGTCGCGCTGGTTCATGGCCAACATGGGCATCGCGCTGACCATCGGCTTCACGATCCACGCGATGTTCTGGGTCATGCAGCAGGTACTCGGCGCCGACCGCATCCGTGCCTTCAGCAACCCGATGCGCGGCCTGTTCTTCGGCGGCGTGCCGCTGGTGGGCACGATGGTCGGCTGGCCGCTGGGCGCCTGGCTCGTCGGCACGCGCAGCTGGTTCCCGCTCGATCGGCCGGGCACCGTGGCGGCCTCGTTCCTGATCGCGCTGCTGCTGTGCTTCATCTTCTACTTCCACTTCGACGCCAAGGCGCGCCAGATCGAGGCCGAGAAACGCGCCGCCGAAGCCCAGCTGCGCCTGCTGCAGGGCCAGATGGAGCCGCACTTCGTGTTCAACACCCTGGCCACCGTGCTCGGCCTGATGGACGCCGGCGACACGCCGCGCGCGCGCCAGATGCTCGAAGCCTTCATCGACTACCTGCGCGCGTCGCTCGGCAAGCTGCGCAGCGGCGACAGCACGCTGGGCGACGAACTCGCGCTGACCGAGGCGTATCTGAGCCTGATGCAGCACCGCATGGGCGAACGCCTGGCCTTCGACATCACCCTCGAGGACGAGACCCTGCGCCGCGCCGCGCTGCCGCCGCTGCTGCTGCAACCGCTGGTGGAGAACGCCGTCCACCATGGCCTGGAACCCAAGATCGAGGGCGGGCACGTGCGCGTGAACGTGCGGCGCGACGGCCAGCGCATCGTGATCGAAGTGGCCGACGACGGCCTCGGGGCCACCGCCGCAGCCGCGCGCCGCGCCGGCACCCAGGGCAACGGCGTGGCGTTGGCCAACCTGCGCGAGCGCCTGGCCTCGCGCTACGGCAACGACGCCAGCATCACGCTCGAGCTGCGGCCCGATGCCGGCGCGCGCGCCACGCTGCAAC
>DATLIE010000070.1:0-4848 GCA_035539635.1 Burkholderiaceae bacterium
CATGAGCGTGTTCGAGAACGTGGCCTTTGGCCTGCGCGTCAAGCCGCGCGCCGAGCGCCCGCCCGAGGCCGAGATCCGGCGCAAGGTGATGGAACTGCTCAAGCTGGTGCAGCTGGACTGGGTGGCCGAGCGCTTCCCGCACCAGCTCTCCGGCGGGCAACGCCAGCGCATCGCGCTCGCGCGTGCCCTCGCGGTCGAGCCCAAGGTGCTGTTGCTCGACGAGCCCTTCGGCGCGCTCGACGCCAAGGTGCGGAAGGAATTGCGCCGCTGGCTGCGCCGCCTGCACGACGAGGTGCACCTGACCAGCGTCTTCGTCACCCACGACCAGGAAGAGGCGATGGAGGTGGCCGACCGCATCGTCGTGATGAACGAAGGACGCATCGAGCAGGTGGGCACGCCCGACGAGGTGTACGACCAACCGGCCAGTCCCTTCGTGCTGCAGTTCCTCGGCGACGTGAACCTGTTTCACGGCCGCACTGGGCATGCGCCGGGCGGCGCAACGGCGGGTGACGAGGTGGTGTACGTGCGGCCGCACGAACTGGAGATCCTCGGCAGCGCGACCGACGGCGCCTGGCCGGCGACCCTGTCGCAGACGCTGACCGTCGGTGCGCACACGCGCATCGAGTTCAGGCGCGACGGCGACGAAGGCTATCTCGACGTCGAACTGCCGCGCAGCGAGTACCACGCGCTGCGCCAGCGCCTGCAGCTCGAGCGCGGCAGCCGGGTCTTCCTGCGGCCGCGCCGGGTGACGCGATTCGACGCTGCGGCCACGGTGTGACCCTGCGTCTGCGCCGCTAGTCCAGCGCCAGCACCTGGTCGCCGGGCTCGGGCCGGCAGCCGTCGGCCATCGGCGCCCCGCCGCGGCGCACGACCGCGCGCCGATCGTCGTGACAGACCTCGAGGCGCGTCGCGGCGGGCAGTCGTCCGCGCACGAAGGCTTCGATCGACGACGGCAGGCTGACCTGGAAGCGGCGCGCGTGCAGGTCCTCCAGCGGGTGATCGTCGCTGTGCAGCCAGGGAATGAAGTTCGCCGCGAACATCAACAGGTGCGACCCCACGTCGACCGGCTCCGGCCGATAACCTTGGGCCGCGAGCCATTGCTGGGCCGCTCGCCGCGCGTCGGCGTCACCCTCGGGCGTGCCCCAGGCGCTCGCGATCAGTTCGGCCACCCACTGGTTGCAGTTCTGGTAGCGCAGCGCGAACGGGTAGGCATTGGCGCTGTAGCTGCCGGCGAGCAGCCGCAGCGCGCGGGAGTCATTGAGCGCGGTGCGCTCGAGCGCGTCGGCCGCGTCCGGCGGCAGCAGCACGATCGACAGGTAGCCCAGCGACGGGTTGTCAGTGCCGAACAGGAATCCGGCCAGGCCCTGGTCGAACAGGCGTGGCCGCCCTTCGTCGCAGGCGAAGTAGAGCTGGCGCACCGACCACGGTGCGTTCGCGCTGCCCTTCAGGCTGATGCCGGCGTGCGAGTAGCGGATGCCGAAGCGCCCCAGGTCGAGGCCCGAGCGCGAGATCAGCGCGACGCGCGCGCCGGAGGCTTCGAGTTCGCGCTTCACGACGTCCGCGACGCGCAGCAACCGGTCCTGCTGTGCGGCGGTCAGCGCCGTCGTGCGGCCGCACAGCTGCGGCGAGTTCGCGGCCCACGCGCTGCCGGCCGTCGCGGCGAGCAGCAGCGCGGCCAGCGCCGCGCGGCCGCGGCTCAAAGCTTGACGGCGCGCGGATCGATTTCGCGCAGCCAGTCGT
This sequence comes from Burkholderiaceae bacterium, assembly GCA_035539635.1. GTDB lineage: Bacteria > Pseudomonadota > Gammaproteobacteria > Burkholderiales > Burkholderiaceae_C > CADEEN01. Next base: position 1,741 of record DATLIE010000070.1, read on the forward strand.
CGGCCAGCACGAGGAAGAAGGGTTCGCGCGCGCGCGTCGCGTCGGCGGCGTGCGCGAACGCGATGCCGTACGGGCGCTGGCGCGCATGGACCCGGTCGCCGGCAACGAGCGTGCGGGCGGCGAGGGCCTGGCGAGGCAGGTCGAGCGTGAATTCGCCGACGCCGGCCCCAGGGCCGTCGGCGGCGCGCAGCGTCAGGCGCCACATCCCGGGGCGCTCGGCCAGTTCGGCCACCTGCAGCACGCGGTAGTTGCCGTCGGCGACCTTGCCCTGGCCGGTCGAGCTTTCGCTCGAGCCGCGAAACGAGTCCGAGATGCTGCCGAGCGAGGCCGAGCCGGCGCTCGACGCCGACGAGCCGGCGCTCGATGCCGGGCCGGCGACACTGTCGGCGAGGCTCGCGCCCGCGGCGGTCAGCAACGCGAGTGCCAAGGTGGCCAGGGAAATCGGCTTCATCAGGTGGCTCCGGGCAGGACGATGCGATCGAGCATAGCGCGGCGCGCTCGGCCTCTGGTGACGCAATGCGACAGGGCGCCGGTCAGATCTCGACGGGCTGGCCGGCCTCGCTCGCCAGCGCGCGGTCCACCACCTCGCGCGTCAGCGGCGCGGCGATCGTCGTGATGAAGTCATAGACGTAGGCGCGCAGGTAGGCGCCGCGCTTGACGGCGACGCGCGTTGTGTTGGTCGCGAACAGGTGGCGTGCGTCGAGCGCCACGAGATTCGCGTCGCGCGTTTCGTCGAAGGCCACCGATGCGATCACGCCCACGCCCAGGCCCAGGTCGACATAGGTCTTGATCACGTCGGCGTCCATTGCCGACAGGCCGACCTCCACCTCGAGTTCGGCGCGGCGGAAGGCCTCGTCGATGTGGCGCCGGCCGGTGTAGCCGGGCTCGTAGGTGATGAGCGGGAACTGCGCCAGGCGCTGCAGTGTCAGCGGCTCGCCGCGCGCGGCTTCCTGCGCCAGCGCGTGCCCGCGCGGCACCACCACCAGGTGCGTCCAGCGGTAGCAAGGCAGGGCCACGAGTTCGGGGTAGTCCGCCAGCGCCTCGGTGGCGATGCCGATGTCGGCCTGGCCCTCGATCACGGACTGCGCCACCAGCTTCGGCGAACCCTGCTGCAGGTGCAGCGTGACCTGTGGGTGCGCGGCGCGGAAGTCGCGCACCGCGGTGGGCAGTGCGTAGCGCGCCTGGGTGTGCGTCGCGGCGATGGTCAACAGACCGCGCTCGGTCTGCGCAAAGTCGGCGCCGGCGCGCTTGAGGTTCTCGGCTTCCTGGAGCAGCCGCTCGATGATCGGCAGCACGCTGCGGCCCGGCGGCGTCAGGCCGAGCAGGCGGCGGCCGGCGCGCTCGAACAGCACCAGGCCGAGTTCGTCCTCGAGTTCCTTGAGCTGACGGCTCACGCCCGGCTGCGAGGTGTGCAGTGCTTCGGCCACCAGGGTCAGGTTGAAGCCCTGGCGCACGGTCTCGCGCACGGAGCGAAGTTGCTGGAAGTTCACGACAGACAGATTCCGGCGCAGTACATGCGCTCGTTGCATCTTCCCGAGCGCGAATCGCTCAGGCAACGAATAAGGCGTTCTATCGTTATGCGGTTTGCGCGAAGCCGTCAGCCGAACGGCCGCACGCCGATCAGCCAGCCGTGCAGCCAGAACGCGAAGATCAGCCAGATCACCACGCCGATCACCACCGTCAGCACGGTGCGCGAGGTGCGACCGGGTGGGTACACCGTGCCGGCCAAGCGATCGCGGCGGCGTGCCGCCGCGAAGCTGGCGATCGACCAGACCAGGAAGCTGCCGAACAGCAGCAGGTCGGCCAGCGTGTGGTTGGCCAGCAGGTGGGCGAAGGCCCAGACCTTGACGCCCAGCACCATCGGGTGGTGCACGCGGGCCTTGATGCCGTTGCTCGGCACGTCCTTGGCCGCAAGCAGGATGAAGGCCACGAGGGTGAGCAGCGCTGCCGCATGCGCCGCACCCGGGATCGGCGCCCACAGCACCACCGGCTGCTGGCGCGCCTGCCCGTAGCCCCAGACGATCAGCACGAAGCCGACCAGCGACGCGACGCTGTACAGGCCTTTCCAGGCGCCGAGGCCGCGCCGCGCGATGAAGGCGCCTCGGTAGCCATCGGAGACGATGCGCACCGAGTGGACGCCGAGGAAGATCACAAGTCCGAGGACGAGCAGGGTCATGATGACGTTCTGGAGTGGCCGTTCCAGCGAAGCTTAGCGTTATCCCCTACAATGGCACTGCGGCCTCGGGAGTTTCCGAGGCCGCCTTCGTTCATCCCCTCTGACCTCTCGCGCGTCCTTCGATTCGGGCGCTTCTTGTTTTCGGTTGGCGGCGATGCCTCGGCACCGCATGAAGCGGTGCCCGTACCGAGACAGAGAGATCATCGATGAGCTTCGATTCCCTGGGCCTGCCCGTGGCCCTGACGCGCGCCCTTGCCGACGGCGGCTATGTGCAACCCACCGACGTGCAGGCGCGCGCCATTCCGCCGGCACTCGCCGGCGCCGACCTGCGCGTGTCGTCGTCCACCGGCAGCGGCAAGACGGCGGCCTTCGTGCTGCCGGCCCTGCAGCGCGTGCTCAATGCGCGCGCCGACATGAGCAAGCGGCGCGAGAAGGGCGTTGTGCACGGCCCGCGCGTGCTGGTGCTGGCGCCGACGCGCGAACTGGTGATGCAGGTGGCCAAGGCCGCCGACGCCTACGGCCGCCACATCCCGGGCCTGCGCGTGGCCACCGTCGTCGGCGGCGTGCCCTACGGCGCGCAACTCAAGGCGCTGCGCGGCCCGCTCGACCTGCTGATCGCCACACCCGGCCGCCTGATGGACCACATGGCCAACGGCAAGGCAGTGCTGGCCAACGTCGAGATGTTCGTGCTCGACGAAGCCGACCGCATGCTCGACATGGGCTTCATCGACGACATCAACCACATCGCATCGTTCCTGCCGCCGCAGCGCCACACGGTGATGTTCAGCGCGACGTTCGCCGGCCAGGTCGGCCAGCTCGCGAAGAACATGCTCAAGCCCGACGCGCAGACGATCGCCGTGGCCACGCACACCGACACGCACGAGAACATCGAGCAGCGCCTGCACTGGGCCGACGACACGCGCCACAAGCAT
>DATLIE010000071.1:0-14539 GCA_035539635.1 Burkholderiaceae bacterium
CAGCTCGTCGGTGTCGACGGGCTTGACCACGTAATCGCGCGCGCCCTGGCGCATGCCCCAGACCTTGTCGGTCTCCAGGCCCTTGCTGGTGCACATGATCACCGGCACGTCGGCAAAGCGCGGGTCGCGCGTGATCGAGCGTGTGAGCTGGAAGCCATTCTGGCCCGGCATCACCACGTCCATCAGGAACAGGTCGGGCTTGTCCTCCGCGAGGCGGCGCATCGCGTCCTCGCCGTTCTCGGCCGTGCGCACGGCATAGCCGCGCTTGCTCAGGAGGTCGGTCAGGTGGTGAAGCTCGGTCTTCGAGTCATCGACCAGGAGAATCTTCTGGATGGCCATGGGCGCCTCTTGGAATCAGGAAAAACGGACAGTTCGGATTCAACCGCGTCGGAACTGCTGTACGGCACGCAGCAGCTGTTCCTTGGTGAAGGGTTTCGTGAGGTAGTCCTCGGAGCCGACCATTCGACCGCGCGCCTTGTCGAAAAGGCCGTCCTTGGAGGACAACATGATCACCGGCACATGCGCGAACTTCGGGTTGCGCTTGATGATGGCGCAGGTCTGGTAGCCGTCCAGGCGCGGCATCAGGATGTCGCAGAAGATCAGCTCGGGCGCGTGGTCGTTGACCTTGGCCAGCGCGTCGAAGCCGTCCTCGGCCAGCACCACCTGATGCCCGCCCTGGGCCAGGAAGATCTCGGCGCTGCGCCGGATCGTGTTGCTGTCGTCGATCACCAGCACCTTGACGCCGGCGGGGGCGACAGTGGCCTCGGAAGCTTCGGGGCTTGCGTTCACAAGGGGGCTCCTCGGGCGCACGGGCCACGGCGGCAGGCGGGCGCGTTCAAATCTGCACCATCTCGAAGTCTTCCTTGCGCGCGCCGCACTCCGGACAGGTCCAGTTCATCGGCACGTCGGCCCAGGCCGTTCCGGCTGCCAGGCCGTGCTCGGGATCACCGGCGGACTCGTCGTAGATCCAGCCGCAGATCAGGCACATCCAGGTACGCGAAGCTTCACTCACGAGAGGGTGTCAATCACTACAATGGGTGGCGATTGTATTCATCGCTCTCGAGCGAAACCCAAGCGTTTGTAGGCCCTTACGCAACTTTCTTCACATTCTGCTGGAGGTCTCTGAAAGCCTCCGAGAATCGCTCTTCCGCCACCCTTGCCGCGCCGGACGACGCCGCCATGACTTCTGACCCCTCCGCGTCCGACCCCATCGAATCGACCCCCGAGGAGCCGCCCGCGCCCGCCTGCGTGATGTGCTTCAACGCCAGCGATGCATCGGGGGCCGGTGGCTGCGCCGGCGACGTCGCGACCATCGCCGCGATGGGGGCGCACGCCCTGCCGGTGTTGACCAGCGTGGTGCTGCGCGACAGCGCCGAGGTCTTCGACCAGCACCCGATCGAGCCTGACGTGGTGGTCGAGCAGGCGCGCACGGTGCTCGAGGACGTGACGCTGGCGGCGTGGAAGGTCGGCTTCCTCGGCAACGCCGACAACGTGGCCGCCGTGGCCGAGATCCTGTCCGACTACCCCGACGTGCCGCTGGTGGCCTACATGCCCACCCTGAGCTGGCTCGACGAGGACGAACTGCAGCCCTACCTCGAAGCCTGGCGCGAGCTGATCCTGCCGGCCGCCGAGGTGCTGGTGGGCAACCACAAGACGCTGACCGACTTCCTGCTGCCCGAGTGGGACAACGAGCGCGCGCCTTCCGCGCGCGAACTCGCGGTCGCCGCCGGCGAGCACGGCACGCGCTACGTCCTGGTCACCGGCGTGATGCTGCCGTCCAAGGGCAAGGACCAGTGGATAGACAACGTGCTGGCCTCGCCGCAGGGCGCGATCACGGGCGAGAAGTTCGAGCTCTTCGAAGCCGGCTTCGTCGGTGCCGGCGACACGCTGTCCGCCGCGCTGGCGGCGCTGCTCGCCTCTGGCGCCGAGCTCTCGGCCGCGGCCGGCGAAGCGTTGCAGTTCCTCGACCAGAGCCTGGACGCGGGCTTCCGGCCCGGCATGGGCAACGTGATCCCGGACCGCTTCTTCTGGGCCCTGCCGCCTGCCGAGGAAGGCGAGGAGGCGTCGGAGACAGAGGGCGGCACCGCCGAAGTCGACAACGGTGCGGATGAAGTCCTGCCTCCCGGAGCGTCGCGCCGTGTCCACTAACCAGTCACTCTTCGACCGCGCCCAGCGCGTCATTCCCGGCGGCGTCAACTCGCCGGTGCGCGCCTTCCGCGCGGTCGGCGGCACGCCGCGCTTCATCGCACGCGCGCAAGGCGCCTACATGTGGGACGCCGAGGGCCGGCGCTACATCGACTACATCGGCTCCTGGGGGCCGATGATCCTCGGCCACGGCCACCCGGCGGTGCTCGACGCGGTGCAGCGCGCGGCCGCCGACGGCCTGTCCTTCGGCGCGCCGACCGAGCGCGAGATCGAGCTCGCCGAGGCAATCCTGGCCCAGGTGCCGAGCATGGAGCAGCTGCGCCTCGTGTCGTCCGGCACCGAGGCCGGCATGAGCGCGCTGCGCCTGGCACGTGGTGCCACCGGGCGCGCCAAGATCATCAAGTTCGAGGGCTGCTACCACGGCCACGCCGACGCGCTGCTGGTCAAGGCCGGCTCGGGGCTGGCCACCTTCGGCCACCCCACCTCGGCCGGCGTGCCGCCCGAGGTGGTCCAGCACACGATCGTGCTGCCCTACAACGACGTCGCCGCGCTCGAGTTGGCGTTCGATACGCATGGCCGAGAGCTGGCCTGCGTGATGATCGAGCCGATCGCCGGCAACATGAACTTCGTGCGCGCCAGCGTGCCGTTCATGACGCGGCTGCGCGAGTTGTGCACCCAGCATGGGGCGCTGCTGGTGTTCGACGAGGTGATGACAGGCTTCCGTGTCGCGCTCGGCGGTGCCCAGGCGCTTTACGCGCAGGCGATCCCCGGCTTCAAGCCTGATATGAGCGTGTTCGGCAAGGTGATCGGCGGTGGCATGCCGCTGGCCGCCTTCGGCGGCACGCGCGACGTGATGGGCCAGCTCGCCCCGCTCGGCCCGGTCTACCAGGCCGGCACGCTGTCGGGCAACCCGGTCGCCACGGCCTGCGGTCTGGCCACGTTGCGCGAGATCGCCAAGCCGGGTTTCTTCGACGCCCTGTCGCAGCGCACGCGCTCACTGGTCGAAGGCCTGACGCACGAGGCCCGCGCGGCCGGCGTGCCCCTGGTGGGCGACAGCGAGGGCGGCATGTTCGGCTTCTTCTTCGCGAGCAGCCTGCCGCAGGACTACGGCACGGTGATGGGCACCGACAAGGAGCGCTTCAACCGCTTCTTCCACGCCATGCTCGAGCGCGGCGTGTACCTCGCGCCTGCGCTGTACGAGGCGGGTTTCGTCAGCGCAGCCCACACGCCGGCGGACATCGACGCCACGCTGTCGGCCGCGCGCGGCGCCTTCGCGGCGCCGAATTGAGCTAGGCCGGCAGGCCCACAAGCGCCGGCCTACGCCGGCGAAGAGCGCAGGCCGGCCACCGTGCCGCCGGACCACAGGTACTCGACGCGCAGAATGGCATCGCCCTTCTCGCCGGCGAAGGTGAAGCCGAGCATCGCGATCGGATCGCCGTTCTTGACCGGCACGACCTTCCACGCCTCCATGCGCGACAGCGGCGCCAGCTCGATGTGCCAGCGCCGGTCCTTGCGCGTGGGCAGCTGCGCGGCCTTCAGCAGGCCCGGCCCGTCGACGCTCGACGACTGCGGCGGCAGCTTGCGCTGCGCCAGGTCGGTGGGCAGCTTGAGATCGGGCGCCACGTCGAGGTCGAGCTCGACGTGCGGATTGCGCCAGGCGACATTGACCGCGCGGCCCTCGAGATAGATCGGCCGCCCCTGGTCGAAGCTGCTCCAGCCGTGGTGGGCGCGGGCCGCGAACGGGAGCGCGAGCGTGGCGAGGATCAATGGTCGGCGTTGCATCGGCATCTCCTTCAGATTCAGAGGTAGGCAATCCAGCGGCCGCAGATCATCACCGCGAGCCAAAGCCCCAGCGACAGGATGGTCTGCGCGCGTGCCAGCGCGTCCAGCCGGCGCAGCCCACCGCGCAGGTGAAAGGCGCCGGCGTTGAGCCCGGCCACGAGCACCAGGCCCATCTTGATGACGAAGGCGCGGCTGGCGATCAGGTCGCCTGGCTGGCTGCCGAACATCAGCAGGCCCGACGCCACCACGAGCCCGAAGCCGGCGGTGGCCAGCCCGAGCGACAGGCGCGCCAAGGGCTCGATCGGCAGCGCCGCGGCCACACCCCACACGCGCAACTCGAAAGCCACCAGGTTGCCCACCAGCAGCGCGATGCCGACGATGTGCATCACCTCGAGCGCCGGGAAGGCCCAGGGGTGTTCGGCGATCCAGGCCAGCGGGTTGTGAGCAGCGGTGAAGGCCATGGGCCGCGACGATAGCAGCGGCCTAGAATGAATTCGATGCACATCCACATCCTGGGCATCTGCGGCACCTTCATGGGCGGCCTGGCGGCGATCGCGCGCGAGGCGGGCCACAAGGTGACGGGCTGCGATGCCAACGTCTACCCGCCGATGAGCGAGCAGCTGCGTGCGCTCGACATCGAGCTGATCGAAGGCTATGGCGCCGACCAGCTGAGCCTGAAGCCTGACCTGTTCGTGATCGGAAACGTGGTCACGCGTTCGCGGCCGCAGGACTACGCGTTGATGGAGGCGATCCTCGACGCCGGGGCGGACTACACCAGCGGCCCGCAATGGCTGGCCGAGCATGTGCTGCGCGGCCGTCATGTGCTCGCCGTGGCCGGCACGCACGGCAAGACGACCACCGCGTCGATGCTGGCCTGGGTGCTGGAGGCAGCGGGTCTGCGACCCGGCTTCCTGATCGGCGGCGTGCCGATGAACTTCGGCATCTCGGCGCGCCTGGGCGGCGGCACGCATTTCGTGATCGAGGCCGACGAGTACGACACCGCTTTCTTCGACAAGCGCAGCAAGTTCGTGCACTACCGGCCGCGCACCGCGGTGTTGAACAACCTCGAGATGGACCACGCGGACATCTTCCCGGACCTGGCCGCCATCGAGACCCAGTTCCACCACCTCGTGCGCACCGTGCCGTCCAAGGGCCGGCTCGTCGTCAACGCGCGCGACGAGGCGCTGCTGCGCGTGCTGCAGCGCGGCTGCTGGAGTGAGGTGGTGCGCTTCGGAGCGCTGCGCGAGGAGCCGGGCGCCTTGCGCGCACGCGGCGAGCCGCAGGCCTTCGACGTGCTGCGCGGCAGCCTGAAGATCGGACGTGTCGAGTGGTCGCTGCAGGGCGAGCACAACCAGCTCAACGCGCTCGCGGCACTCGGCGCCGCCGAGCATGTGGGCGTGGCGCCCGAAGCCGCCGCCGCGGCGCTCGGCCGTTTCGAGAACGCACGGCGCCGCATGGAGCTGGTCGGCGACGTCGGTGACGTGAAGGTCTACGACGACTTTGCCCACCACCCGACCGCGATCCGCGCCACTGTCGGCGGCCTGCGCCAGCGTGTGGGCCTGGCGCGCGTGCTGGCGGTGTTCGAGCCGCGCTCAAACACGATGAAGCTGGGCACGATGAAGGCCCAGCTGCCCTGGGCGCTCGAAGATGCCGACCTGTCGTTCTGCCTGCAGGGCAACTACGGCTGGGACGCGCGCGACGCGCTGGCGCCGATGGGCGCGCAGGCCGTGGTGGCGGACAAGGTGGACACGCTGGCCGCCGCGGTGCTCGAGGCGGCCCGGCCCGGCGACCATGTGCTGTGCATGAGCAACGGCAGCTTCGGTGGCATCCACGCGAAACTGCTCGCGGGCCTGCGTGCGAAGTTCGGGCCATGACGGCCCTGCGTCCGCCTCCCACGATCAGGGACCGGCCCGCCTGACGACGGCCCCGTGCCGACGCGAGATGAGTTCGGTCACCCACCTGCTGTACCTGCACGGCTTCCGCTCGTCGCCGAAGTCGTTCAAGGCACGCTACATGGGCGACTGGCTGCGGCGCAACCGCCCCGACGTGCACTGGTGGTGCCCGCAGCTGCCGCCCTCGCCACGCGAGTCGATGGACCTCGTGTTCGCCGAGGTCGGGCGCTGGCCGGCCGAGCGCATGGGCGTCATCGGCAGCTCGCTTGGCGGCTTCTACGCCACGGTGGTCGCCGAGCGCGTCGGCTGCCGCGCGGTGCTGCTGAACCCGGCCGTGAATCCGGCGCGCGACCTCGCGGGCTACATCGGGGACCTGACCTCCTTCCACGACCCGGACGACCACTTCTACTTCAAGCCCGAATACGTGACGCAGCTGCGACTGCTGACGCCGCGCGAGATCACGCACCCGGAACGCTACCTGCCGGTGATCGCGCGCGGCGACGAGGTGCTGGACTGGCGCGAGATGAGCGACCGTTACACCAGTGCGCCGATGCGCCTGCTCGACGGCGGCGACCACGCGCTGACCGACTTCGACCAGGAACTGCCACACATCCTGCACTTCCTCGGCTTGACCGACTGACCCGGCCCGACCCGTCGGCGACAATTCCAGGCATGTATGCGCTGTATGACGACGCCGGCAAGTTCCACGCCGGGCGCGTGATGTCCGAGACCGACACCTCGATGCAGGTGGAGTTGGACTCGGGCAAGCGCGTCAAGGTCAAGGCGGCCAACGTGCTGCTCAAGTTCGAGCGGCCCGCGCCGGCCGAGTTGATGAGCCGCGCGCAGGCGCTGGCTGGCGAGATCGACCTCGACCTGGCCTGGACCTTCGCGCCCGAGGCCGAGTTCGGCTTCGCCGACCTGGCGCGCGACTACTTCGATGCCCAGGCCGGCGTCGAGAAACAAGCCGCCGCGCTGTTCCGCCTGTTCGATGCGCCGCACTACTTCCGCCGCGTCGGCAAGGGCCAGTTCAGAAAGGCGCCGGAGGAGATCGTCAAGGCCGCGCTGCTGGCGATCGAGCGCAAGAAGCAGCTTGCTGCGCAGATCGAGGCCTGGGCCGCCGAACTGATCGAAGGCCGCTGCCCGCAGCCGGTGCGCGACCAGCTCTACAAGATCCTGTTCAAGCCGGACAAGAACGCTCCCGAGTACAAGGCGGTCGTCGCGGCCGCGAAGGGCGCACAGCGCGCGCCGCTCGATCTGCTGAAGGCGGCCGGCGCGATCACGAGCCCCTACCAGTTCCACTGGCGGCGCTTCCTGTTCGAGCAGTTCCCGAAGGGTGCCGCCTTCCCGCCGGGCCTGGACGCACCGCCCGTCAAGGAAGCGCTGCCGCTCGCGGCGGTGCAGGCCTTCTCGATCGACGACTCGGCCACGACCGAGATCGACGATGCGCTGTCGGTGCAGGGACTGGGCAGCGGCACGGTGGTGTTCGGCGTCCACATCGCCGCGCCGGGGCTCTCGCTCGGCCCCGGCTCGCCGCTCGACGGGGTGGCCTCGCAACGCCTGTCCACCGTCTACATGCCGGGCTGGAAGCTGACCATGCTGCCCGACCCGGTGGTCGAGGCCTACACGCTGACCGAGGGCCGCGACTGCCCTGCCGTGAGCCTGTACCTTACGTTCGACGAGGCCACGCTGGAAGTGCGCGGCCACGAGACGAAGCTCGAGCGCGTGCCGATCGTCGCCAACCTGCGCCACGACCGTCTCGACGCGGTGATCACCGAGGCCACGCTCGCCGGCGAAGCGCCGGCCGACTACCCGTTCGGCGCGGAGCTGGCGTTCGCGCACCGCTTGGCCAAGGCCTTGAAGGCGCGGCGCGAGGTCGTGCGCGGCAAGCCCGAGAACTTCAACCGCCCCGACTACAGCTTCAAGCTCGAGCGCGACGCGGAGCACGACGGGCAAGCGAATCTCGAGCCCCGGGGCGACGAGCGCGTCGTCATCAGCCAGCGCCGGCGGGGCGCGCCGCTCGACCTGATCGTTGCCGAAGCGATGATCCTGGCCAACAGCACCTGGGGCGGCTGGCTGGCCGAGCACGGCGTACCGGGCATCTACCGCAGCCAAGCCAGCCTCGCGCCGGGCATCAAGGTGCGCATGGGGCTCAAGCCCTTGCCGCACGCCGGCATGGGCGTGCCGCAGTACGTGTGGGCCACCTCGCCACTGCGCCGCTACGTCGACCTGGTCAACCAGTGGCAGATCATCGCCTGCGCGCGCCACGGTCGCACCGCCGCGCTGGCCGCACCGTTCAAGCCGAAGGACGCGATGCTGTTCTCGATCATCTCGGCCTTCGACGCGGCCTACGCGGCCTACGGCGACTTCCAGCATGGCATCGAGCGCTACTGGGCGATCCGGCACCTGGCGCAGGAAGGCCTTGCCGAACTCGACGCCGCCGTGATGAAGGACGGCCTGGTGCGCGCCGAGACGCTGCCGCTGGTGTTCAAGGCACTGGGCTGCGAGTCGCTCGCGCGCGGCACGCGCGTGCGCGTGCGCATCACTGGCACGGACACGCTGACGCTCGAGGTGCACGCCAACCTGGTCGCGCGCCTGGACGAAGCGCCAGCGACGAAGACCGACGAGGCGGAAGAAGCGGACGACGGCAGCGAGGCGCTGGACGTTGCAGCCCCGCTCGCGCTGGCGATCGATCTGGACGAAGCCGCGCCGGCCGACGCGCCGGCCGCAGCCTGAGGTGGGCATGCAGCGCCGCGACTACGTCAATACCAGCATCCTGACGCAACAGGCCAAGCAACAGGCCAAACCGCGTCGCTGGCGCCTGTCGGTGCTGCACTGGGCGCTCGCGCTGTCGGTGGCGGCGCACGCCTTCCTGCTGACCGTGCGCTTCGTCGATCCCGAACGCTTCAACAAGTTGTTCAAGGACACGCCGCTCGAGGTGGTGCTGGTGAATGCCAAGTCGATGGATCGCCCGGCCGTCGCGCAGGCGATCGCGCAGGCCAACCTGGCGGGCGGCGGCGAGGCCGCCACCGGTCGCGCCACCTCGCCGCTGCCGCCCGCGCCCACCGTCGAGGTCGGCGACTCGCTCGAGGAATCCAAGCGGCAGATCCAGCGCCTGCAGGAGGAACAGCAGCAATTGCTGGCGCAGATCCGGCGCGAGATCGCCATGCTGCCGCCGCCCGACCCGGCGCGCGACGCCAACAACCCCGAGGCCAAGGAGCGCGAGGAGAAGCGGCGCCAGCTGCTGCGCTACCTGGCCGAGATCGAGAAGCGCGTCAACGAGGAGAACGCGCGGCCGAAGCGGCGCTACATCAGCCCCGCCACGCGCGAGGCCGACTACGCGATCTACTACGACGCGCTGCGGCGCAAGATCGAAGAGCGCGGCACGCGCGACTTCCCCGAGTTCCAGGGCAAGAAGCTCTACGGTGAGCTGACGATGAACATCACGATCGACGCCGTGGGCCGCGTGGTCGAGGCCGACATCGTGCGCACCTCCAACTCGCGCGTGCTCGACCGGCGCGCCGTCGCGATCGTGCGCGCCGCGGGGCCCTTCGGCGACTTCACGCCCGAGATGCGGCGCCAGACCGACCAGATCGTCGTCACCTCGCGCTTTCGCTTCACGCGCGACGAAGGCCTGGAGACCACGCAACTCGGCCAGGGGGCGCGATGAACGCGCTGCGCTCGACGCTCGGCCACCTCGGCCGCCTCGTGGTGCTGCTGCTGCTGGCGCTGATCGGGCTTCAGCTGTACTTCGTCGGCCGCATCACGCTGATGGCGGTGGTCGACCCGCAGTCCACCACCTTCCAGCGCAGCGAGGCCTGGCGCCTGCTCGTCGAGACCGGGCGCATCACCTGGAGCCAGCAGTGGGTGGACGATGCGCGCCTGTCGTCCCACCTCAAGCGCGCCGTGATTGCCAGCGAGGACGCGACCTTCGCCGACCACACCGGCGTCGACTGGGACGCGATCGAGAAGGCCTGGGAACGCAACCAGCGCGCCGAAGCCGCCGCCGAACGACGCAACGAGCAGCTCGAACGCCAGGAGGCGCGGCGCACGGCGAAGCCGCGTGCCGCGCCGGCTCTGCCGCTGGCGCCGCGCGCGCAGCCCAGGGTGGTGGGCGGGTCGACGATCACGCAACAGCTGGCCAAGAACCTGCTGCTGTCGGGTGAGCGCACCCTGGCGCGCAAGGGCCAGGAATTCGTGCTGACCTTCGCGCTCGAGGCCCTGCTGTCCAAGCGCCGCATCCTCGAGATCTACCTGAACAACGTGGAGTGGGGCGAGGGGCTGTTCGGCGCGCAGGCCGCGGCACGCCACTACTTCCGCACCGACGCGGCCCAGCTCGGCGCCTGGCCCGCGGCGCGCCTGGCGGTCATGCTGCCGGCCCCGAAGCGCTTCGAGAAGCGCATGGGTTCGGGCTACCTGGCGTCGCGTGCGGGCACCGTGGTCGCTCGCATGGGGGACGTAGAGCTCCCATGAACACGCAGACCGCCGAGCTTGCCGCCGCGGCCGCGCGCTTCGTCGTCGAGGAGGGGCTCGAGTACGCCGCCGCCAAGCGCAAGGCCGCACGCTCGCTGCCGCCTTCGCGCGGAGGCGGGCGGGCCGAACTGCCGAGCAACGAGGCCGTCGAGGACGAGGTCCGGGTCCATATCGCGCTCTTCCACGCCGACACGCAGCCGCAGGAGCTCGCGGCGCTGCGTCGCCTGGCGCTGCGCTGGATGCGACGGCTCGAAGAGTTCCGACCGCACCTAGGCGGCGCGGTCTGGCGCGGCACCGCCACGCGACTGTCGGCGGTGCATCTGGACCTGTACGCCGACGACCCCAAGTCGCCCGAGATCGCGCTGATCAACCTCGGCGTCGACTACGACGTGGACGATGGCGGCAGCGGGCGGCGCGGCGAGCCGCTGTCGGTGCTGAGCGTGGCCGAACGTTGCGCCGAGCTGGGCGACCTCGTCACCCTGCACCTGACGCTGCGCGACCACGACGACCTGCGCGGGGCGCTGGTGCGCGACGCGGCCGGCCGCAGCTGGCGCGGCGACACGCGTGCGCTCGAGTTGCTGCTGGCCCAGGACGCCGGCTCGGGGCCGAGCCGATGAACCGGCGCCATCTGCTGTGGGGCGGCAGTGCGGCGGCCGCGGCCTTCGGCGGCCTGGGTGCGTGGTTCTGGCGCGCGCGCCAAGCCCCGGGCATCGACCCCTGGTCGCTCAGCTTCGACGCCCCCGATGGCGGCCGCCTCGCGCTGGCCAGCCTGCGAGGCAAGCCCCTGGTGCTGAACTTCTGGGCCACCTGGTGCCCGCCTTGCGTGCGCGAGATGCCGGCATTGGATCGCTTTCACCGCGATTTCCAGCCCAAAGGCTGGCAAGTGCTCGGCATCGCCGCCGATTCTGTCGACAAGGTGCGAAGCTTCCTGGCCGCGACCCCGGTCGGCTTCCCTGTCGCGGTGGCCGGCTTCGGTGGCGTCGAGTTGTCGCGCCAACTCGGCAACGCCAGCGGCGGGCTGCCGTTCACCGTGGTCTTCGACCGCCGCGGCGCGGTCACGCAACGGCACATGGGCGAGACCCGCTACGAGCAACTGGCCGGGTGGGCCTTGGATAATTCTTAGGCCAAGTCCGCTGAAACGGCGGGCAACGGCCGTCAAATGGCTTAAAGTTCGCCCCCGCGCCGCTTGCGCTCGGGCGGTTTGGCAGCCCGGTGCGGCTGCCCGTCCGATCAACGTTCGCCGCCAAGCGGCGAGATCGGGGCCTCAGACCCCGCGGAGGAACAACACAGTGGACCTGAGAAAGCTCAAGACCCTGGTCGACCTGGTGTCGGAGTCGAACATCGCCGAACTCGAGATCACCGAAGCCGACGGCAAGGTGAGGATCGTCAAGGCCGTGCCCAGCGTGGCAGCCCCGATCGGGGCCCCGATCGTCATGACGGCACCGGTGGCGCCGCCGCCGACCGCCGCCAGCCGCGCCGCGGAGGCTGCGGCGGCGACGGCGGCGGAGGAAGCCGCCGCCGAGGAGAGTGGCCACATCGTCAAGTCGCCGATGGTCGGCACGTTCTACCGCTCGGCCAGCCCGGGGGCGAAGTCGCTGGCCGAGGTCGGCCAGACGGTCAAGATCGGCGAGCCGCTGTGCATCATCGAAGCGATGAAGATCATGAACGAGATCGAGGCCGACGAAGGCGGCACGATCACCAGGATCCTGGTCGAGAACGGCCAGGCGGTCGAGTTCGGCCAGCCGCTGTTCGTGATCGACCGCCGCGGCTGACCCTCGCATGTTCAAGAAGATCCTGATCGCGAACCGCGGCGAGATCGCGCTGCGCATCCAGCGCGCCTGCCGCGAGATGGGCGTCAAGTCGGTGGTCGTGTACTCCGAGGCCGACCGCGATGCCAAGTACGTGAAGCTGGCCGACGAGGCGGTGTGCATCGGGCCGGCGCCGTCGGGCCAGAGCTACCTCAACATGCCGGCGATCATCTCCACCGCCGAGGTGACCGATGCCGAAGCCATCCACCCCGGATACGGGTTCCTGAGCGAGAATGCCGACTTTGCCGAGCGCGTCGAGCGTAGCGGCTTCACCTTCATCGGCCCGACGCCCGAGTCGATCCGCATCATGGGCGACAAGGTGTCGGCCAAGCAGGCGATGATCAAGTCCGGTGTGCCCTGCGTGCCGGGCTCCGAAGGCGCGCTGCCCGAGGATCCGAAGGAGATCATCAAGATCGCGCGCGGCGTCGGCTACCCGGTCATCATCAAGGCCTCCGGCGGCGGCGGCGGGCGCGGGATGCGCGTGGTCCACACCGAGGCGGCGCTGCTGCACGCGGTGGCCACCACGCGCGCCGAAGCCGGTGCGGCGTTCAACAACCCGGCCGTGTACATGGAGAAGTTCCTCGAGAACCCGCGCCATGTGGAGATCCAGGTGCTGGCCGATGAGCACAAGAACGCGCTCTGGCTCGGCGAGCGCGATTGTTCGATGCAGCGCCGCCACCAGAAGATCATCGAGGAGGCGCCTGCCCCCGGCATTGCGCGCCGCGTGATCGAGCGCGTGGGCGACCGCTGCGCCGCCGCCTGCAAGAAGATCGGCTACCGCGGCGCCGGCACCTTCGAGTTCCTCTATGAAGAGGGCGAGTTCTACTTCATCGAGATGAACACGCGGGTGCAGGTCGAGCACCCGGTGACCGAACTGGTGACCGGCATCGACATCGTGCAGATGCAGATCCGCATCGCGGCCGGCGAGAAGCTGCCGTTCACGCAGCGCCAGATCCAGATGCGCGGCCACGCGATCGAATGCCGCATCAACGCCGAGGATCCGTACAAATTCACACCGTCGCCGGGCCGCATCACGATGTGGCATCCGCCCGGCGGCCCCGGCGTGCGGGTGGACTCGCACGCGTACACCAACTACTTCGTGCCGCCGAACTACGACTCGATGATCGGCAAGATCATCGTGCACGCCGACACCCGCGAGCAGGCGCTGGCCCGCATGCGCACCGCGCTGTCGGAGACCGTGGTCGAGGGGATCCAGACCAACATTCCGCTGCATCGCGAGCTGATGGCCGACGCCAAGTTCATCGAAGGCGGCACCAGCATCCACTACCTGGAAGGCTGGCTCGGCCAGCACAAGCGGTAGGCATCGGACGAACGTCGGCCGATGCACGAACTGGTGCTGCGCGTGGGAGAGGCGCTCGTCGAGGCGGTCAGCGACGCGCTGGGCGACGAGCTGGGGGCGCTGGCCGTGTCGGTCGAGGATGCCGACGCCGACAGCGACACCGAACAGGCCCTCTTCGGCGAACCGGGCCTGCCCGCACCGCGCGGCGCCTGGCGGCATTCGACCGTGCGCGCGCTGTTCGACGACGATACCGCGGCCACCGACGGGGCCACGCTGCTGCTGGCACAGGACTGGGCGACCGACGTGCACGTGCAGGCGCTGCAGGCCGTGCCCGACGAAGACTGGGTGCGGTTGACGCAGGCGCAGTTCGCGCCGGTCGAGATCACGCCGACGTTCTGGATCGTGCCGAGCTGGCATGAGGCGCCGGCTGCCGCCGAGCGCGTGATCCGCCTCGACCCCGGCCTGGCGTTCGGCACCGGTACGCATCCGACGACGCGCATGTGCCTGCGCTGGCTGGCGCGCCACGCCGCACCCTGGCCGCGCGTGCTCGATTACGGTTGCGGCTCGGGCATCCTGGCCATCGGCGCCGCCTTGCATGGCGCGCGCGCGATCGACGCGGTGGACATCGACCCCGCGGCGGTCGAGGCCACGCGCGCCAACGCGCAGGCCAACGGTGTGGCGCTGCGCGCCGCCCTGCCCGATGCCGCGCAGGGCCGCTACGACCTGGTGCTGGCCAACATCCTCGCGCAGCCCTTGAAGCTGCTCGCCCCGCTGCTGACCGGCCACCTCGCACCGCGCGCGCCGCTGGTGCTGGCCGGTATCCTGGAGCGGCAGGCCGACGAGCTGCGCGCGGCCTACGCCCCGTGGTGCACGATCGACGTCGCCGACCGCGAGGACGGCTGGGTACTGATGACCGGCGCCGCACGAGAGCCCGCGCGATGAGCCTGGCCACGCGCTGCAATGCCTGCGGCACGGTGTTCCGTGTCGTGCAGGACCAGCTCAAGGTGTCCGAAGGTTGGGTGCGTTGCGGGCGCTGTGGCGAGGTGTTCAACGCGCTCGAGGGCCTGTTCGACCTGGAAGGCGCATCGGGTCCGATCGGGCTGGCGCGTGAGACGGCCGTGCCCGCCCCACCGCCCGAGGAC
>DATLIE010000072.1:0-37344 GCA_035539635.1 Burkholderiaceae bacterium
GCGGCCGACCGTCTGCGCCGGCCTGCAGCCCTCGCACGAGATGTGCGGCCGCGACGCTCGCGCCGCCATGGCCTGGCTCACGCGGCTGGAAGCCGCGACCGCGCCCGCCTCAGTTCGCTGAAGCAGGCGGCACCAGGTAGGGCGCCAGCACCTCTGCCAGCCAGTCCATGAACACGCGCAGCCGCGCCGGCAGCTGGCGCCGGTGCGCGTACAGCACGGTCACCGGCAGGCCGGGCGCACGCCACTGCGGCAGCACCTCGACCAGTTCGCCGGCCTCCACATGCGGCCGCAGCGCGATGGTCGGCGCCTGGATCAGCCCCAGCCCGGCCAGGCAGGCCGCGCCATAGGCCTCGGAGTTGTTGACGGTCACGCTGCCCTGCATGGGGATGCCCCGCACCACACCGCCCTCCTCCACCTCGAAGCCGGCACTGCGCACACCCAGCCGCGTCGCGTAGTGCACGAGCCGGTGTTGCGCCAGATCGTCCAGCGTCTGCGGCACACCGTGTGCCGCCAGGTAGGCGCGGCTGGCCAGGTTGTGCTGCACCAGCATGCCGAGCGGGCGCGCCACCAAGTCGGAGGCGTCCAGCGGCCCCGTGCGCACCACGCAGTCGAAGCCGTCGGCCACGAGGTCCACGCGCCGGTCGCTGCTGGACAACTCGATCTCCAGCGCCGGGTGCAGGGCCAGAAACGCGGGCAGGCGCGGCAGCACCACGCGGTGCGCCATGCCCAGCGACATGTCCACGCGGAGCCGGCCGCGCAGCGTCTCGCCCTGGCGGAACATGGCCTGCAGGTCGTCGAAGCTGGCCAGCATGTCCTTGCAGCGCTCGTAGCAGGCCTGGCCATCGTGCGTCAGCAACACGCGGCGCGTATTGCGCTGCAGCAGCTGCACACCCAGCGCCTCCTCCAGCTGCTTGACCGACTTCGACACGCTGGCCTTGGGCAGGCCCAGGCTGTCGGCCGCCTGGGTGAAGCTGGACAACTCGGCCACGCGCGTGAAGACCAGCAGCAGTTCGGGGCGGACCATGGCGTGCTCACTGTTCGTTTTGGATGAACAAATCTATCACTTGGCGCGTCTTTTTCTTCTCCCAGCGCACCAATAAAGTCATGCCCATCGCAATCCCACTGGAGTCCCCATGACCACCTCCCGCATCGACACCCCCATCGCCCTCATCACCGGCGCCAGCCGCGGCCTGGGCCGCAACGCCGCGCTGGCCCTGGCCCGCCAGGGCACGGACGTGGTGCTGACCTACCAGCGCAACGCCACCGAGGCCGCCGTCGCCGTGGCAGAAATCCAGGCCCTCGGCCGCCGCGCCGTGGCGCTGCAGTTGGACGTGGCCGACGTGCGCCACTTCGCTGGCTTCGCGGCCGCGCTGCGCACCGCGCTCAGCCAGACCTGGGGCCGTGACCGCTTCGACTTCCTCGTCAACAACGCTGGCACCGGCGTGCACACCCCGTTCGCCGACACCACGGAAGAGCAGTTCGACCAGATGGTCAACATCCACCTCAAGGGCGTGTTCTTCCTGACACAGGCGCTGCTGCCGCTGATCGCCGATGGCGGGCGCATCGTCAACGTGTCGTCGGGCCTGGCCCGCTTCGCACTGCCGGGGTACGCGGCCTACGCGACGATGAAGGGCGGCGTGGAAACGCTCACGCGCTACCTGGCCAAGGAACTGGGCCCGCGCGGCATCCGCGTCAACGTGGTCGCACCGGGCGCCATCGCCACCGACTTCGGCGGCGGTGCAGTGCGCGACGACGCCGCGCTCAACGCCTTCGTCGCATCGCAGACCGCGCTGGGCCGTGTCGGCCAGCCCGACGACATCGGTCCGGTGATCGCTTCGCTGCTGGCCCCCGGCACGGGCTGGATCAACGCCCAGCGCGTGGAAGCCTCGGGCGGCATGTTCCTCTGAGGCGGATCAGCCCGGCGGTGGCGGCGGCGTGCGCCGGCGTTGCGCCGCCGTGTTCCAGCAAGCGTCGTGCACCACGTTGCGCAGCACGGCGGGGTCGATGGGCTTGGCCAGGAAGTGCGCAACGCCGCCGATGTTGATGGCGTCGCGCAGCACCTGCGGATCGTTGCTCGCAGTCATCAGCACACGTGCGGTGTGCGGCATGCGCTTGCGGATCTCGCGCAGCAGCTCGATGCCGCTGCTGCCCGGCAGCCAGTGGTCCACGATGGCGATGGCGTAGTCGTGCTGGTGGAACATCTCCATGGCCTGCTCGGCACTCGCCGCGCTGGCCACGCGCACACCGAAGGATTGCAGTACGTGCTCCAGCAGCTCGCGCGTGATCGTCTCATCCTCCACCAACAGCACCACCGGCAGCGCCTCGCGTTGCAGGAAGGCCGCCGGGTCCAGCAGCATCGGCTGGTCGAACAGCTTCTCCACCGCCTCGGCCGGCTGCGGGCGTGCCATCCAGTAACCCTGGATCTCGTCCACTTCCAGCGCATAGAGCAGGATGGCCTCGTCCTCGCTCTCCACGCCCTCGGCGATGGCCCGCATGTTCAGGTTGTGCGCGAGCCGCACCACGGCCGCGACGATGGCCCTGTCCTGCGGGCTCTTGAGCAGGCCGCGCACGAAGGACTGGTCGACCTTGAGCCGGTCCGCCGGAAAGCGCTTGAGGTAGCCCAGGTTGGAATAGCCCGTGCCGAAGTCGTCCACCGAGAGCAGGATGCCGAGCTCCTTGAGTTCGTGCATGAGCACCAGCGCCGCGTCCGGGTCGCGCATGGCCAGGCTCTCGGTCACCTCCAGCTCCAGCACGCCAGGCGGGATGCCGTAGCGCGCCATGGCCTCGTGCAGTTCGGTCTTGAACTGCGGGTCGGAGAACTTCGTGGCCGCCAGGTTCACGGCCGTGCGGATCCAGCCATGGCCCTGCTGGTGCCATTGCCGCATCTGGCGGCAGGCGGCGTCCACCACGTAGGTGTCGATCGCGCCGATCAGGCCCGACTCCTCGGCCAGGCCGATGAACTTGCCCGGCATCAGGAAGCCATAGTCGGGCGAATCCCAGCGCACCAGCGCTTCCAGGCTCACGAGCGCGCCGGTCTCGAAGTCCACCTGGGGCTGGTAGTGCAGCACCAACTCGCGCCGCACGATGGCCTCGCGCAGGCGCGCCTCCTTCTGCACACGCACGTCGATGGCGTCCTGCATCTCGCTGGAGAAGATGCACACCCCCCCATCGCTGCGGTTCTTGGACTGCACCATGGCCAGGTCGGCCCGCTTGACCAGCGTTTCCGGGTCGTCCCCATGGTCGGGGAACAACGCCACCCCCACGCTGCCGCCCAGCACATGCGGCTCGCCGGACAACAGCACCGGCGCCTGCAACGCGGTCTGCAGGCGCGCGCCGAAGGGCTCGACCATGCTGCGCGGCAGCCCCTCGCTGACCACGACGAACTCGTCCCCCGCCAACCGCGCCACCGTGTCGCCGCCGCGTGCTTGGTCCTGCAGGCGCCGCGCCATCTCGGAAAGCACCTGGTCCCCCGCGCCGCGGCCCAGGCCGTCGTTGATCTGCTTGAAGCGGTTGAGGTTGACGAAGTACACCGCCACCGGCCGCTGGCGGCTGCGGGCCCGTGCGATGGTCCGCGCCATGCGCTCCAGCAGCAGGGTGCGGTTGGGCAGCTCGGTCAGCGCATCGTGGGTGGCGCGGTAGTGCAGTGCGTCCTCCTGGCGCCGCTGCTCGGTGATGTCCACGCAGACGGCGATGTAGCGCGCCACCTGGCCCACCGCGTCCTTCTGCGGCACGATGGCCATGTCGACCCAATACAGTCCATCCGCCTCGTTGCGGTTGCATACGACGTCGCGCCAGATCTCGCCGCGCTGGATCGTGGTCCACATGCGCTCGAAGAAGGCGTGGCTGTGGTAGCCCGAATTGAGCAGGCTGTGGTCCTGGCCCAGCAGTTCCTCGCGGCCATGGCCGCTGGTCTGCACGAATTTGTCGTTGACCCGCAGGATGCGGCCGGCGGCATCCGTCACCGAGACCAGCGCATGCTGGTCGATGCCCTGCATGTAGGTGGACAGCTCGGCAAAGGCCCGCTCCACGCCCTGCTTGGCCAGCAGCAGCTCGTTGGCATCGCGCGTCGCCTGTTCCGAGGACGCCAGTTGCGTCAGCGCCTTGCGCAGCTGCCCGCGCTGCAGGCCCAGGCGCCGGTACAGCCACGCCAGGGCCAGCGCGCAAGCAAGCACCAGAACGGCGACGAGAACCGCCACCGTGACCAAGACGACATTTGCTCCGTCGGACCCAGCCGGCATCGCCCGCCCTTCTTCGCCATGTTGTGGGCGCCGAGCATCGCCTGCCTGCGCTGACCGCGCAAGGCGTGTTTTCCGCTGATCGTGTAGGTGAAATCAGAATGGGTAGTGGCGCGGCGTCGTCTGCACCGTCACCCAGCGCAGGTCGGTGAACTCGGCGATGCCGGCCTTGCCGCCGAACCGGCCCCAACCGCTGCCCTTGACGCCGCCGAAGGGCATCTGCGCCTCGTCGTGCACGGTCGGGCCGTTCACATGGCAGATGCCGGACGCGATGCGCTGCGCCACCGTAATCGCCCGCGCCGTGTCGCGGCCGAACACGGCCGACGACAGGCCGTAGGCGTTGTCGTTGGCCACGCGGATGGCCTCCTCCACCCCGCTCACGCGCACGATGGCCTTGACCGGGCCGAAGGTCTCCTCGCCATAGATGCGCATGGCAGGCGTCACATGGTCCAGCAGCGTGGCCGGCATCAGCGTGCTGTCGGCCTTGCCGCCACACAGCAGCCTGGCGCCCTTGGCAAGGGCATCGTCGATCAGCGCGTTGCAGTGCGTGACCGTGCCCATGCCCACTACGCTGCCCAGCACCACGGGATCGGGCCCGCGCGGATCGCCCAGCGGCAGCGCACTGGCTTTGGCCGCGAACTTGGCGACGAAGGCGTCGGCGATGGCCGCGTCGACCACGATGCGCTCGGTGCTCATGCAGATCTGGCCCGAGTTGGCGAAGCTGCCGAAGGCCGCGCCGTCCACGGCCGCGTCCAGGTCTGCATCGTCCAGCACCACGAAGGGCGCCTTGCCGCCCAGCTCCAGCACCACGGGCTTCAGGTGCTGCGCGCACTGCACCGCGATCAGCTTGCCCACGCGCGTGGAGCCCGTGAAGTTCACGCGGCGCACGGCCGGGTGGGCAATCATGGCGTCGACCACGGCGGCCGCATCGGCCGGGGCATTGGTGATGTAGTTCACCACGCCGGCCGGGAAGCCCGCGTCGACGAAGGCCTGGGCGATCAGCTGGTGCGTGTGCGGGCACAGCTCCGAACCCTTGAAGACCACGGTGTTGCCGCAGGCCAGCGGCGTGGCGATGGCGCGCACGCCCAGGATCACGGGTGCGTTCCAGGGCGCGATGCCCAGCACCACGCCGGCCGGCTGGCGCACGGCCAGGGCCAGGCTGCCCGGCACGTCGGAGGGAATCACCTCGCCGGCGATCTGCGTCGTCAGCGCCGCGGCCTCGCGCAGCATGCCGGCCGCCAGCTGCACGTTGAAGCCGGCCCACATCGCGGTGGCGCCGGTCTCGCGTGGCAGTGCGGCGACGAACTCCGGCGCCTTGGCCTCCAGTGCGTCGGCCGCCTTGAGCAGCAGCGCGCGGCGCGCGTTCGGGCCGGTCTGGCTCCAGGCCGGGAAGGCGGCGGCCGCGGCCTCGACGGCGCGGATGGCGTCGGCCGGGGTGGCGGCGGGCGCCCGCGTGGCCAGGCTCTCGTCGAGCGGGTTGCGGCGTTCGAAGCTGGCGCCGTTCTCGGCGGCCACGGCTTGGCCGTTGATGAGCATGGACAGGTCGGACATGGTGGTTTCTCCTTTCAGGTGGTGGCCACGCCGAGGTAGGCGTGGCGGACGATGTCGGATTGCGCGATCTGGGCGGCCGGCCCGCTGGCCACCAGCGCGCCGCGTTCCAGCACATGGGCGCGGTCGGCCACGGCCAGTGCCTTCTTGACGTTCTGCTCGACCAGCAACACCGTGGTGCCGGCGTCGGCGATGCGCCTTGCGATGGCCAGCAGTTCGTCGACCATGCGTGGCGCCAGGCCCAGCGAGGGTTCGTCCAGCATCAGCAGGCGCGGCGCGGACATCATGGCCCGCGCCACGGCCACCATTTGCTGCTCGCCGCCGCTCATGGTGCCGGCCAGCTGCTGCGCGCGTTCGGCCAGGCGCGGGAAGTCGGAGAAGGCCCGGCGCAGCCGCTCGCCGCGCTGTGCCTTGGTGCTGAGCCAGCCGCCCAGCTCCAGGTTCTCGGTCACCGTCATCTGCGGGAACAGCTGGCGGCCCTCGGCCACCAGCGCCATGCCGCGGCGCACGGCCACGCCGCTCTGGCACACGGGCAGCAGGGTGTCGTCCAGCAGCACGGTGCCGGTGCGCGGGATCAGGCCGGCCAGGGCCTTGAGCAGCGTGGTCTTGCCGGCGCCGTTGGGGCCCAGAATCACCGTGAGCCCGGGGCCGACCTCGAGGTCAATGGCGCGGAGCACGTTGAAGCCGCCGTAGCCGGCGCCCAGGCCCTGGATCTTGAGGTGGGCGGTCATGTCCTGGCTCCTTGGGGCAGCGCGATGCAGGGGACGCGTGGTGCGCGGGTCGACGCCATCGGGCAGCCTCTTCCGCTCATGTCCCCCGCCTTCGGCTCCTCCTTTACTTCGCTGCAGAGGCCACCCGATGCCCTCGACCCTGGACACGTCGCGTCGTGCACCGTGGTGCGAAGCGCCGTTGGCAGACCACGACGATGGTGTGTTCTCCGCAGCGAAATCAAGGAGGAGGCCCGGGCCGCCTGCGGCCCGGGCCGGGGGACATTCGCGGAGGAGAGCACACCGTCGGCGCGGTCTCGCACCACGGCCAATGCACACGGGTTCATGTCACCACCTCGTCACCCAGATAGGCCTCGATCACCTCGGCATTGCGGGTCACTTCAGCGGGCGTTCCATCCGCGATCTTGCGGCCCTGGTGCAGCACCAAGACCCGCTCCACATGCCGCAGCAGTGTGGCCACCGCATGCTCGATCCAGACCACGCACAAGCCCAGTTCGCTGCGCAGCCGACCGATCAGCCGGGCCATGGCCTCGACCTCGGCCTCGGTCAGCCCGGCCGCCACCTCGTCGAGCAGCAGCAGGCGCGGCCGTGTGGCCAGCGCCATGCCGATCTCCAGCAGCCGCTGCTGGGCCGGCGTGACCGCAGACGCCGGCAGTTCGGCCTGGGCCGACAGGCCGATCAATGCCAGGATCGTCTTCGCGTCAGCCAGTGCAGGGACCGCGCCGCGGCCCCGGCCCGCGAACTGCAGGCCGAAGTCCACGTTGTCCACCACGCGCAGGCCGCCGAACACGCGCGGCGTCTGGAAGGTGCGCGCCACGCCCTGGGCCGCGAAGCGGTGCGGCCCCTGCCCCGCCAGGTCGTGCCCACCCAGCAGCAGCGCACCCGACGTGGGCGCCTGCACACCGGAGATCGCATTGAAGAAGGTGGTCTTGCCGGCGCCGTTCGGGCCGATGATGCCGACCAGTTCGCCGGCGTGGAACTGTGCGTCCACGGCATCCACGGCCGTGAGTCCGCCGAAGCGCACCGTGACAGCGCGTGCTTCCAGGAGTGGCTCAGCCATTCACGCGCTCCCGTTGGAACCAGCCGCGCACCTGCTGCCAGCGCAGGCTTCCCAGGCCGTCCGGCAGATACATCACCGACAGGATCAGCAGCAGCCCCAGCGCCACCATGTAAGCCTGCGGCAGCTGCAGCCGCAGCGTCTCGGCCAGCACGCTGAACACCACGGCCGCGACCAGCGGGCCCCACAGCGTGGCGGCGCCGCCGATCAGCGCGATCAGCACGGTCTGAAAACCGATGAAGGGGTTGAACACCGTGACCGGGTCGATGTAGGTCCAGCGCACGGCCATGGCCGCGCCGATGGCACCCGCGAAGGCGGCCGTCAGCGCGAAGCCCAGCGTCTTCACCAGGCGCGTGTTCACGCCCAGCGTCTGCGCGCGCTGCTCGTCGAAGCCGATGCCCACCAGCGCCAGGCCGAAGCGCCGCCGCCGCACCACGATGGCCGTGGCCACGGCGACGGCCGCGATGCCCAGCACCGTCCAGTAGACCGTGCTTTCCTCGGGCACCACGACGAGCACACGGCCCACCGTGCCCGTGACCTGCTTCTCGAAGTAGGTCACGGCATGGCGGATCAACTCGGTCATGCCGAAGGTCAGCACCGCGAAGTAGGTGCCGCGCAGGTGCAGCACCGCCAGGCCCATCACCAGCGCGATCGCCGCCGCGACGCAAGCCCCCAGGCCCACGGCTGCCAGCCAGGGCAGGCTCTCCAGCACCAACGCGCTCGTGTATGCGCCGATGCCGAAGAAGGCGGCGGTGGCCAGCGAGAGGTAGCGCGTGCTGCCGCAGAACAGGCTCCAGCTCGAGGCCAGCGCCACGTACATGAGGCAGGTCAGCGCCAGCGAAAGCAGGAACTCGCTCGCGATGCCGGGCAGCAGCGCCGCGGCCAGCGTGAGACCCGCCAGAAGAATCCAGTCGCGCTTCATCGTTTGGCAAACAGTCCGTTGGGTTTCCAGAGCAGCA
This sequence comes from Burkholderiaceae bacterium, assembly GCA_035539635.1. Classification (GTDB taxonomy): domain Bacteria; phylum Pseudomonadota; class Gammaproteobacteria; order Burkholderiales; family Burkholderiaceae_C; genus CADEEN01. The sequence continues at coordinate 8,528 of DATLIE010000072.1, forward strand.
CGGCGATGAACACGCCGTACGAGAGCAGCGACTTGAGCGAGGGGTTGGTGAAGTGCATGCCCAGCGCCTCGATCACGCCCAGCAGCAGCCCGCCCGCGAGCGCGCCGCCCATGCTGCCGAAGCCGCCCAGCGTGATGACGATCAGCGCCGTGACCGTGTAGGGCTCGCCCATCGAAGGCGTGATGGTGTAGGCCATCGACAGCAGGCAACCGGCCACGCCCGACAGGCCCAGGCCCACGCCGAACATCAGCGGGTGCAGCCGCTTCGTGTCGATGCCCACCAGCTGCGCGCCCGTGGGCGACTGCATCAGCGCACGCACGCCCTTGCCCAGCATGGTGAAGCGCAGCAGCGCCATCAGCGCCAGCGCGAACACCAACGCCAGGCCGAACACCACGAGCTTGTTGGCCGCGAACTGCGCGCCGCCCACCGCCACCGGCGTGGTCAGGTAGTCGTAGCCGCGCAGGTCGCCGCCCCAGGCCCAGCTTGCGAAGTTCTGCACCAGGAACATCAAGCCGAAGGCCACCATGAGGCCGCGCGCCTCGAACACGTCCACGTTGGGCGCCTGCGCCGCGAGCTTGCGGAAGGTCAGGGCGTGCACGACGAGGCCGATCAGCATCAGCCCCGCGAAGGCCAGTGGCAGCACGGCCAGCGGCGACCAGCCCAAGAGCGTGTGCGCCATCCAGGTCGCGTAAGCGCCCAGCATCAGGAACTCGCCATGCGCGATGTTCAGGATACGCATCAGTCCGTACTGCAGGTTCAGGCCCAGCGCGACGAGGGCGTACACGCCCCCGGTGATCAGGCCGGAGGCGATCAGCTCGAGCCAGCTGCCAACGCTCACGCCGCGCCCGCGTGGGGGCTCATACCCAGGCCGGCTTGTTGGCGATCAGCGGGGCCGTGGCATTGGCCTTCGGCCAGACCACCTCGAACTCGCCCTTCTGCCACTGGCTCACGGTGCCCGGCGTGCCGACGTTCTCGCTGCCGTTGAAGCGGATCTTGCCGAGGATGGTGTCGTGCGTGCCAGCGGCGATGTGGTCGCGGATCGCCTTGCGGTCCAGGCCGACCTTGGCCACGGCCGCGGTCAGGATCTCGAGCGAGGCCCAGGTGGCGCCGCTGGCCCAGCGGTCGGGCTCCTTGGCGGCGCCGAACTTGCGCACGTGCGCGTCGTAGTAGGCCTTGGCGCCCGGGCTGGTTTTGCCGTTCCAGCTGCCCATGCCGAGCACGCCCTCGGCGCCGGCGCCCATCACGTTGCGATAGAACTGGAACGCCGTGCCGACGCTCGCGTAGAAGAACTTCGGGTTGAAGCCGATCTCCTTGCTCTGGCGGCTGGCGAGCACGGTGTCCTGCGGGTAGGTCAGGCCGACGAAGGCGTCGGGGGTCTTGTCCTTCATCGAGCGCAGCACCGGCGCCAGGTCCTTGACGCCGAGCGGATAGCTCTTGTCCTCGACGATGGTGATGCCGCTGCCGGCCACCGCCACCTTCAGCGCCGCGTAGTTCTCGAGGCCGAACAGGTCGTCGACGTAGATCACGGCCATGCTCTTCACGCCGTTCGCCTTCAGCATGTCGACCAGCGCGTCCATCATCGGCTTGGGCTGCTGCAGCATCAGGAAGAAGTACGGCAGCTTCATCTCGACCAGGCGGCGCGAGAGCGCGGTGGGCGCGAGGAAGGGGTAGCCGAACTTGTTGGCCAGCGGCGCGACCGCGAAGTTGGCATTGCTGCCCCAGGGCGGCAGGATCAGGTCGACCTTGTCGCTGCCCATCAGCTTCTCGTAGGTGCGCACGCAGGTCTCGATGTTGCTCTGGTCGTCGCTGCTGACGAACTCGATCGGCCGTTTCGTGCCCTTCACGTTCAGGCCGCCGGCGGCGTTCTGCTGCTCGGCCCACAGCAGGTAGTTCGGCTCCTGGCTGACCTGCCCACCGACGCTCCACGGCCCGGTGCGCGCCATCGCGTAGCCGATGCGCACCGGCGCGCCGCCCTGCGCGAGCGCAGGCACGCCGGCCGCGGCGGCGGCCCCGGCGGCTAGGGCTTGGACGGCGCGGCGGCGGTTGAGCCGCGTCGCAGACGGCAGGTCGTGGCGCTCGGTCATGTGGGTCTCCTCGTGCGGGGTGCGGCGCATTCTGGTCACGCACTGGGCGCGCGGCTTTGCCCAGCGTGCACGACCGCTTGTCCGGGCGTGCACGTGGGGATGGGACTTACCCGCGGTGCACGCGTGCGGCCGCCGTGGCTATGCTGGCCGCCTGATGGCCGCCCCCCCGCTCGAGACGATGGACACCGCCGCGGTGGCAGGCGGCGAGCGCGTGGGCTTCTGGCGCGACTGGCTGGCGCGCCTGTTCCAGGGCCTGCAGTCCGACGAATACGGCGACACCGACTTCGACGGCCGCGCGACCACGCTGCGCGCCGGCGACGTGGTGCTGACGCGCCTGGCCGCCACGCGCCACCGCGTGCGCCGCAGCGCGTCGATCGCGCGCGCCACCGAGCAGCCCTACCTGAAGATCGTCGCGCCTTGGACCGGCTGCGCCGGCGTCGAGCAGCAGGGCCGCGAAACCTGGGTCACACCCGGCCAGTGGAGCATCTACGACACCACCGACAGCTACGCGGTCGCCAACCCCGAGCGCGTCGAGCACCTGATCGTGATGCTGCCCCGGCAGGCGGTCGTCGAGCGCGGCCTGCCGCTGGACGCGCTGATGGCGCGCCGCCTCGGCGGCAGCGGCGGCATCGCGCGCGTCACGCTCGAAACGATGCGCAACGCCTTCAGCGAGCTGCGCAGCATGCCCGAGCCGGCGGCGCGTGGCGTCGGCGATGCGATCACGCAGCTGGTGCGGCTGTCGCTGCTCGACCTGGCCGGCCAGGTCAACGCGGTGACGCAGCGCGAGGCGCTGCGCGAGCGCATCAAGCAGCATGTGGCGCAGCACCTCGGCGACCCGGGCCTGAGCGTCGACGCGCTCGCGCGCGCGCTGGGCTGCAGCCGGCGCCAGCTCTACAACGCCTTCGCCGAGGAGCCCGACGGTCTGGCCGGCTACATCCTCGCGCGCCGGCTCGAGGCCTGCCGCCGCGCCTTCGACGACCGTGCGTTCAGCCACCGCTCGATCACCGACATCGCCCTGTCGTTCGGCTTCCAGAACATGGCGCACTTCAGCCGCGTGTTCCGTGCCCAGCTGGGCATGGCGCCGAGCGACTACCGGCGCGGCGCAGCCGGGGCCTGATATCAGCGATCGGCGTTCGGGAAGAACAGCTGCTGTCCGCCGATCTTGTAGGCCGCGATCGAGGCCTGGCCAGCCGGCGACACGACCCAGTCGACGAAAGTCTGCGCGAACTGGGCCTTCACATGCGCGTGCTTGGCCGGGTTGACCGCGATGACGCCGTACTGGTTGAACAGGCGCGTATCGCCTTCGACCAGCACGACGAGATCGGCGCGGTTCTTGAAGTTGAGCCAGGTGCCGCGGTCGGTCAGCACGTAGCCGTTGGTCGAGGCGCCGATGTTCAGCGCCGGGCCCATGCCGCAACCGCAGGCCTGGTAGCCGCGGGGCTTGTTGCCCTCGACGTCGACCGCCGCCATCCTCCAGTAGCGCAGCTCGGCGGCATGGGTGCCGCTCTTGTCGCCGCGCGAGACGAACGGTTGGCCGGACGAGGCGATCTTGCCGAGTGCGGCGACCACGTCCTTGCCCCTGGCGCCGGCCGGGTCGCCCTTCGGGCCGACGATCACGAAGTCGTTGTACATGACCGGCAGGCGCTTGACGCCGAAGCCTTCGGCGACGAACTTCTCCTCGGCGACCTGGTCGTGCACGAACACCACGTCGGCATCGCCGCGGCGGCCGGTGTCCAGCGCCTGGCCGGTGCCTTGCGCGACGACGCGGATGTCGATGCCGCTGGCGGCCTTGAAGGCCGGCAGCAGGTGTGCGAACAGGCCCGACTGCTCGGTGCTGGTGGTCGAGGACATGACGATGAACTTGTCCTGCGCTTGTGCGGCGAATGCAGCGCACAGCGTGAGGACGACGGAAGCGATCAGGCGGACCAAGGCAGTTCTCCTTTGAGGAACAGGGCAGCGGGTTCGGGAAGCGGCTGCTCGAAGAAGTCGACAGTCGGGCGATCGACCACCAGGTGGCCGCCCTCGAGGTAGAGCATCCGCGTGGCCAGGCGCTTGGCCTGGCCGAGGTTGTGCGTGCTCATCACCAGCGCCATGCCTTCGGCGCTGAACTCGGTGATCAGCTGCTCGACCTCGCGCTTGGCGGCCGGGTCGAGGCTCGCAGTCGGTTCGTCGAGGAACAGAACCTGCGGCCGCACGGCCCAGGCGCGCGCCAGCGCGAGGCGCTGCTGCTGCCCGCCGGAGAGCACGCGCGCCGGGCGGTGCCGTTCGTTGGACAGGCCCACGCGCGCCAGCGCCGCGTGCGCGCGCGGTGCGCGTTCGATCGCCGGCACGCGTGCCAGCCACAGCGCGAGCATCAGGTTGTGCCAGACCGACAGGCGCAGCAGGAAGGGACGCTGGAACACCATCGCCTGGCGCAGGTCGCCGGCGACGAAGCGCCGGCCTTCGTGGGCGAGGCGGCCGTGCAGCACGCGCAGCAGCGTGGTCTTGCCGCTGCCGTTGGCGCCGACCAGCGCCACGCGTTCGCCGGCGTGCAGCGAGAAGTCGACGCTCGACAGCGCGACGGTGGCGCCGAAGCGCACCGTGACAGCCTGCAGCGCGATCAGGGTCGACCCGGTCATGACGCCGCCATCGCCATCGGCGTCGCGCGCTCCTGCGCGCCCTGCCGGCGCTGCAGCAGCGCGATCAGCGCGTTCAGGCTGCCCACCACGCCCAGCAGCACGATGCCCAGGCCAAGCGCGAGCGGCAGGTCGCCCTTGCTCGTTTCGAGCGCGATCGCGGTCGTCATCACGCGCGTGACGCCCTCGATGTTGCCGCCGACGATCATCACCGCGCCGACCTCGCTGATCGCGCGCCCGAAGGCCGTGAGCAGCACCGTCACCAGCGCCAGGCGCTCGTGCAGCAGCAGCAGCAGCGCCGCGACGAAGGGTGGCGCGCCCATGGAGCGCAGCTGCTCGCCGTTGCCGTGCCAGGCGTCGGCCACCAGTTGGCGCGTCAGCGCGGCCACCACCGGCAGCACCAGCACGGTCTGCGCGACGACCATCGCCGTCGGCGTGAACAGGATGCCCAGCGAACCGAGCGGGCCGGCGCGCGACAACAGCAGGTAGACCACGAGGCCGACGACCACCGAGGGCAACGCGAGCATCGTGTTGAGTGCGGCGACCAGCGCGCGCTGGCCCGGGAAGCGCGCCACCGCGAGCCCCGCCCCGATGGCCATGCCGAAGCCGGCCGCGAGCACGCAGGCCGTGCCGCTGACCCCCAGCGACAAGCCCACCACCTGCGCCAGCCGCGCGTCGAAACCGATCACCAGGGACCACGCCGTCTGCAGCGCGGCACCGAAACCTTCGTTCATCAGGGCCGCGATTGTCCCGACCGCATGCACGCACGGCCATATGCTCGGTACAACATAGGGCGAACCCGAGGCATGGGGGCTGTGGCACAGTGCGCGGCCTCGCCCCCGAACCCATGGCCCTCAAGTCCACCATCTACAAGGCCCAGCTGTCGATCTCCGACATGGACCGCGGCGTCTACGCCGACCACGCACTGACCCTGGCGCTGCACCCGAGCGAGACCGAGGAGCGCCTGATGGTGCGCCTGCTCGCGTTCGCGCTGTTCGCGCCGAAGGACAACACGCGGGGCGACCTCGTCTTCGCGCGCGGCCTGTCCGACACCGACGAGCCCGACCTTTGGCAGCACGACCTGTCGGGCGTGCTGGTGCAGTGGATCGAGGTCGGCCAGCCCGACGAGCGCCGCATGCTGCGCGCGGCCGCGCGCGCCGAGCAGGCCACCTTCATCTCGTATGCCGCCAGCACGCCGGTGTGGTGGGCCGGCGTGAAGAACAAGTTGACGCGCACCGAGCGCCTGGCCGTCTGGCAACTGCCGGCCGAGCAAAGCCAGGCGCTGGCCGCGCTGGCGCAGCGCTCGATGCAGCTGCAGCTCAGCGTGCAGGACGGCACCGTGTGGTGCAGCACCGGCGACGCCACCCTCGAACTGAGACTTGAACCCCTGCTCGAGCGTTGAGCAGCGGGTCAGCCAGTGGCCGCAGCGAGGATGCTGAGCCTGCGCCCCGCCAGCGTCAGCGCAGACCGGACTTGAACTCCCCGATCGCCCGCACCAGCTTCTTGAGCGCATCGTTGGACGCGCGCTTGGCCGACAGCGACGGGTCGGCCTTGAACTCATCGAACTCGGCGCGGCCTTCGCCCTGGACGCGCAACTGCTTGAGCACGCGATCGTTGGCGTCCTTGACGGTGCAGGCCAATTCGACGGTGAACACCGTCGGCGGCCAGGTCAGCAGGCTTGGCGAGTGCGACGTCGTGCTGATCTCGGGGCTTACGAACAGCGTCAGCCCCTCGCTCTTGACCTTGGCATCGCCCGGTCCGTTGACGATCGACACGCCGGTGAAGTGCTCCGACAGGGCCATGTACAGGCCGGTCTCAAGGTCGCGATACGGAAAGTAGCTCAGCTTGTCGCCGCCGCCGCCGGGCGAGACGACCTCGCGCTTGCGCTGCTCTTCGGTGACGACGAGGCCGACCTTGCGGTCCGCTTTGGCGCCGCCCGCCGACCCGACAATCGACGCGGCATCCGCGGTCAGGCTGATGGGGTGGGCGCAGCCGCCGGCCAGCACGGCGGCGGAGAGGACCAACGCGGCCCAGATCGTGCGAATCATGGTGGAGGGCCCTTTCACTGCAACGCGGCGACGAACTGCGGGTCGGCCAGCAGCTTGGCAAGCAACTGCTGCACGATCACCGGGTACTGCTGCTGGGCCTTCGGGATCGCGATGCCGCCGACGAAGGACGACTCCCAGCTCGACTCGGCGCGCTTGACCGCGTCGAAGCGAACGGCCCCGGCGCGGCGCACCACGAAGCGGGCCTCGATCTCGCCGCTGTTGGTGCTGACGCCCGCGGCGGCGATGTCGTTCTTCATCAGCGTGCCGGCAATCTCGAGGTCCGACTTCGGATCGAGCCTGCCGGCCAGCAACAGCTCCTGGCGCAGCGCCTCGCCGAGGTAGGCCGCGTAGTCGGCGCCCACGGGCGAGGTCATCGAACTGCCGCGCAGGCCGATCGACGAGCCGCCGGTCGCACCCGACAGAACCGTGAAGGAACCGAGCGCGACCGTGCGTGTGCCCGCCTTCTTCAGCAACTCGACGTTGGCCACCGAGGGCGAGTACGCCGGTGCCTTGAGCGCGCAGCCGTGCAGCAGCGCGACGGCCCCCAAGGCGACAACGGCCTTGAGAGTGGAAGCGAAAGCAGTCTTCATGGATCCTCCTTGATGATGGTTCTTCACTTGGCTGCGGCGGCCGGCTCGGTACCCACCACCGGCTGGCCCTCCTTCTCGTTCGAGCGGTCGAACACCAGGGTCTTGCCGAACACCATCCGGATCCAGGTCGGGTAGGTGTAGGCCGTGCCCTTGTTGTGGTCGATGATGGCGCCGATGCCGCCGCCGAAGAGGATGTTGCCGGCCAGCCCGGCGTTGGCACGCGAGATCGCGCGCGCCACGGCGTCGGGGTTCTCCGGATGCCGGCAGCTGATGTCCAGGTCCTTGCTCGACCGGCGGACCTGGCTGGTCTCGCCAGAGCGCGCCGTCGTCGTGCCGTAGTCGTTGACGAGTTTGCACTCGGCCCCTTCCACGGCCGAGCCGTCGGCCCGGTTCGTCTCGATCTTCATCGGGTGCGTCGTCTCGTTGACGATCGACGCACAAGCCGACATGGCCAACGCGAACGCGATGGCCGCAGCGGTACGCAGCATGAGTCCTCCCTCGATCTGAATCCGAACGCCGCCGGGGTCGATGCCCGGCGATCTGGGCCGGATAATAGGTGCGAGTCGCGGCCGCTCCGCCGCACGTCGAGGTGCGCGCGCCTCATGAAAAGCACCTAGCCGCGCGATCCCGCGGGACGTCGCGGTCTCCACGCCCACCGATGCAAGTCACCCACTCGCCCGAGCGCTCGCGCTTCGAAGCCACCGTCGAAGGCCAGCTCTGCGTCGCCCAGTACCGCGTCTACGGCAAGGTGATGATGCTGACGCACACCGGCGTACCGGTTGCGTTGCGCGGGCGCGGCATCGCCGCCGAGCTCGTGCGTGCGGCGCTCGATCACGCCCGCGCCAGAGGCCTGAAGGTGCGCCCGGACTGCAGCTATGCCGAGGCCTACATGCAGCGTCATCCCGAAACGCTGGATCTGCTGAACGACTGAGGCACCGATGGACCCACGCGCCACTGACGTACTCGACTTCTGGTTCGGCGACGGCACCACGGCGCGCGACGAGTGGTTCCGCAAGGACCCGGCCTTCGACGCGCGGATCCGCGAGCGCTTCGGCGCACTCGTCGAGCAGGCGCTGGCGGGCACGCTCGTCGGCTGGGACCGGGCACCCGCCCCCGCACTGGCGCAGGCGCTGCTGCTCGACCAGTTCACGCGCAACATCTTCCGCGACACGCCGCGCGCGTTCGCGGGCGACGCGCAGGCGCTGGCACTTGCACGAACAATGGTCGCGCGCGGCGACGACATGGCACTGCCGCCGCTGCGCCGCATCTTCGTCTATCTGCCCTTCGAGCACGCGGAGGACGCGCAAGCGCAGCGCGAATCGCTGCGCCTGTTCGGGGCCCTGGCCGCGGCCCATCCGGCGTTGGCCACGTTCGACGACTACGCGCGACGCCATGCCGTGGTGATCGAACGCTTTGGCCGCTTCCCGCACCGCAACGCGGTGCTGGCGCGCCCGACGACGCCCGAAGAGGCGGCTTTCCTGCGCGAGCCCGGTTCGAGCTTCTGAGCGTCAGCGCGACGAGCGCTGCGCGGCCTCTTCCTGCTCGCGCATCCTCACGCACTCGGGATGGCCGGCCAGCGACGGCGCCTCGCACTCGCGCTTCATGCACACGAGCAGCGACAGGAAGTTGCGGTCGCCGCACCGCGCCCGCGGGCCGAGCGCGTCCGCGCCCGCCGTCTGGGTGCGCGCCGGGTTGGTGGCCGCGGCGGCGGTGCCTCCGGTCAGCACGGGCGTGACGGCGGCGGGGCCGACGCGGGCGTCGTGTCGGAGCGCGTGAACCACCACCAGGCCAGGATGTTCAGCGCCACCAGGGCCCCCAGCACGCCCAGCAGCTGGCGTTGCGACCACGCCGACGCCGCCCGCACCGGGGTGGCGGGCGCTGCCACCTGGACCGACGGCATCGGCATCGGCGGCACGGTCGGCATGAGCACGGTGCGGGCGTCGGCGGGCGCGGCCGCGCCGGCATCGACCGGCCCGGCCAGGTCGCCCGGCGAGGTCAGGATGTCCACGCCCTCGCGCGCCGCGATGCCGGGCACCGTGCGATCGGGCGACACGCGTGCCGGCAGGTTCAGACGCCCTTCGAGCACGTCGCGCAGCATGTGCACGCTCTGCGGCCGCTCGGCAGGCTTGAGTGCCAGCATCCAGTCGACCGCAGCCAGGAAGCCATGCGAGCAGTCGCTCGGCCGCACATCGGCCAGGCGCGGCTGGTCGTCGTGCAGCGCGCGCGACGCGGCCGGCACCGGCTCGCGCCCGGTGAGCAGGAAGTAGATCGTGCCGCCGAGCGCGTACAGGTCGGTCCACGGCCCCTGGCGCATCGCGCTCTGGTCGGCGTACTGCTCGAGCGGCGCGAAGTGCGGCTTCATGATCGAGGTCAGGGCCCTGTTGCCCTCGCCGATCACGCGCCGCGCCGCGCCGAAGTCCAGCAGCACCGGCAGCCCCTCGTCGCCGAGCAGGATGTTGTCCGGCGCGATGTCGCGGTGGAACACGCCCTCCTTGTGCAGCACTTCCAGCGCCGACAGCAGCGCGTCGAGCACGCGCCGGCAGGCCGCCTCGCTCGGCGGCACCACCATGCCGGCACGCACCTGGCGCAGCGTGCGCCCCAGGTAGCGCGGCATCACCATGTAGGCGGTGCCGTTGTCCTCCCAGAACCGGTAGACCTTGACGAGGGCCGGATGGTCGAAGCGCGCCAGCAGGCGCGCTTCGTTGACGAAGGAGCGCAGGCCGAGCGCGAAGGTGTCGGCCGCACCCTGCGAACGCACGGACACCGCCAGGCCCTCGCCACGGTCGGCCAGCGTGCCGGGCATGTATTCCTTGAGCGCCACCTCGCGCTCGAGCGCATGGTCCCAGGCCAGGTAGACGATGCCGAAGCCGCCACTGCCCAGCACGCCCTTGATCTCGAACTCGGCCACCCGCGTGCCCGGCGGCAGCGTCGGCGCCTCGGCCGCGGTCGTGCCGCTGGCCGGCAGGGACGATGGGGACGGCGGGGCCGCGGTCATCCAGGCAGCTTAGCAGGGCAAAATCGCACGCACCCGGGGCCCGGGGCCTGATAGCCTTGCGCCCGCGCAGAATCGCACGCGCAGCCGTGTCTGACGCCCCCGTGGCGATCGCCTCACGCTGCCAAACCGTTTGCCCACCGCCATGACCACCGCCCGTCGCCGCCTGTTGCTCGCCGGCCTTGCCGCCCCCTGGATCGCGCCGCCGGTGCGGGCGCTCGACGCGCCGGTGGGGCCGGTGGTGCTGACGCTGCGCGGCCGGGGCATCGGCTCGTCCAACGGCGTGGACCAGGCCTCGTTCGACATGGCCATGCTCGAACGCCTGCCGCAGCAGCGCATCGTTACGCAGACCCCCTGGTACAACAAGCCGCGCGCGTTCACCGGTCCGCTGCTGCGCGCGGTGCTGGCCGCGGCCGGCGCACCCGGCGGCGAGAAGGCGCGCCTGGTGGCGCTGAACGACTACCGGGTCGAGATGCCGCTGGCCGACGTGCGCGAGCACGACGTGATCGTGGCCCGCCTGCTCGACGACAAGCCGATGAGCGTGCGCGAGAAGGGGCCGCTGTTCGTGATGTACCCCTTCGACCGTGAGCCGCAGCTGCGCAACTCGCAGTACTTCAGCCGCTGCGTCTGGCAGCTGCGCACGATCGAACTCCTGTGAGCCCGTCGGCGTCGCTCGGCCTGAAGCCCTGGGTGTCCAAGCGCGGGCCGCTGATCGGCGCGGCCGCGCTGCTGCTCATGCTGGCGCTGGCGGCGGTGGCGTGGGTGCAGGTGCGGCAGCACCAGTTGCTCGGCGAGACGGTGCGCTACCAGGACGAATACCTGCAGATCAGCCTGACCCAGCTCCAGGCCGAGTACCTGCGCCTGCGCAATGCGCTGCACGAGACGATCGAACGCGAGCCGCCGGACAGCGCGACGCTGCAGATGCGCTACGACATCTTCGTCAGCCGCGTCGACCTGCTCGATGCCGGTCGCAGCGCACGCCTGGTGGCCAGCATGGGCGCCTACGGCGAGGTGGTCAACGCACTGCAGGCCTTCGTCACACGCACCGACCGCCTGCTCGGGCCGCAGGCCCAGAGGGCACCGACGACCCAGGCGCTGCGCGACATGGAGCGCGAGATGGCGGCGCTGGACGCGCCGATCCAGGCCCTGGTGCTCGAGGCCTCGCACGGCGTGGCCACGCGGGTGGCCGAGCGCTACGACGCGCTGCGCGTGCACAACCTGGGCGCGATCGCGCTGACCGTGCTGCTGTCGCTGTCCTCGCTCGGCTTCGCGCTGCTCGCGCTGACCCAGCTGCGCCGCCTCGACCAGCGCCGCCAGGCCCTCGAAACGCTGGCCACCGAGTTGCGCGGTGCGCGCGCGGTGGCCGAGAGCGCCAGCCAGGCCAAGACCAACTTCCTGGCCAACATGAGCCACGAGCTGCGCACGCCGTTCCAGGGCCTGCTCGGCATGCTGCAGCTGTTCGACAACGACCGCCTCGACCCGGCGCAGCGGCACCAGCTGCGCGTGGCGCGCGATTCGGCGCAGCACCTGCTGGCGATCCTCAACGACGTGCTCGACATTTCGCGACTGGAGGCCGGCACGCTGCGCCTGCAGAGCCAGCCAGTGGACCTCAAGCGCATGGTGGCCGACGTGCGCGCACTGATGGCCGCGCCGGCGGCCCAGAAGAACCTGAGCCTGCAGGTGCAGGTCGACGCGGCCGTGCCGTCCCAGGCGGCCTTCGACGACACCCGGGTGCGCCAGGTGCTGTTCAACCTGCTGTCCAACGCGATCAAGTTCACCGAACGCGGCGGCGTGGTGCTGGACGTCATCGTGCGCGACAAGCAGCTCGTGTTCGGCGTCGCCGACACCGGCATCGGCATGGACGAGCGCACGCTGCCGCGCCTGTTCCAGCGCTTCAGCCAGGGCGACGAGTCGACCTCGCGCCGCTACGGCGGCACGGGCCTGGGCCTCGAGATCTCGCGCAGCCTGGCGCGGCTGATGGGTGGCGACATCACGGTGCAGAGCACCCCCGGCGTGGGCAGCCGCTTCGAGCTGCTGCTGCCGGTGCAGGAAGTGGCGTCGCCGCGCGAGGCGGCGGCCGGCGCGGCCCCGGCGTCCATGGCCGTCGGCGCCGGTGCACTGCGCCGCCTGCGCCTGCTGGTGGCCGAGGACAACGAAGTCAATCGCACGGTGCTGGCCGCGATGATCGAGCGCGAAGGCCACGACTGGCACTTCGCGCACGACGGCCTGGCGGCGGTGCAGGCCGCTCAGGCGCAGGAATACGACCTGGTGCTGATGGACCTGCACATGCCCGAGATGGATGGCATCGACGCCACGCGGGCGATCCGCGCGCTGCCGGGCGACAAGGCGCAGGTGCCGATCGTGGCGCTCACCGCCGACGCCTTTGCCGACACCCGCACGCGCTGCCTCGAGGCGGGCATGAACGACTTCCTCTCCAAGCCGGTCAGCGTGGCCGAACTGGCACGCCTGCTCGCCACCTACGGCGACCCTGCCGCCCAGGCGGCCTGAACGGCGCCGCGCAGCGCGCTGCCGGCGCCGGCAGCGGCCGCCAAGCGTGCGATCCGTCTCACACCGTGCCTCAAGTCGGGGCATTGGCGGCCCGATATGCCTCCCAACGGGGTCGAGCGATCGCCCCCGGGACCGGAACAACGGCAAGGCTTTGCCGGCGTCTGCCGGGAGTCACACAACCGCTTGGAGCCCTCACATCATGGCTATGTCTGTCAACACCAACGTGGTTTCGCTCAACGCGCAGCGCAACCTCGGTACCTCGCAATCTTCGCTGGCCACCTCGATGCAGCGCCTGTCCTCGGGCCTGCGCGTCAACTCCGCCAAGGATGACGCCGCCGGCCTGGCCATCGCCGAGCGCATGAACGCCTCGGTGCGCGGCCTGAACGTCGCAGCGCGCAACGCCAACGACGGCATCTCGCTGGCCCAGACCGCCGAAGGCGCGCTGGGCAAGGTCGGCGACATGCTGCAGCGCATGCGCGAACTGTCGGTGCAAGCCGCCAACGCGACCAACAGCGCCGACGACCGCAAGGCCCTGCAGGCCGAAGTGGGTCAGCTGCGCGATGAAATCGACCGCGTCGCCAAGGGCGCCTCGTTCAACGGCAAGAAGCTGCTCGACGGTTCGTTCACCGCCGCCGCCTTCCAGGTCGGCGCCGCCTCCGGCGAGAACATCACGGTCGGCTCCCTGGCCGACACCCGCGCCTCCGGCCTGGCCAGCATCGCCTTCGCCGAGGACACCGTCGCGGCCATCGACGTCACCAACGCGGTCATCACGGGCTACAACGCCGCGATCACCGACGGCACGCTGGACATCACGGTCAACGGCACGACGACCGAACTGGGCGCGATCGCGATCGCCAGCTCGGGCCAGGAGCGCCTGGGCCAGGTGGTCGAAGCGATCAACCGCAAGACGAGCGATACCGGCGTCTCGGCCTTCCTGGTGGCCAATGCCAACGGCACCTTCGACATGGAACTGCTGTCGTCGAAGACCAACCCGACGACCGGCGCGGCCTATGTGCCGACCTTCTCGGGCTTCACGGTCGCCAACAGCGGCGTGGCCAACGCCACGTTCGCGATGGCTGCGGCCACCGGCACGAGCCTGAAGGGTGTGGACACGCTCGACGTGTCGACCGACAAGGGTGCGTGGATCGCGATCAAGAAGATCGACAGCGCGCTGGACCAGGTCAACAGCGCCCGCGGCAAGCTCGGCGCGGTGCAAAGCCGCTTCGAGAACGCCGTGGCCAACATCCAGATCCAGGCCGAGAACACCTCCGCCTCGCGTGGCCGCATCATGGACGCGGACTTCGCCACCGAGACGGCCAACCTCTCGCGTGCCCAGATCCTTCAGCAGGCCGGCACCGCCATGGTCGCCCAGGCCAACCAGCTGCCCCAGCAAGTGCTGTCGCTGCTGCGCTGATCGACTCACGCGCATCTCGCGCCTCGAAAGCCCCGCTTCGGCGGGGCTTTCTTCTTGGGCGGCAAACGCGGTGCTATTCACGCTTGACAAACCTAAAGTCCGGCGCGCGGCACTCCGATAACCCTCACATCGGAGACCGCAACACGCTCCGAGGACCGGAACAACGGCAAGGATTTGCCGGCGTCTGCCGGGAGTCACACAACCGCTTTGGAGCCTTCACATCATGGGCATGTCTGTCAACACCAACGTGGTTTCGCTCAACGCGCAGCGCAACCTCGGTACCTCGCAATCTTCGCTGGCCACCTCGATGCAGCGCCTGTCTTCGGGCCTGCGCGTCAACTCCGCCAAGGATGACGCCGCCGGCCTGGCCATCGCCGAGCGCATGAACGCCTCGGTGCGCGGCCTGAACGTCGCGGCGCGCAACGCCAACGACGGCATCTCGCTGGCCCAGACCGCCGAAGGCGCCCTGGGCAAGGTCGGCGACATGCTGCAGCGCATGCTCGAACTGGCCGTGCAGTCGGCCAACGCCACCAACAGCGCCGAAGACCGTGATGCGCTGCAGGCCGAAGTCGCGCAGCTGCGCGACGAGATCGACCGCGTCGCCAAGGGCGCCTCGTTCAACGGCAAGAAGCTGCTCGACGGCTCGTTCACCGCCGCGGCCTTCCAGGTCGGCGCCGCCGCCGGTGAGAACATCACCGTCGGCTCGCTGGCCGACACCCGCGCCTCGGGCCTGGCCAACATCGCCTACGCCGAGGAGACGGTGGCCGCGATCGATGTGGACAACGCGACGATCACCGGCTACGACACCGAGATCGCCGCCGGCGATCTGGAGATCACGGTCGACGGCACCGCCTACGACCTCGGCGTGATCGCCGCGGCCGGCTCGGGCACCGAGCGCCTGGGCCAGGTGGTCGAAGCGATCAACCGCAAGACCAGCGACACCGGTGTCTCGGCCTACCTGGTGGACAACGGCGATGGCACCTTCGACATGGAGCTGCTGTCCTCGCGTGTCGACGACACCGGCGCCGCGCTGGTGCCCACGTTCTCGGCCGGCTTCACGGTCGTGGACACCGGCTTCGCCGCCCCGACGATGGCCGCCGCCGCCGCAGCCGACGGCGTGGGTATCGACACGCTGGACGTGTCGACCGACAAGGGCGCCTGGATCGCGATCAAGAAGCTCGACAGCGCCCTGGACCAGGTCAACAGCGCGCGCGGCAAGCTCGGCGCGGTGCAAAGCCGCTTCGAGAACGCGGTGGCCAACATCCAGATCCAGGCCGAGAACACCTCCGCTTCGCGTGGCCGCATCATGGATGCGGACTTCGCCACCGAGACGGCCAACCTGTCTCGTGCCCAGATCCTCCAGCAGGCCGGCACCGCCATGGTCGCCCAGGCCAACCAGCTGCCCCAGCAAGTGCTGTCGCTGCTGCGCTGATCGAGATAGACCCAGCCCGTCAGGGCGGCGAAATGGGCGGCCTCAGGGCCGCTTTTCGCCGTTTTGGCGGGCTTTAGCTTCGCGAAGAATGGGCTCACCGAAAAGGTAAGCCGGCTTCGGGCCGGGAATCGTCGACTCTAAGGAGCACTTCCATGGCCCAGTCAATCAACACCAACACCATCTCGCTGAACGCTCAGCGCAACCTCAACACCAGCCAGAGTTCGCTGGCCACCTCGATGCAGCGCCTGTCCTCGGGCCTGCGCGTCAACTCCGCCAAGGACGACGCCGCCGGCCTGGCCATCGCCGAGCGCATGAACACCCAGGTGCGCGGCCTGAACGTCGCGGCGCGCAACGCCAACGACGGCATCTCGCTGGCCCAGACCGCCGAAGGCGCGCTGGGCAAGGTCGGCGACATGCTGCAACGCATGCGCGAACTGGCCGTGCAGGCCGCCAACGCGACCAACAGCGCCGAGGACCGCCGGGCACTGCAGGCCGAGGTTTCGCAACTGCGCGACGAGATCGACCGCGTCGCCAAGGGCGCCTCGTTCAACGGCAAGAAGCTGCTCGATGGCTCCTTCACCGCCGCCACCTTCCAGATCGGCGCCAACTCGGGCGACTCGATCACGGTCGGCACGCTGGCCGACACGCGCGCCGCCAACCTGTCGCATGTCGACTACGCCGCGCTGACGGTGGCCGGTGTCGACCTCGACAGCGCCACGCCCGACATCACCACGCTGACGGCGATTGCCTCCCCCGCCCTGACCATCACGGTCAACGGCGTGGTGACCGACCTGGGCGACATTCCGGCCGCGGACAACGCGCGTGCCCGCATGGGCCAGGTCGTCGAGGCGATCAACCGCAAGACCAGCGACTCCGGCGTCTCAGCCTTCCTGGTCGACAACGGCGACGGCACGGTCGACATCGAGCTGTTGTCCGGCAAGGTCGACGCCACCACCGGCACCGCCTTCATCCCGACCTTCAGCGCCGGCTTCACGACCGCCACCACGGGCCTGACCGCGCCGGTGCTCGTGGCGTCGAACAACGAAGTCGGCATCGACGCGCTGAGCGTCGAAACCGACCGCGACGCGTGGATTGCCATCAAGAAGATCGACAGTGCCCTGGACCAGGTCAACGGTACGCGCGGCGCGCTGGGCGCGATCCAGACCCGCTTCGAGACCGCGGTCGCGAACATCCAGATCCAGTCCGAGAACCTGTCCGCCGCCCGTGGTCGCATCATGGACGCGGACTTCGCGATGGAAACCGCCAACCTGTCGCGCGCCCAGATCCTGCAGCAGGCCGGCACCGCGATGGTCGCCCAGGCCAACCAGCTGCCGCAGCAGGTGCTGTCGCTGCTCAAGGGCTGATCGAACACGCGCTCGCGCCGAGCCCGCCGACCGTCCTGGTTGACCCAGGCCCCGGCGGGCTCAAGTTTTCTTGCGGCCTGCCGATCTAGGGGCCGTTAGCGAAGGAATCCCCCATGGCCATTTCGTCCACCGGCATCGGCAGCGGCATCGATGTGCAGAGCATCGTTGCGCAATTGGTGGAGCTCGAGCGGCGCCCGATCGCCTCGCTCGAGACCGCGGCCACCTTCATGCAGACCCAGATCTCGGCTTATGGCCAGATCCAGAGTCTGACGTCGGCGCTGTCCGACGCGGCCAACGCGCTGTCCAAGCCCGCGCTGTGGCAAAAGTCCAGCGCAAGCTCGGGCGACGCCACCGCGCTGACCGCCAGCGCCACCGGCACCCCGGCGGCCGGCAGCTACAGCGTCGTCACGAGCCAGCTCGCGCGCGCGCAGAGCCTGGCGTCGGGCACGTTCGCGTCCAGCACCGCCGTCGTCGGTGCCGGCACGCTGACGATCGACGTCGGCACCTGGGCCGGCGACCTGAGCGCACACACACGCAAGACCGGCACGACGGCGCTGACGGTCACGCTGACCGACCCGAACACCACGCTGGCCCAGGTGCGAGATGCCATCAATGCCGCGGGCGGCGCCGTCAACGCAGCGATCGTGCAGGACGCAGGCGGCGCCCGGCTGACGCTGACCGCCAAGTCCACCGGCCTCGAGAACGCCCTGCGCGTCACGGGCACCGGGGGCCTCGCCACCCTGGCCTACGCACCGGATGTCGGTGGCACCGGACTCACGCAGACGCAGTCGGCGGCCAACGCCCTGGCCACGGTCAACGGCCTGGCTATCGAGTCGCCCAGCAACCAGCTCTCCAGCGTGCTCGAAGGCGTCTCGCTGACCCTGCTCAAGACGAGTGCCACCCCCGTTTCGGTGACGGTCGCCAACGACAGCGGCAGCCAGCGCAAGGCGCTGACGGACTTCGTCAACGCCTACAACGCGCTCAACAGCTTCCTGGCCACGCAGACCGGCTACGACGAGCAGAACAAGGTCGGCGGCAGCCTTCAGGGCGACAGCGCGGCCGTCGGCCTGCGCAATCAGTTGCGCGGCATGCTGCGCCAGAGCGGCGGCACATCGGAGGTCTTCGACCGCCTGGTGCAAGTCGGCTTCGACATCCAGCGCGACGGCTCGATCAAGCTCGACAACGCCAAGCTCGACGCCGCACTGGCCCAGCCGAGCGAGATGGTCAAGCTGTTCAGCGAGCCGGCCGACGTCGGCAACCCAAGCCACGCCGGCCTGGGCGTGCGCATGAAGGACCTGCTGGGTCGCATGGTCGGCGCCGAAGGGCCGCTGACCAGCCGCACCGAGGGCCTGCAGGCACGCCTGAAGCGCAACGGGAAGGACCAGGACCGCCTCGAGGACCGGGTCGCGCGCGTCGAGGCCCGCCTGCTGAAGCAGTACCAGGCGCTCGACGCCAGCATGGGACAGCTCAACAGCCTGTCGACCTACATGACCCAGCAGTTGTCGATGCTGAACAACCAGTTCAAGGCGAGCAACGACGATTGAGCGCGGCGCCGCGGCGATACAGGACGCCGCAGAACGCCGCCATCTCGGCGCATCGCGGACTCAAGCCCCCGGGCTGCCGCGCCGATAACTGAACATCGTTCAACAGTCCGCAGCCGCCCGACCGCCATGTACGCCGCCATGACCTTCCCGGCCCAACGCCCCCAGACTGCCCACGCCAACGCCTACCGACAGATCGGTGTGCAGACCGGCGTGGACGCGGCCTCGCCGCACCGCCTGGTGGCGATGCTGTTCGACGGCTTCGTCGAGAACGTGCTGCGCGCCAAGGCCGCGATCGCCCAGGGACAGATCGAGCAGCGGGGCCAGGCCATCAGCCGGGCGCTGCGCATCGTCGACGAGGGCCTGAAGGCCAGCCTGGATCTCAAGGCCGGTGGCGCACTCGCCAACGACCTGGCCGACATCTACGCCTACGTGATGCTGCGCCTGACGCAAGCCAACCTGCGCGGCGACATCGCGGCGCTGGACGAGTGCCAGGCCGTGATGCAGCCCCTGCGCCAGGCGTGGGACACGATCGCGCCGCAGGTCGACGGCCCGCGCGGCTGAAACGGGAGCCCACGATGAGCACCCTGAACACCGCCCTGCTGAGCTACTACGAGGCGCTGGAACGCGCCAGCAACGACATGCTGGCCGCCGCCCGCGCCGCCGACTGGGACCAGGTGGTCAAGCTCGAAGGCGCCTGCGTGCTGCTGATCGCGCAGCTCAAGCATGCGGCCACCGAGCAGCCGCTGCCGACCGACGAGTCGAAGGCCAAGAATCGCATCATGCAGCGCATCCTGGTCAACGACGCCGAGATCCGCCATCTGGCCGAACCCTGGCTCGAGGACCTGGACCAGATGGTCTCCGGCCGCCCCCGCACCCTGCACTGAACGAGCGGTTCATGGCGACCCCGCGCCCTGACTTCCAGCCCACGCAGCCGGCGCCGATCTCGGCGCTGACCGGCAATGCGATCGACGAGTTCCGCGTCGGCCACCCGGCCGAGGTGCTGTCGCTGCTGCGGCGCCTGGTCGACGGCAACACCCTGGTCCAGCTCAGCGGACCGGGCGGCGCGGCGTACACCACCGTGCTGTGGACGGTGGACGCGCAGCAGCGCCGCATCGGCTTCGACGCCGACCCGCGGCACCCGCAGCTGCAGGCCCTGGTGGACGGCGGCGAAGTGACGGCGGTGGCCTACCTGGACGCGATCAAGCTGCAGTTCGACCTGCCGGCGCTGACGCTCGTGCACGGCCACAGCGCGAGCACGCTGCAGGCCGCGCTGCCCGCCGTGCTGTATCGCTTCCAACGCCGGGAGTACTTCCGCGTCAAGGCGCGCACGGGCGCGGTGGCACGCCTGCGCCACCCGGCCGAGCCCGACTTGTCGCTCACGCTGCGCCTGCTCGACGTCAGCATCGGCGGTTGCGCGCTGGCCTTGCCGGGCGGCGTGCCGCCATTGGCGGTCGGCAGCCGCATCCCCGGCGTGAAGGTCGAGTTCGACACCGACACGCACTTCGAAGCCACCTTGGCAGTGCAGCATGTCGGCGGCTCGGCAGCGGCCGGGCGCGTTGCGCGCCTGGGCTGCGCCTTCGTCAGCCTCGGTGGCGCGGCCGAGCGCGTCCTGCAACGCTACATCGACCTCACGCAGCGGCGCTCGCGCCTGCTGTCGCTCGGCTGACGCGGCGCGCTCAGACCTGCATGTTCATGATGTCGGTGTAGGCGCGCACGAACTGGTTGCGCACCGCAAGCGCGGCCTGGAAGCCGATCTGTGCCTTCTGCATCGCCACCATCGTCTGCTCCAGGCTGACGGCGGGGTTGTCGAGCTGCAGCTCGCGCTGCAGGCGTTGCGCTTCGACCTGCTGTCCGCTCACCGACTTGAGCGCCTGCGTCATCGCGGCCGCGAAGCCGCCCTCGGGCGCCTCGGCCTTGCGCAGGCCACCCAGTGGTTTGCCGTCGACGCCCAGGCCGGCACGCGCGACGGCCTGCGCAAAGTCGAACGGCTTCAAGGAGGAGATCGGGTTGGTCATTCGTGACTCCTGTCACATCACGCAGCGCGAGACGCACCGCGGCTTGGCGCCACTGTAGGAGTGCACGCGACAGCGCAGCGGATGGAACTGGGCAGGCTTTGTCCGACTGTTCGTCCTATAGCTTCGCGGGGTCGCGCCGAACAATGGCCCCCGAGCTTCACTGCAACCCATGGACAACGCACTCACCGTTGGAAACCCCGCCGCCGCTGCCTCCGAAGGGGGCCTCGCGCGCCTCGCGGCGATGCCTGCGCCAGCCAAGTTCAAGCTCGGCCTCGGTGTCGCCGGCCTCGTCGCCGTGCTGGCCGCACTGTCGCTGTGGAGTTCGCGCGGCGACTACAAGGTGCTGTACGCCAACCTGAGCGAGAAGGACGGCGGCGCGATCATCGCCCAGCTCTCGCAGATGAACATCCCGTACCGCCACGCCGATGGCGGCAACGCGATCCTGGTGCCTTCGTCGCAAGTGCATGACGCACGCCTGAAGCTCGCGTCGGCCGGCCTGCCCAAGGGCAGCGTGGTCGGCTTCGAGCTGATGGACAGCGCGCGCTTCGGCCAGACCCAGTTCCAGGAGCGCCTGACCTTCCAGCGCGGGCTCGAAGGCGAACTGACGCGCTCGATCCTCGCGCTCGGCGCGGTGCAGGCCGCGCGCGTGCACCTGGCGCTGCCGCAGCAGAACGGGTTCTTCCGCGAACAGCAGAAGCCCAGCGCCTCGGTGCTGGTGACGCTGCACCCCGGCCGCGCGCTCGACCGCGCGCAGATCGCCGGCATCGTGCACCTGGTCTCCTCGTCGGTGCCCGAACTGACCCCCAAGGCGGTGAGCATCATCGACCAGAGCGGCTCGCTGCTGTCGGGACCGAGCGAACACGCCTCGGGCCAGGGCCTGGACGCGCAGCAGCTGCAGTATGTGCAGCAGGTCGAGCAGAGTTACCACAAGCGCGTGGTCGACATCCTCGAGCCGATCGTCGGCCGCGACAACCTGCGCGCGACGATCGCCGCCGAGATCGACTTCTCGCAGAGCGAGTCCACCTCCGAACAGTTCCGCCCCAACCAGGGCGCCGAGCCGGCCGCCGTGCGCAGCCAGCAGGTCAGCGAATCGGGCTCCGGCGCGCAAGGCGTGCCCTCGGGCGTGCCGGGCGCGGCGTCGAACCAACCGCCGGTGCCGGCCACCGCGCCGATCAACGGCGCCTCGGCACCGCTGCAGGCCGCGCCCTCGGGCAGCGTCGCCGGCAACGCGCGGCGCGAGGCGGTGACCAACTACGAGGTCGACAAGACCGTGCGCGTCACGCGCAACAGCACCGGCAACGTCAAGCGCCTGAATGCCGCCGTGGTGGTGAACCACCGCGTGGCGACCGCCGCCAACGGCAAGACGACGAGCACGCCGCTGAGCAACGACGAGGTCGAGAAGCTGACCGCGCTGGTGCAGGAGGCGATCGGCTTCTCGAAGGACCGCGGCGACTCGGTCAAGCTGATCAACGCCCCGTTCAAGCAGGACGCGATCCCCAAGCCCGCCGACCTGCCGATCTGGCAGCAGGACTGGCTGCTCGATCTGCTGCGCACGGGCGCGACGCCGGCGGCCCTGGTGCTGGTGGCGATGATGTTCGTCTTCGGCCTCGTGCGCCCCGCGCTCAAGGCCACCCTGCCCGCGGCCGGGCTCGCCGCCCGGGGCTCGAACCTGAACCTGGTGGCCGACGAACCGGTGGCCCTGCCTGGCGGCGCGGCGCCGATGCTCGAACCCCCGCGCACCGATGAACGCCTGGTCAGCGCGCGCCAGATCGCCAAGGACAACCCGGCGGCGGTGGCCAACATCGTGCGCGGCTGGGTCAAGGGAGACACGGCGTGAGCAGCCTGGACGAACAGGGCGTCGAGGACGCCGCGATCCTGCTGATGTCGCTCGGCGAAGAGGAGGCCGCCGAGGTCTTCAAGCATCTCGAGCCCAAGGAAGTGCAGCGCCTGGGCGAGACGATCGCCAAGATGAAGTCGATCCCGCGCGAGAAGGTCGAGACCGTTCTCGACAAGTTCACCACGGTGGCGGCCGAGCAGAGCATCCTGGTCGCGGACACCGACGAGTACGTGAAGAGCGTGCTGCGCAAGGCGCTCGGCGACGACAAGGCCAACCTGCTGATCGACCGCATCCTGCAGGGCAGCGACGTCTCGGGCATCGAGAGCCTGAAGTGGATGGACCCGGGCTCGGTGGCCGAGCTGCTGCGCAACGAACACCCGCAGATCATCTCGGCAATCCTGGTGCACCTGGACCACGACCAGGCCGGCGCGGTGCTCAAGTGCTTCACCGAGCGCCTGCGCAACGAGGTGCTGATCCGCATCGCCACGCTCGACGGCATCCAGCCCTCGGCGCTGAAGGACCTGAACGAGGTGCTGTCCAAGGTGCTGGCCGGCGGCGAGAAGTTGCGCAAGGCGTCACTCGGCGGCGTCAAGACCGCGGCCGAGATCATCAACCTGCTGGGCGGCTCGGTCGAGACCGCCGTGCTCGACTACATCCGCGAGGCGGACAACGAGCTGGCGCAGAAGATCATGGACAACATGTTCACCTTCGACGACCTCGAGAAGCTCGACGACAAGGGCATCCAGGCGCTGATGAAGGAAGTGCAGAGCGAGTCGCTGGTGGTGGCGCTGAAGGGCGCGACGCCGGAGCTGCGCGAGAAGATCTTCAAGAACATGTCCACCCGCGCCGCCGAGACGCTGCGCGAGGACCTCGAGTCGCGCGGGCCGGTGCGCCTGTCCGAGGTCGAGGCCGAACAGAAGGAAATGCTCAAGATCGTGCGGCGCCTGGCCGACGAGGGCCAGATCGTGATCGGCGGTGGCGGCGATGACGAATTCGTCTGAGCGCGGGGGCGCGAACCCCTATTCGCGCTTCATCCCGCGCGAGGAGCTCGAAGGTTTCTCGAGCTGGCAGCCCGGCGCCTTCGGCGACGTGCCGAGCAAGCGCGGCATGCCGCCGGTGCGTCCGCCGGTCGACGAGTCGCAGCGCGCCGCGGAGCAGCAGGGCGCGTTGCAGGCCGCACGCCAGTCGGGCTACCAGGACGGCTACCGCGACGGCCTGGTCGCACTCGAGAGCTTCAAGCAGAGCTTCGCGGCGCAGATGGCGGCCCAGCTGGGCACGCTGGTCGCCGGCTTCGATGCCGAGTTCGCGCAGCTCGAACAGCAGATCGCCGACACGGTGGCGCGCACCGCCACTGCGCTGGCGCGCCAGGTGGTGCGCAGCGAACTCGCCACGCGGCCCGAACTGGTGGCTGCGGTGGCGGCGCAGGCCGTCGAGGCCGTGCTGCTGTCGGCCAAGCACATCCGCGTGCACGTGCACCCCGAGGACCAGGCGCTCGTGGCCCAGGGCGCGGCCGACGTGCTGGCCGCCCGCGGCGCGCGCCTGATCGCCGACGCCGGCATCTCGCGCGGCGGCTGCCGCGTCGAGTCCGACCTCGGGCGCATCGACGCCGGCATCGAGGCGCGCTGGGCGCAGGCGGCCGAGTCGCTGGGCCAGCCGCTGACGCTCGACGACGACGCCGAATGACCGCGCCCGCCCCGTCCGCTCGATCCGAGAAGTGGTCGCGCTACCTGCACGACCTGCAGACCTTCGCCGAGACCCCGTTGCCGCTCGAGGCCGAGGGTTCGCTGGTGCGCGTGACCGGCCTGGTGCTCGAAGCCGCCGGTGTGCGGGCACCGGTCGGTGCCGTGTGTCAAATCGCCAGCGCTGGACAAGAGCCGGTGCTGGCCGAGGTGGTCGGCTTCCACGGCGACCGCGCCTACCTGATGCCCACCGGCGAAGTGCACGGCCTGGCCTCGGGCGCGCGCGTGCTGCCGCGGCCGGCGCCGCTCGCGCCGCCCAGGCTCGGCAGCATCAACCACCTGTGGCGCCGGCGCGAGGACCGCGGCCTGCACCTGCCGATGGGCGACGGCCTGCTCGGCCGGGTCGTCGACCCGCACGGCGAGCCGATGGACCGGCGCGGCCCGATCGGCAACGTGCACGCCGAGCCGATGATCCGCCGCCCCATCAACGCGATGGACCGCGACCCGATCCGCCAGCCGCTGGACACCGGCGTGCGCGCGATCAACGCCATGCTCACCGTCGGCCGCGGCCAGCGCATCGGCCTGTTCGCCGGCACCGGCGTCGGCAAGTCGGTGCTGCTCGGCATGATGGCGCGCTACACCGCGGCCGACGTGATCGTGGTCGGCCTGATCGGCGAGCGCGGCCGCGAAGTGAAGGAATTCATCGAGGACATCCTCGAAGCCGAAGGCCTGGCACGCAGCGTCGTGGTCGCGGCCCCGGCCGACGCGCCACCGCTGGTGCGCATGCAGGGCGCGCACTACGCCACCGCGATCGCCGAGCACTACCGCGACCGCGGCATGCACGTACTGCTGTTGATGGACTCGCTGACGCGCTACGCGATGGCGCAGCGCGAGATCGCGCTGGCGATCGGCGAGCCGCCGGCCACCAAGGGCTACCCACCGAGCTGTTTCGCCAAGCTGCCGCAGCTGGTCGAGCGCAGCGGCAACGGGCGCGACGGCAACGGCTCGATCACCGCCTTCTACACCGTGCTGTCCGAGGGCGACGACCAGCAGGACCCGATCGCCGACGCGGCCCGAGGCATCCTCGACGGCCACATCGTGCTCAGCCGCGACCTGGCCGAGGCCGGCCACTACCCGGCGATCGACGTCGAGAAATCGGTCTCGCGCGTGATGCCCAACGTGGCCTCGCGCGCTCACCTGCAACAGGCGCGCCGCGCGCGCGCGATGCTGGCCAAGCTGACCAAGGCGCGCGACCTGATCCAGCTCGGCGCCTACACGCCCGGTCACGACGCCGACCTCGACGCCGCGATCCGCGCCCAGCCGCGCCTGGCGGCGCTACTGCAGCAGGACATGCACGACCGCGCACCGCTCGACGCGAGCGTGGATCAACTCGCGACGAGCCTGCTCTGAAATGAAGCCCCCACACTCGCTTCGCTCGCTGCCCCCCGAGGCGGCGCTCAGTACCTTCGGAACGGCCGGGCGGTACTGAGATGGAAACCCTCGCCACCCTGCTCGAACAGGCCGAAACGCAGCGCAACGCGGCGCTGGCCTCCTTCAACCAGGCCCGCGCACGGCGCGACGGCGCGCGCGACCAGGCGCGCGAGCTCGAGATCTACCGCAACGACTACCAGCAGCGCTGGAACCAGCAGTTCCAGTCGCGCGGCGCCGGGCTCGACATCCTGCGCTGCTACCAGCAGTTCGCCGACCGGCTCGAGCTGGCCCTGGCGCAGCAGACGCACGCGATCGAGGTGTGCGAACAGACGCTGCAGCGCGCCAACGACACGCTGGCCGCGCACGAGCTGCGCGTGGCCTCGGTGCGCAAGCTGATCGAGCGCCGCCAGGACGAGGTACGCCGCGGCGCCGAGCGGCGCGAACAGCGCGCCAGCGACGAGCTGGCGCAACGCATGGTCTCGCGCCGCCCGACCATGGAAGGACTGCCCCCCTGAGCCCCGCGATGAACGCCCTGTCGATGAACCTGATGCTCACGCCGACCCCCGCCGCCGCCAGCCCGGCGCCGGGCGCCGGCCCCACGGCGCGCGACGGCGCGGAAGGCGGCTTCGCGCAGTGCCTCGAACAGGCCGCCGGACGCGAACCGTCGGCGGCGGACGCTGCGGCCAATACGCGCTCGACCCGCGAGCCGGCCGAGCCGGACGATGCGCCGGCCGACACCCCGGAGTCCT
Source organism: Burkholderiaceae bacterium (assembly GCA_035539635.1). GTDB lineage: Bacteria > Pseudomonadota > Gammaproteobacteria > Burkholderiales > Burkholderiaceae_C > CADEEN01. The sequence goes on from DATLIE010000072.1 coordinate 34,830, forward strand.
CCAGCCCCGCCCCGGACGACGCGCACGCCGCGCGCCGCACGGCGAAGGCAACGGCGCACGGCCGCAAGGCCGAGGCGGCCCCCAGGGCCGGCACCGCCGCGCTGGTGACGCCCGACGCCACCGCCAGCAAGACGCCCGAGGCAACCGATGCGCTGCCCGAGGACGCGCCGACGGCGCCGCAGACCGACGGCCCGACCGAACTCACCTGCCTGCTGCCCGGCTGGGCGCCAGCAGCGGCCGCCCCAATGGCGCCCGCCCCGGCGGGCGGCGATTCGGCCGAGGGCCGCGTCGTGGGCGACACCGCCCTCGCCGCATCGACGCCACTGGCACAGGCCGCGATGGCCGCGGAACCCCACGCCGATGCGGCACTGCCGCGCGCGGACGAAGTCAAGACGGCGGCCTTCGCCTTGCCGCCGTCCCAGGCCATCGTGCCCGCGAAGGCCAGCGAGGACACGCCGCCCGTGGCGCAGGCCCACGTGGCCGCGCCGGTCGACAGCCCGGGCTTCGCGCCGGCACTGGCCACGCAGGTGCGCTGGCTGGTGCGCGACGGACTGCAGCATGCCCAGCTGTCGCTGAACCCGGCCGAGATGGGACCGGTGACGGTGCAGATCGTGCTCGACGGCCGCGAGGCGCGCATCGACTTCCGCGCCGACCTTGCCGCCACGCGCCACGCGATCGAAGCCAGCCTGCCGGTGCTCGCCGCGGCGCTCGACGACAGCGGGCTGCGCCTGGCTGGCGGCGGCGTGCACGACGGCCAGGCCTCGCGCCACGGCGCTGGCCAGCAGGGCTGGCACGGTCCGGCGCACAGCGCGAGGTTCGGCGCCGCGTCCGACGAAGCGGGCTCGGCCCGCGATACCGTCGCGGCGGGCCGCCCGGCGCTGCCTGCACGCGGCCTGGTCGACCTGGTCGCCTAGGGCCACCAGCCGCGCGAGCAGGGCGGCAAAGCGGTCCCTTATCGGGGCTTTCGCTCGGCCCGCGCTCCAAATAATCGGTCCTCAAGAACCCAGCAGGGCGCATCGGGCTGACCGGTGCGCGCCCTGCGCAGACCCAGGAGTCCTTGCATGGCCGCCGCCGCTTCGAAAGCCGCTCCCCCCGACGCCGTCGACGCGCCGGTCGCAGCCCCGCGCGGCAAGAAGAAGCTGATGATGATGGCGATCGTGGGCCTGTCGCTGTTGCTGCTGGTCGGCGGTGGCGGTGCCGCCTACTACGTGATGAAGCAGCGCGCCGCGGCCGCCGCCGCGGCTGCGGAGGAAGAAGGCGAAGACGGCACATCGGCCAAGGACGCCAAGCACGATGCCAAGATGGCCAAGGCCGACCTCAAGAGCGCGCCGACCTTCGTCGCGCTCGACCCCTTCACCGTGAACCTCGCCGACCGCGAGGCCGAGCGCTACGCCCAGGTCGGCATGACGCTGGAACTCACCGACGCCAAGTCGGGCGACCTGCTCAAGGCCTACATGCCGGCGATCCGCAACAACATCCTGCTGGTGCTGGCCGGCAAGACCGCCGCCGAGCTGATGGACCACCAGGGCAAGCTCCTGCTGGCCGCGCAAGTGCGCGCCGCGGCGCTCAGGCCGCTGGGCTACGAGGTCCCCGATCCCGCAGCCGCCGCCTCGGCGCCGGCCAAGGCGAAGAAGCCGGTGGCGGACGACGGCGACGAGCCGCCGGTGCGCGCGGTGCACTTCTCCAACTTCATCATTCAATAAGGCAAGGCAGCCCAGCGATGAATCAGCAGATTCTTTCGCAAGACGAAGTCGACGCGCTGCTGCAAGGCATCACCGGCGAGAGCCAGAAGCTCGAAGCCGAGGAGGTGCCGCAGGGAGCGGTGCGCAACTACGACCTGGCCAGCCAGGAGCGCATCGTGCGTGGGCGCATGCCCACGATGGAGATCATCAACGAGCGCTTCGCGCGGAACATCCGCATCGGCCTGTTCAACTTCATCCGCAAGAGCCCGGAAGTCTCGATCGGTGGCATCAAGGTGCAGAAGTACAGCGCCTTCCTGCGCGAGATCGTCGTGCCGACCAACTTCAACATCGTCAGCGTCAAGCCGCTGCGCGGCTCGGGGCTGATCGTGTGCGACCCGAACATCGTGTTCGCCGTCATCGATTCCCTCTTCGGCGGCGCCGGCAAGTACCACACCCGCATCGAGGGCCGCGACTTCTCGCCGACCGAGCAGCGCGTGATCCTGCGCCTGGTCGACACCATCATCGGCGAGTACAAGAAGGCTTGGCAGGGCATCTACCCGCTCGAGCTGGCCTACCAGCGCTCGGAGATGCAGCCGCAGTTCGCCAACATCGCCTCGCCGAGCGAGATCGTGGTGGCCACCACCTTCACGCTTGAGATCGGCGAGACCTCGGGCGCGGTGCACTTCTGCATCCCGTACTCGACGCTCGAGCCGATCCGCGACGTGCTGTACAGCACGATCCAGGGTGACGCGGCCGAACCCGACCGGCGCTGGATCAACCTGCTGAAGACGCAGATCCAGTCGGCCGAAGTGGACCTGGTGGCCGAACTGGCC
>DATLIE010000073.1:0-12095 GCA_035539635.1 Burkholderiaceae bacterium
CGCCTCGGTCGAGGACAAGGTGCCGCCGCACAAGCGCGGCTCGGGCGAAGGCTGGGTCACGGCCGAGTACGGCATGCTGCCGCGCGCCACCCACACGCGCGGCGACCGCGAGGCCGCGCGCGGCAAGCAGAGCGGCCGCACGCAGGAGATCCAGCGCCTGATCGGCCGCTCCCTGCGCGCGGTGTTCGACCTGAAGGGGCTCGGCGAACGCACGATCACGCTCGACTGCGACGTGATCCAGGCCGACGGCGGCACGCGCACCGCCGCCATCACCGGGGCCTTCGTTGCCGCCCACGACGCCGTGAACACGCTGCTCGCCGCCGGCAAGCTCGCGGCGAGCCCGATCCGCGACCATGTCGCTGCCATTTCGGTGGGCATCGTGCAGGGCGTGCCGCTGCTCGACCTCGAGTACACCGAGGACTCGGCCTGCGACACCGACATGAACGTCGTGATGACCGGCGCCGGGCACTTCGTCGAGGTGCAGGGCACGGCCGAGGGCGCGGCCTTCACGCGGGCCCAGATGGACGCCCTGCTCGGCCTGGCCACGCGCGGCATCGCCGAGCTGGTGGGCGCCCAGAAGACCGCGCTCGCCAGACCCTTGCCGTGAAGCTCGTCCTGGCGTCCAACAACGCCAAGAAGCTGGCCGAACTGCAGCAACTCTTCGCCGGGCTGCCGATCGCGCTGGTAACCCAGGGCAGTCTGGGCGTGGCCGAGGCCGAGGAGCCGCACCACAGCTTCGTCGAGAACGCGCTGGCCAAGGCGCGCCATGCCGCGCGCGCCACCGCGCTGCCGGCGATCGCCGACGACTCCGGGCTGTGCGTCGATGCGCTCGGGGGCGCACCGGGCGTGCAATCGGCGGTCTATGCGCCGCTGCCGGCCGTCGACGGGGACCGCGAAACGCTGCGCCGCGCGCAGGACGCGGCCAACAACGCGCAGCTGCTTGCGCGTTTGCAGGGCGTGGCGGACCGCCGCTGCCGCTTCGTCAGCACGCTCGTCGCACTGCGCCACGCCGACGACCCCGAACCGCTGGTCGCGTTCGGTCGCTGGGAGGCGCGCCTGCTCGACGCGCCGCGCGGCGCCGGCGGCTTTGGCTACGACCCGCTGGTCTGGATCGAGTCGCTCGGTGCGTCGGTGGCCGAACTCGCACCCGAGGCCAAGAATCGGATCAGCCATCGCGCGCTGGCCGCGGCGCAGATGCGCAGCTTGATGCGCGAGGCTTGGCACCTCGGCGCGGCGTGAGCACGGCACCGATCCGGATCCACCGCGCCGGCAGCGTCTCGCTCGCGGCGCTTCCTCCGCGCGCGCTGTACGTGCACCTGCCCTGGTGCCTGAAGAAGTGCCCCTACTGCGACTTCAACAGCCACGAGGCCCGCGGCGAGGTCCCCGAGGCACGCTACCTCGACGCGCTGGTGGCCGACCTCGAAGCGGCGCTGCCCCAGGTCTGGGGGCGGCGCGTCCTCAGCGTCTTCATCGGTGGCGGCACGCCCAGCCTGTTCTCTCCCGCGGGCATCGAACGCCTGATCGCCGACATCCGCGCCCGCCTGCCGCTCGAGCCCGGCTGCGAGATCACGCTCGAGGCCAACCCCGGCACCTTCGAGCGCGAGCGCTTCCGCGCCTTCCGCGCCGCGGGCGTGACGCGCCTGTCGGTCGGCGTGCAGAGCTTCGACGACGCGCTGCTGCACGCGGTCGGGCGCGTGCACGACGCGGCGCAGGCGCGGGCCGCGGTGGCCGAAGCGCGCGAGGCCTTCGACACCTTCAACATCGACCTGATGTACGCGCTGCCGGGGCAGACGCTGGCCCAGCTCGACGCCGACCTCGACGCGGCGCTCTCGTTCGCGCCGCCGCACCTGTCGATCTACCACCTGACGATCGAGCCGAACACCGCCTTCGCGAACACACCCCCCGCGCTGCCCGACGACGACCTGGCCAGCGACATGCTCGACCGCATCGCCGCACGCACCGCGGCCGTGGGCCTGCAACGCTACGAAGTCTCGGCTTTCGCCCGACCGGGCCACCGCTGCGCGCACAACCTGAACTACTGGCAGTTCGGCGACTACCTGGGCATCGGCGCCGGCGCGCACGGCAAGCTGAGTTTCCCGGACCGCATCGTGCGCCAGGTGCGCTGGCGCGAACCGGCGATGTACATCGAGCGCGCGCTCGCCGGCGCCAGCGTGTCCAACGAGCACGCGGTGAAGCCGGCCGATCTGCCGGGCGAGTTCATGATGAACGCATTGCGCCTGGTCGACGGCTTCGACCCCGCGCGCTTCGCCGAACGCACCGGTCAGCCGATCACGGCCATCGACACGCCGCTGCAGCGCGCGCTCGAACGCGGTCTCATCGAGCGCGACGGCCCGCGCTGGCGCCCGACGCCGCGCGGCTTCGACTTCCTGAGCGACCTGACGGCGCTGTTTCTCTGAGCGAACCGTCCTTCAGCGCGTCGAGTTCGCGCTGCGACCGGTCCAGTTCACCGAGCAGCCAGTCGCGCAACGCCAGCAGCGGCGGCCACTCGCGCAGGCTGGGTGGAAACGCCAGCCAGTAGGCGTCGTACTCCTCGTCCAGCAACGCGATCGGCGACAGGCGCACCAGGCGGCCGTCGCGCAACGCGTCGGCCGCCAGGATCTCGCGCGCCAACGCGAGGCCCAGGTTCTGCTCGGCCGCCTGCAGCATCAGGCCGGCGTCGTTGAACGCGGCCACCGGGTTGATGCGCGTGCGCACGCCCGACAGCGCGAACCAGCGCTGCCAGGTCGCGACGTTGCCGAGCAGCGGCTCGTCGGCCAGTGCGGCCGGCGCGCTGCCGCGCAGGCGGTGCGCCGCGTCGGGAGAACCCAGCACGATCATCGGCGAGTCGGTCAGGCACACCGCCTCCAGGTCGCGCCACTTGCCGGCACCCTGGCGCAGCGCGGCGTGGAAGCCCTCGCGCTGCAGGTCGATCACGTTCTGCGAGGTGTGCAGCTCGATCCCGATGTCGGGGTGCCGTTCGCGCCAGCGCCCCATGCGCGGCAGCAGCCAGCGTTGCCCGAACGAGGACAGCAGCGTGACGCGGATGCGCTGTGCCTCGTTGCCCGAAGCCGCCGCCGCGGCACGCAGGCCGTCGTCGAGCTGGTCGAGTGCCGGGTCCACCGCACGCAGCAACGCCGCGCCGGCCGCGTTGAGCACGATGCGCCGGCCACGCCGGTCGAAGAGCGTGAAGCCGATCTGCTCCTCGAGCAGCTTGATCTGCTGGCTCACCGCACTGTGCGTCAGGTGCAGTTCCTCGGCCGCGGCGCGCAGGTTGGCGAGCCTCGCGACGACGCGGAAGGCGGGCAGGGTCTGCAGCGGCAGGCGGGCGATGGGGGCGGGCATCTGGTAAGCATAGATGACCAGCGTGGCCGGAACAAGTCGCTTCCGTGCGGTGGTCTGGGCAACTATTCTGACCAGCACCGGACAACGCCTGACGCACTGGAGCCCTTCGATGAACACCCCCGCCCTGCCCCACACGATCGCCCTGCACCGCGGCCTGGGCGCCGCGCTCGCCGACCAGTTCGCCGACGGCTGGCAGCGCCTGCAGTCGGCCTGGAAGGCGCACCGCGCGCGCCGCGCGGCCGAGGACGCCGAGCGCGAGATGCTGGCGCTGGACCCGCGCGCGCTGCAGGACATCGGCGCCCCGGAGGGCCTGGTCGGTCAGCGCCGCTGGGAGGAGGAAGCGCGCGAGGCGCGCGCCGCCGAGCGCCTGCTCGACCTGCGTGGCTGGTGAACCCGGCCGCGCGGTGAAGTCTCAGACGCGGTGGATCGCGATGCCCGCGGTGCTGCGCAGGCGCTCGAGCAGGTGCGCCGCGATCTGGCCCAGCGGCAACACCTCGTGCGCCGCCCCCTGGGCGATCGCCTCGCGTGGCATGCCGAAGACGACGCAGCTGGCCTCGTCCTGGCACAGGTTGTAGGCGCCGGCGTCGCGCATCGCGCGCATGGCCTTCGCGCCGTCGGCACCCATGCCGGTGAGCATGATCCCGAAGGCGTTGGGGCCAACCACGCGCGCCGCCGACTCGAACAGCACCTCGACCGAGGGCTTGTGCCGGTTCACCGGCTCGCCGTCGCGCACGCGGGCGATGTAGTTGGCGCCCGAGCGCTCGACCGAGAGGTGAAAGCCGCCCGGCGCCAGGTAGGCATGGCCGGGCAGCACGCGCTCGCCGTCGCTGGCCTCCTTGACCCGGATGCGCGCCAGCCCGTCCAGGCGCTTGGCGTAGCTGGTCGTGAAGCCGGGCGGCATGTGCTGCGTGATCAGCACCGCCGGCGCGTCATGCGGCAGCCCCATCAGCAGTTCCTTCGTCGCCTCGGTACCCCCGGTGGACGCACCGATGAAGACCAGCTTCTCGGTCGACAGCCGCCCGACCGAGGCCACGGCCGCGGGCTCGGCCGTCTCGCCGCGCGCAGGCACGGCGCCCGCCGCCGGCACGGCCGAACGCTTGACCTGCGAGCGCGCCGCGATGCGGATCTTGTCGGTGATGTCCTCGGCCAGCTGGCGCATGCCGTCGGCCAGCCCGATCTTGGGCTTGGCAACGAAGTCCACCGCACCGAGCTCGAGCGCGCGCAGCGTGACCTCGGCGCCGCGCTCGGTCAGCGTGGACACCATCACCACCGGCATCGGGCGCAGGCGCATCAGCTTGCCGAGGAAGTCGATGCCGTCCATGCGCGGCATCTCGACGTCCAGCGTGATCACGTCCGGGCTGGTGTTGCGGATCATCTCGCGCGCGACGAAGGGGTCGGACGCGGTGCCGACGCACTCCATGTCGCGCTGGCGGTCGATGATCTCCTTGAGCAGGCTGCGCACCAGCGCCGAGTCGTCGACCACCACCACGCGTGTCTTGCTCATCGAAAGGGCTCCGGACCTCAGAACAGATCGATCGAGCCGCCGCCGGTCGTGGCCGGCACGGCCTGCTGCGCCGCGGCGCGTTCCTGCGCCACGATCGCTTCGGGGTTGGACGGCGCCAAGCGCTTGACCATCGCCTTGCCGCTGGCGGGCAGAAAGCAGACCTTGCGCGGGTAGACGTCCAGCACGTCCTTGCTGACCACCGCGATGCGCTCGGTCTTCAGATAGTCGAGCACGAACTGGGTGTTGCGCTCGCCGACGTTGATCGTCGTCATGCCCGCGATCACCGCGCCGCCGCCGAACACCTTGGCTTCGAGCGTCGTGCGCGAGGCGCCGCGCTTGATCAGTTCGTTGATCAGCAGCTCCATCGCGTACGAGCCGTAGCGGCCGCAGTCGGCGGCGCCGGCACCGTCGGGCAGCATGAAGTGGTTCATGCCGCCGACCTTGCGTTCGCGGTCCCACAGGCAGGCGGCGATGCACGAACCGAGCGTGGTCATGATCGCCACGTCCTCGTCGTGCACGAAGAATTCGCCCGGCAGCACCTTGACCGCCTCGGTCTTGAAGTGCGCGTCGAAGAAGAAGAAGCTCGCCTCGCCGGCGCGGCGTGGCGCGGCCTTCAACCGATCCAGTCGGCTCGGGGGCGAAGACAGGACCGCGTTCACAGGCGCTCGTAGATTGTCTTGCCGCGCAGGCGGAACAGCGCGCGCGAGTCGGTGAAGTTCTCGGAGTGACCGACGTAGAGCAGGCCGCCCGGCCGCATGCAGCCGTGGATGCGTTCGAGCACGCGGCGCTGCGTGGCTGCGTCGAAGTAGATCATCACGTTGCGGCAGAACACCAGGTCGAACGGCTCGCCGAAGGACCAGCTCGCGCTCATCAGGTTGAAGACCTTGAACTCCACCAGGCGCGCCAGTTCGGGCTTGACGCGGATCGAGCCGGCGTTGGTGCCCGTGCCGCGCAGGAAGTGGCGCTTCAGGCGCTCGGGCGACAGGCCGCGCGAGCCGACCTCGTAGACGCCGCGGCGCGCGGTGTCGAGCACATGGGTGTCGATGTCGGTGGCCAGCAGCGTGGCCGACGCGCCGGCGCCGAGCGTCTCGGTCACCGTCATCAGGATCGAGTACGGCTCCTCGCCGGTCGACGCGGCGTTGCACCAGATGCGCAGCGGCCGGCCGGCGCGGGCGCGCAGGTCCTCGGCCAGGGCCGTGAAGTGGTGGTCTTCGCGGAAGAACGAAGTCAGGTTGGTGGTCAGGCAGTTGATGAAGGCCTGCCACTCGGGGTCGTTCGCCGCATGGCCCTCGAGCCACTGCAGATAGACCGCGAAGCTCGGGTGCCCGGTCTCGCGCAGGCGCCGCGACAGGCGGCTGTAGACCATCGCCTGCTTGCCGGGGTGCAGGTGGATGCCGGCACGCTGGTAGATCAGCGCGCGCACGCGTTCGAAGTCGGCGGCGGAGAACCCGAACTCCTGTTCGACGGCGAGGGGGGCGGCGGCAAGCGCAAGGCTCATGGCGGATTGGGGGGCACGGCGGCGTGGAACGGCATGCGGCCGCGGCTGCCAGTCTCGGGCTGCCGGGCCTTCGCCGAGAGGCCGAACAAGCGGCCGAAAGCGCGCCAAATCGGCGCCGGAGCCTCGGGGGGCCACTGCTAGACTGGCCGCCACTTTGACGCAAGTGCCCACCCCGCCTGCGACACCTGCCGCGCCTGCGCTGCGGGTCGACACGGCGCTGGCGCTGCTGGCGCAGTCGGGCCAGGCGCCGCCGGCGGGCGAGCCTGGCAGCGCTGCCTGGCTTCAAGGCCTGATCGACGGCCTGTGCCAGCTCTCGAGCCGCGACGCGCTCACCGGCCTGGCCAATCGCCGTCACTTCGAGTCGGTGCTCGCGCGCGAACTCGACCGCGTGGCGCGCGCCGGCGAGCCGGCACTGCTGCTGCTGCTGGACATCGACCACTTCAAGAAGGTCAACGACACGCACGGCCACCAGGCCGGCGACCGCGTGCTCCAGGCCGTGGCCGAAGCGCTGCAGCACTGCGTGCGCCCGATGGACACGGTGGCACGCATCGGCGGCGAGGAGTTCGCGATCGCCCTGCCCAACTGCCCGCCCGCCTTCGGCCCGATGGTGGCCGAGCGCATGCGCGCGCGCATCGAGCGCTGCCGCATCGCGGTGGGCCTGGCGCAACCGCTGTCGGTGACGGCCAGCCTGGGCGGCGCGTTCGCTCCGCAATGGGTGCGCTCGAACCTGACGCTGTGGCTCGAGCGCGCCGACAAGCAGCTCTACCGCGCCAAGGCCGGTGGACGCAACCGCGCCGAATTCGAACCCGCCGCCGTGTCGCAGGTCAGCGCCGAGGAAAAGGGCCTGCTGTTCGGCAACACGCGCTTCGACGAGGACACGGAATGACCGCAACCATCACCGCGATCACGAGCGGCAAGGGCGGTGTCGGCAAGACCTTCGTCGCCGCCAACCTGGCCGCGGCGCTGGCCGCCCGCGGCGAGCGCGTGCTCGTGCTCGACGCCGACCTCGGTCTCGCGAACCTGGACGTGGTGCTGAACCTGGCGCCCAAGGTCACGCTGCACGAGGTCTTCACCGGGCAGCGCACGCTCGACGAGGCCCTGACCGAGGTGTCGCCCGGCTTCTCGGTGCTGCTCGCGGGCTCGGGGCTGGTGGAGTACTCGCGCCTGACGCCGGAGGTGCGCGACAAGCTCGTGGAGACGCTCGACGCCGTGAAGCCGCGCTTCGACCGCGTGCTGCTCGACACCGGCGCCGGCATCTCGGACGTGGTGCTCTACACCGTGTCGCTGGCCGACGATGTGCTGATCGTCGCCACGCCCGAACCCACCTCGCTGACCGACGCCTACGCGACGATCAAGGTGCTGGCCGGCACGCAGGGGCGGCGCGCGATCCGGCTGGTGGTCAACCAGCGGCCCGCCCACGCCGAGGCGCGCAGCGTGCGCGGGCAGCTGCAGCAGGTGATCGACCGCTACGTGAGCCCCGGGCTCGAGGCGCCGGTCACGCTGGAGCTCGTGGGCGACCTGCCCTTCGACGACGCGGTGCGCGACGCGGTGCGGCGGCGCCAGCTGCTGATCGAGGCCTATCCCGGTTCGCCGGCGGCGCGGGCGGTCGCGGCGCTGGCCGCGCGCCTGGCCCCCGGGCCATGAGCGACGCCGGCACGCAGGCCGGCTCGGCCTTCGACGCGCTCGGCGGCGAGGGCGCCGTGCGGGCGCTGGTCGATCGCTTCTACGACCTGATGGACCTCGAACCCGCGTACGCGGGCATCCGCCGCCTGCACCCGGGCACGCTCGACGGCTCGCGCGACAAGCTGCACTGGTTCCTGTGCGGCTGGCTCGGCGGGCCGGACCTGTACGTGCAGCGCTTCGGCCATCCGCGACTGCGGGCGCGCCACCTGCCCTACGCGATCGGCATCGCCGAGCGCGACCAGTGGCTGGCCTGCATGGCCGAGGCGATGGCCGAGCGCGGCATCGACCCGACGCTGGCCACGCGCCTGCACGAAGCGTTCTTCAACACCGCGGACTGGATGCGCAACCGCGGCGGCTGAGCCGCGGCTCAGTCCCCGCGCAGCACCACCAGCAGCGCGCCGTGCCCGCCGTCGGCGGCGCTGGCCTGGGCGAAGGCGATCACCTCCTGCTTCTGCACCAGCCAGGCGCGCACCTTGGCCTTGAGCACCGGCTCGCGGCCGGGCGATCCGTTGCCCTTGCCGTGCACCACGCGCACGCAGCGCAGCCCGTCGCGCGCGGCCTGGCGGATGAACTGCGCCAGCGCCTCGCGCGCCGTCTCGCGCGTCATGCCGTGCAGGTCGATCTGGCGCTGGATGCTCCACCCGCCGCGGCGCAGGCGCGTCAGCACGTCCGGCCCGATGCCGGGCCGGCGGAAACTCAGTCCGTCGTCGGTGTCGAGCAACGTGCCGACGTCGAAGTCGTCGGACAGCGACGCGGCGAGCGCCCGGGCTTCGTCGGCCTGGCGCTGGCGCGGCACCGGCTCGGGCGCGCGGATCGCGCGCGCAACGCGGCCCGGATCGGGCAGCGGCGCCACCGGGCCGACCGCGCGCGCGAACTGCTCGCGCTCGGCACGCTCGCGGCGCAGCGCCTCGGCCTGTTCGGCCCGGCGCTGCGCGTCTTCGCGCGAACGCTGCGCCAGCCGTTCCTTCAGGCCTGCGAGCTGCTGGCGCAGATCGCTTCTCGGTGCGCCTTTCACAGCAGCCCCCGCTCCGCGAACGACGTCGCGCTGCCGCGGCCGACGATCACATGGTCGAGCACGCGCACCTCCACCAACGCCAGCGCCTGCCTCAGGGCGGCGGTGATCATCTCGTCGGCACGAGAGGGTTCGGCCACGCCGCTCGGGTGGTTGTGCGCCAGCACCACGGCCGCGGCATTCAGCGCAAGGGCACGCCGCGCCACCTCGCGCGGGTGCACGCTGGTCTGCGTCAGGCTGCCGCGAAACAGCACCTCGAACTCGACCAGCCGGTGCTGGGCATCGAGGAAGAGCACCGCAAACACCTCGTGGTCGAGCGCGGCGAGCTGCAGCGACAGGTAGTCCTTCACCGCCTGCGGCTGCTCGAAACTCGGCTGCGCCACCAGGCGCTCGGCGAGCACGCGGCGCGCGATCTCGAGCACCGCGGCCAGTTCGGCGCGTTTGGCCGGCCCGAGCCCCTTGACGGCGGCCAGCCCATCGGCCCGGGCAGCCAGCAACCCGGCCAGCCCCCCGAAGCGGTCGAGCAGCGACTGCGCCAGCTGCAGCACGCCCTGCCCGGCGGTGCCGGTGCGCAGCAGCAGCGCCAGCAGCTCGGCGTCGGCCAGCGCGCTGGCGCCGCGCGCCAGCAGCTTCTCGCGCGGTCGCGCGTCGGGCGGCAGGTCTCGAAGGCCGGTCACGGTGTCGCCTCGTAAAATCCCCGATCAGTCTATTCGTTGCCCGCCTTGCCCGTGACCGCCATCCAGCCGGGGTCGTTCCTGACCCTGCACTACCGCCTCGCCGGGCCCGACGGCGCCGCGGTGGTGAATACCTTCGACGACAAGCCGGCGACCCTGTCGTTGGGCACCGGCGAGCTCGCGCCCGCGGTGGAGGCCCGTCTGATCGGGCTCGAGGAAGGCAGCCGCCACAGCTTCGAGCTGGCCGCCGGCGAGGCTTTCGGCCTGCGCAATCCGCAGTTGCTGCAGCGTGTGAAGCTCGCACTGCTGCACGAACTGGGCGACCCCGACGCCGCCTATGCCGTCGGCGACGTGGTGCAGTTCCCGACCCCCGACGGCCAGGCCAGCTACGCCGGCGTCGTGCGCGAGGTCGGCACCGACTGGCTGCTGTTCGACTTCAACCACCCGCTGGCCGGGCAACCCGTGCGCTTCGACGTGCATGTGATAGGGGTTCTGTGAACGAAATCGTCCTCGCCGAACCGCGCGGGTTCTGTGCCGGTGTCGACCGCGCGATCGAGATCGTCGAGCGCGCGCTCGTCAAGTTCGGCGCGCCGATCTACGTGCGCCACGAGATCGTGCACAACACCTACGTCGTCAACGACCTCAAGGCCAAGGGCGCGATCTTCATCGAGGACCTGGCCGAGGTGCCCCCCGGGGCCACGCTGGTGTTCAGCGCCCACGGCGTGAGCCAGGCCGTGCGCCAGGAAGCCGAGCGGCGCGGCTTCTCGGTCTTCGACGCCACCTGCCCGCTGGTGACCAAGGTGCACGTCGAGGTGGCCAAGCTGCACAAGGAAGGCTACGAATTCCTGATGATCGGCCACAAGGGCCACCCCGAGGTCGAAGGCACGATGGGGCAGCTGCTCGACGGGATCTACCTGGTCGAGGACGTGGACGATGTCGCCCTGGCCCCGGTGAAGAAGCCCGACCGTCTGGCCGTCGTGACGCAGACCACGCTCTCGGTCGACGACGCGGCGCTGGTGCTCGCGGCCGTCAAGCAGCGCTTCCCGAACGTGCGCGAACCCAAGAAGCAGGACATCTGCTACGCGACGCAGAACCGGCAGGATGCGGTCAAGGTGATGAGTCCGCAGGTCGACGTGGTCATCGTGGTCGGCAGTCCGACCTCGAGCAACAGCAACCGCCTGCGCGAGCTGGCCGAGCGCCTGGGCAAGCCGGCCTACATGGTCGACGACGCCGAAGCCCTGCGCCCCGAGTGGTTCCAGGACGCGGCGCGCGTCGGCCTCACCGCCGGCGCGTCGGCGCCCGACGTGCTGGTGCAGCAGGTGATCGCGCGCCTGAAGGAGCTGGGCGCGCTCGCCGTGCGCAAGCTCGACGGCGTGGCCGAGACGGTGCACTTCCCGCTGCCCAAGGGCCTGAAGCTCGATCACTGAAGCAAGAAGAACGACACATGCTCGACATCAATCTCCTGCGCCGCGACCTCGACGGCGTGATCGCCAGGCTCGAGACGCGCAAGACGCCGCAACCCTTTCTGGACCGCGCGCGCTTCGCGGCGCTCGAAGCCGAGCGCAAGACCATCCAGACCCGCACCGAGGAGCTGCAGGCCAAACGCAACGCGCTGTCCAAGCAGATCGGCCAGCTCAAGGCCAAGGGCGGAGACGTCTCGGCCGTGATGGCCGAGGTGGCCGGCCTGGGCGACGAGCTCGCGGCGTCGGCCGCGCGCAATGACGCGCTGCAGGGCCAGATTGCCGACATCCTCATGGGCCTGCCCAACCTGCCGCACGCGAGCGTGCCGGTCGGTGCCGACGAGAGCGCGAACGCCGAAGTGCGGCGCTGGGGCACCCCGCGCGCATTCGACTTCACGCCGCGCGACCACGCCGACATCGGCCCGGCACTGGGCATCGACTTCGACACCGGCGCCAGGCTCTCCGGCGCGCGCTTCACCTTCCTGCGCGGCACGGCGGCGCGCCTGCACCGCGCGCTCGCGCAGTTCATGCTCGACGTGCAGACGCAGCAGCATGGCTACACCGAGTGCTACACGCCCTACATCGTCAACCGCGAGATCCTGGAAGGCACCGGCCAGCTGCCCAAGCTCAAGGACGACATGTTCTGGGTCACGCGCGGCGGCGACGAGGAGCGCCCCGAGCAGTACCTGATTCCGACCTCGGAGGTGTCGCTGACCAACACGGTACGCGAGCAGATCCTCGATGCGGCGCAGCTGCCGATCAAGCTGACGGCGCACAGCCCCTGCTTCCGCTCCGAAGCCGGCAGCGCCGGGCGCGACACGCGCGGCATGATCCGCCAGCACCAGTTCGACAAGGTCGAGATGGTGCAGGTGACCACGCCCGAGCAGAGCTACGACGCGCTCGAGCAGATGGTGGGCCACGC
>DATLIE010000074.1:0-21310 GCA_035539635.1 Burkholderiaceae bacterium
GAGGCGGCCATCAAGAGCGCGACCCACCCGATCGAGGCGCAATGCCTGCGCGCCGAACGCGCCGCGCTGCTGGCACGCCAGGGCCAGCTCGAGCGCGCGCGCGGCGCGATCGACGAACTCAATGCGCAGCTCGCCTGGCAACCCAACAACAATGTGCTGCGCGCGTGGATCGCGCTGGCCGAGGGCCTGCACGGCTACTACAGCGTGATCGGCCGCGATGCGCAGGAGACCATCGAGCTGGCCTATTCGCTGGCACAGAACGCCGGCCCCTCGGCCGCACGCCTGCGCGCCACCGCGGCGGCCTGGCTGGCCAACCTGGCCTTCGCCAATTGCGACACGCCGCGCATGGCAGCGCTGACGCGCGAAGCGCTCGACGGTGCGGCGCCCGAGCACCACGGCGCGCGCGCGCGCGCCACACTGGTGGCCGGCTATGCCTACCATTTCGGCGGCAACGCCGAAGTGGCGCAGCGCTGGTACGAAGCCTCGCGCCGCCACGCGATCGCCGAGGGCGACGAGGCGCACCTGTCGGCGCTGATGCACAACCAGGCCTGGATGCGCGCCAGCCTCGCACGCATGGCCCTGCTGTTCGAAGGCGAGAAGCGCGATCCGAGCACGGTGGCGCAGGCGCTGATGGGCGCCGAGTCGATCGGCCACTACGACGCCGGCATCGGCACCGCGTCGCTCGGCTCGCTCGTACCGATCCTGCGCGCCCAGGTGCTGACGGCGCAGGGGCGCTGGGCCGAGGCGCTGGCGCTGTTCGACGCCAACTTCGACACCGCGATGACCGAGGGCCTGAAGCGCATCGCGTCCTGCCTGCTGGCCGACCGCGCGTGGTGCGAGCTCAACCTCGGCCATGCCGACAAGGCGCGCGCGCTGGCCGGCGCGGCCGAGCAGGCGCTGGCCGAGCCGGGCGACATCGACGACCGCGCGATCGCGCTGGCGCGCCTGGCGCAGGTGCGCGAGGGGCTGGGCGAAAGCGGGCTCGCGGCGCAGCACCTGGCCGAGTCGCAGCGCCTGTACGGCGCGCACCGCGAGCAGCAGCAGCGCATCGTGTCCACGCTCGACGAGGCGCTCGCGGGGATCGACCCCGCCAAGGTCTAGGGCTGCTGCGAGGCGCTAGAACAGCGCCATGCTCAGCTTGCGCCGGTACTGGTCGAGCACCGGGTCGGCGCTGACGGCCGCGGCCTTGCCGGTGAGCTCCAGCGCGCCTTTGGCCTCGCCGGCCGCCGCCTTCGGTGCCGGCTTGGCCATCAGCGCGAGGATCGCCACGTAGGTCTTGCGCGCGAGGTCGCCGTTCCAGGCCTTGTCGCGCATCACGATCTCGAGCAACTCGTCCATCGCGGCGGTGAAGCGGCTCGCGGCGAAGTGCGTCTGCGCCAGTTCGAAGCGGGCGTCGAAGTCGCGCTTGTTGGCGGCGATCGCCGCGGTCAGCGTGTCGGCCGCGCGCGCGCCAGGGGCCTTGCGCTGTGCGGCGAGCCAGTGCGCGAGGGCCTCCAGGCGTGCATCCGTCGCCGCCTTCTTGGCCACCGGCTCGAAAGCAGCTTCGGCTTGCGCCAGCGCGCCACGCTCGAGCAGCAGCTTCACGTAGTCGAAGCGCGCGTCGTCGTTCGCCGGGTCGATCGCCACGGCCTGCTGCAGCTTGGCCAGCGCCGCCTCGGCGTCGCCCTCGGCCAACGCGACCTCGGCTTCTTCCAGCTCGGCCTCGGCCTCCAGCTCGTCGACCGTCGGCACATGCTTGTCGAGAAAGGCCCGGATCTGGCTCTCGGGCAGTGCGCCGACGAAACCGTCGACCGGCTGGCCCTGGTCGAACAGCACGCAGAACGGGATCGAGCGCACGCCGAAGGCCTGGCTCAGCTGGCCTGCGATCTCGGGCTGCTCGTCGCTGTTGAGCTTGGCGAGCTTGAAGCGGCCGGCGTAGGCCACCTCGAGCTTTTCCAGCACCGGGCCGAGCACCTTGCAGGGCCCGCACCAGGGGGCCCAGATGTCGAGCAGCACCGGCTGCTGCATCGAGGCGGTGATCAGCTCGTCCTGGAAGTTCTGGATCGTGACGTCGATCATGGAGGGGTCGGTCAAAGCGGTCAGATGGAGCGCGCCACCTACAATTCAAGGCATGAACGAGGCGCAACCGTTGGTCGGTGTGGTGATGGGTTCGGCCAGCGATTGGCCCACCCTGCAGCACGCGGCCGCCATTCTCGCCGAGTTCGGCGTCCCGCATGAGTGTCGGGTCGTGTCGGCGCATCGCATGCCCGACGACATGTTCGCCTACGCGTCCGCGGCGCGCGAGCGCGGCCTCGTCGCCATCATCGCCGGCGCCGGCGGTGCGGCGCACCTGCCGGGCATGCTGGCGGCCAAGACGCCGGTGCCGGTGCTGGGCGTGCCGATTCCGAGCAAGCACCTGCAGGGTGTCGACTCGCTGCACTCGATCGTGCAGATGCCCAAGGGCGTGCCGGTGGCCACCTTCGCGATCGGCGATGGCGGTGCCGCCAACGCCGCGCTGTTCGCGGTGGCGATGCTCGCGGTGAACGACAAGGCGCTGGCCGACAAGCTCGATGCCTTCCGCGCGCGCCAGACCGAGGCGGCGCGCGCGATGACTCAGCAATTGAAGTGAAGCCGCTCCTGCCAGGCACGATCGGCCCCGACGGCCGGCCGGTCACGCTGGGTGTGATGGGCGGTGGCCAGCTCGGGCGCATGTTCGTGCAGGCCGCGCAGGCGATGGGCTACTTCACCGCGGTGCTCGATCCCGACAAGACCAGCCCGGCAGGCCTCGTCGCCCACTATCACATCGACGCCGACTACACCGACGAGCAGGGTCTGGCGCAGCTGATGCAGCGCTGCGCCGCGATCACCACCGAATTCGAGAACGTGCCCGCGCCCGCCTTGCACACGCTGGGTGCGCACCGCCCGGTGGCGCCGTCGGCCGACTGCGTGGCGATCTGCCAGGACCGTGCGGCCGAGAAGCGGCACTTCGTCCTGAGCGGCGTGCCCTGTGCGCCGTTCGCCGTGATCGAGGCCGAGGCCGACCTCGTGCGCGTGCCCGACGCGCTGCTGCCCGGCATCCTGAAGACTGCGCGACTGGGGTACGACGGCAAGGGCCAGGTGCGCGTCGCCGACCGAGCGGCGTTGGCCGCGGCCTGGCGCGAGCTCAAGCAGGTGCCTTGCGTGCTCGAACAGCTGCTGCCGCTGGCGCACGAGCTGTCGGTGATCGTCGCGCGCGGCGCCGACGGCGCGATGGTCGAGCTGCCGGTGCAGCAGAACCTGCACCGCGACGGCATCCTCGCGGTGACGCAGGTGCCGGCGCCCGACATCGCCGCCGACACGCAAGCGCAGGCGGTCGCCGCCGCGCGACGCCTGGCCGCCGAGATGGGCTATGTCGGGGTGCTGTGCGTCGAGTTCTTCGTGCTGGCCGACGGCACGCTGGCCGCCAACGAGATGGCGCCGCGCCCGCACAACTCGGGCCACTACAGCATCGACGCCTGCGACGTGTCGCAGTTCGAGCTGCAGGTGCGTTGCCTGGCCGGCCTGCCGCTGGTGGCGCCGCGCCTGCATTCGAGCGCGGTGATGCTCAACCTGCTCGGCGACCTCTGGTTCGACGCGACGGACCGCGAGCGCGCGCTGCCCTGGGAGCGCGTGCTGGCGCTGCCCGGCACGCACCTGCACCTGTATGCCAAGGCGAACGCCCGGCGCGCGCGCAAGATGGGCCACCTGACGGTCACGGCCGCCGACGCCGGGCAGGCGCGCGCGATCGCGCTCGAGGCGGCCTCGATCCTCGGCCTGCCGGCCTTCTGACGTGATCCTCGACGGCAAGGACCCCGCCTCGGTCGCGCGTGCGGCCGACCTGCTCGAGGCCGGCGAGTTGCTGGCCTTCCCGACCGAGACGGTCTACGGCCTGGGTGCGCGCGCCGACGACGACACGGCCACGGCCAGGATCTTTGCCGCCAAGGGCCGGCCCAGCGACCATCCGCTGATCGTGCACGTGGTCGATGCCGAACATGCACAGGCCTTTGCTGCACAGCCCGGCGGCTGGCCGCCGCTCGCGCAACGCCTGGCCGCGGCGTTCTGGCCCGGCCCGCTGACGCTGATCGTGCCGCGCCGCGAGGGCATCGGCGCCGCGGCGGCCGGCGGCCAGGCCAGCATCGGCCTGCGTTGCCCGGCGCACCCGCTGGCGCGTGCGCTGCTCGTCGAGTGCGCCCGCCGCGGCGTGCCCGGCGTGGCGGGGCCAAGCGCCAACCGCTTCGGCCGGGTCAGCCCGACGACGGCCGCGCACGTGGCCGACGAGTTCGGTGACTCGATCGCGGTGCTGGACGGCGGTGCCTGCGAGGTGGGCATCGAGTCGGCGATCGTCGATTGCACGCGGGGTCGGCCGGTGCTACTGCGCCCGGGCGCGCTGACCCGGGAACAGCTCGCAGGCGCGGCCGGCGAAGCGCTGGCGGACCCGGACGCGCAGGCACCCCGGGCCTCGGGCACGCTCGAAGCGCACTATGCCCCGCGTGCCACGGTGCGCCTGATGCCTTCGCAGGCGCTGGCCGACGCCGCCACCATCTGGATCGACGCGCGCGCCGCGGCCGGGCGGCGCGCCGGCTCGGCGCCGGGGCTGGCGGTATATTCGCGCACTGTCCGGTTGCCGCGTGCGGCGGCCGAATGGGGGCTGGTGTCGCGGCAGATGCCCGACAGCGCCCGCGCGGCGGCGTTCGAACTGTTCGGCGTGCTGCGTGAGTTCGACGCGCTCGGCGTGGGCCTGATCTGGGTCGAGCAGCCGCCGGCCGGCGGCGAGTGGGATGGCGTGCGCGACCGCCTCGAGCGCGCTGCTGCCGCGAGCCGATCTCCCTGAACCTGGAGTCCACATGAGTTTCCGTTCGTTCTCGATGCGCAAGGGCCTGGCCGTCCTGGCGGGCCTCGCGGCGTTGGCCGGCCTGGCGTCCTGCGGCGGCGGCGGTCAGGTCACGCCCTTCGAGCCGACCCGCATCCTCGCCTTTGGCGACGAGCTTTCGGTGATCGAGGCCGACGGCCGCAAGTACACGATCAACGCGTTCCGCATCACCGACACGACGACCAACCCGCCGACCGAGAGCACGACCGAGCTCGATTGCACGCGCAGCCCGATCTGGATCCAGAGCGTGGCCTCGGTGTTCGGTCTGGTGTACGACCGCTGCCCGGGCACCGCGACCACGACCAGCGGCCAGGTGATGGCGCAGGTCGGGCACAAGGTGGCCGACCTGGCGTCGCAGATCGCGGCGGTGCAGGGCGCCGCGCTGAACGACGGCGATCTGGCGCTCGTGATGATCGGCATGAACGACATCCTCGAGCTCTACGCGAACTACCCGACCAGTTCGCGCGACACGCTGCTGGCGCAAGCACGCGACCGCGGCGAAGCGCTCGGTGACCGGATCAACGCGCTCGCGCAGTCCGGTCCGGCCGTGGTGGTGCTGACGGTGCCCGACCTCGGACTGACGCCGTTTGCGCAGGCACAGAACAGCAGCACCAACGACCCCGGGCGCTCGGCGCTGTTGTCGGACCTGACCGCCGCGTTCAACAACCGCATGAGCGTGACGCTGATCAACGACGGGCGCCTGATCGGGCTTGCGTATGCCGATGTCGAGTCGCAGAACATGTACCGCTTTCCGTCGAGCTTCAGCCTGACCAACGTGGCCGACGCTGCGTGTGTCACCACGGTGACAGCGCCCAACTGCACGACGTCCACGCTGGTCACGGGGGCCACGGCGGCGGGCTACATGTGGGCCCACGCGTGGTTGCCCGGTCCCGCGGTGCAGGCGCGGCTCGGCACCGTGGCTGCCTCGCGCGCGCGCAACAACCCGTTCTGACCGTCGGACCCGGCGCGGCCGGGTGCGCCGCGTTTGGAGCGGTCACTCCAAAGCGGCGCTCAGCGGGGTTTACCCCGCTCGGGGTGCTGCGACCTCAACCGTATATTCGTCGCCAACCGCGAGGCCTGCGGTGGACCTCGGTCCGCCACTGCGCGGCAACACACCAAGCAGAACGTACCGAAGGAGCAAGCCCATGAGCACCCGTCGCCGCTGGCACCTGTCCGCGCTGGCCACCATTGCCGCCCTCGTCGTCGCCGGTTGCGGCGGCGGCAACACCGATTCGCCGCTGGCCACGCGCGTGGTCGCGTTCGGCGACAGCCTGACCGACATCGGCGCCTACACGCCGGCCACCTCGGTCAACGGCCCGGGCACTGGCGCGCCGTACTTCGGCGGCAAGTTCACAACCAACTCGCACACGGGATACACGGTCGCGAGCAACACCAGCACCGCCAACGTCTGGGTCGAGTGGATCGCTGCGCGCCTGGGCGTGGCGATCACGCCGGCGATGGTGGGCTTCGGGCCCGACACGCCGAGCACGCGCGTGCGTTGCGTCGCCGCGCTGACGAACCCGGCGCTGGCCGGCAGTTGCACCGGCTACGCGCAGGGCGGTTCGCGGGTCAGCAACCCGGCGGGCATCAACAACCCGAACGGCACGGGCCTCGTCGGCTCGACGCCGACGCCAATGACACTGCCGATGACCACGCAGGTGGCCGACCACCTGACGCGCTTCACCAACTTCGGCAGCGACGACATCGTCTTCGTGTTCGGCGGCAACAATGATGTCTTCGTGCAGCTGGCTGCGGCGGGGACCATCGGCCCGGTTGCGGCCACCGCCAACGTCCAGACGGCCGCCACCGAGCTGGCCAACCTGGTCAAGGACCAGATCCTCGCCAACGGTGCCAGGCGTGTGGCGGTGATGACCCTGCCCGATGCGGCCAATGCGCCGCAGTTCCTGGGCGCCCCCGCAGACACCCGCGCGTTCGTGTCGTCGCTGTCGGCCGCGTTCAACGCGTCGTTGCTGGCGGGGCTCGACGGTGCCAATGTGCGCATCATCGACGCACGCGCCCTCAACGCGGCCGTGCTGGCCAGCCCGGCGACCTACGGGCTGACGAATGTCACGACGCCGGCCTGTGGCACGCCGGCCTGGAACGCGAGCGGCACCTCGCTGCTGTGCAACGCCGCGCCCGCGGCAGTGTTCGCGGCGTCCGGTGCGCCCAACCTTAACAGCCTGGTGGCCGGCGCCAGCGCGAGCACCTGGCTTTTCGCCGATGGCGTGCACCCGACCACCGGTGGCCACCGCATCTTCGCGGACCAGGTGTGGGCGGCGTTGAAGGAATTCGGCTGGGTGCCCGACAACCTCTGAGCCTGGGTTTCCTGCGCGAAAGGCCGGCCGCGTGCCGGCCTTTTTTCATCAGTGCCGCCGCGAGGGCAGGCGCAGCTTCATCACCAGGATCGATCCCGCCAGCGACAGCGTCACCGCGTTGGCGACCACCAGCGGCCAGGAGCGGATCAGCAGGCCGTAGACGAGCCACAGCACGATGCCGCTGACCAACGCGCTGTACATGCCCAGCGACACGCCCGACACGTCGCGCGTGCGGAAGATCAGCCAGGCCTGCGGTGCGAAGCTGAGCGTCGTCAGGGCGGCGGCAACGTAGCCCAGCAGCTCGATCACGGTGCGGCCCTCACGGTCTGGGCGTGCCGAAGCGCGGGTTCAGGTCGTTCATCGTCCATTGCACCAGCGCGTCGAGCGCGGGCCGCGCGGCGTTCGCGTTCGGGTGGTTGATCACCGCCACCAGCACGTAGCGGCGGCCGCTGGCGCCGAGCACGTAGCCGGCCAAGCCCGCCACGTCGCGCAACGAGCCGGTCTTCAGGTGCGCGCGCCCGACCGTCGCTCGCGAGCGCCTGAGCGTGCCGTCCAGGCCCGTCACCGGCAGCGAGGCCATCAGTTCGGGCATCACCGGGCTCGACCAGGCGCGCTGCAGCAGGTGTGCGAGCAGGCGCGCCGACACGCGGGTCTCGCGCGACAGGCCCGACCCGCTGTCGATCACCACGCCCGCCATCGACTCGGGCGACTCGCCCAGGCGGTCGGCGAGCCAGCGCCGCAGGGCCGCGCGCGCGTCCTCCACACCGACGCTGGCCGCACCGGTGCGCTGCAGCGCGAACGTGAAGAACAGCTGCTGCGCCATCACGTTGTTGCTGAACTTGTTGATGTCGCGCACCACGTCGGCGAGCGGCGGCGACGTCAGTTCGAAGATCGGCGCCAGGCCCTGCGGTGCGCTGCCTTCGACCACGCTGCCCGTCAGACGGCCGCCGGCCGCGCGCCACAGCGTGGCGATCAGGCGCTGGGCGTACAGGCGCGCGTCGGCGTGCGCGAGCGGCCACACGCGCTCGCCGCAGGCCACCGGGAAGCTACCGCCGAACTGCAGCCGCACCGGGTCGCCGAGGCTGGCCTTGAGCGTGGCGCGCCAGTCGTTGCACGGCCCGCTGGACAGCGGCACGGTGGGATCGGTCAGCAGTGCGTCGAGTGCCGGCTCGGCCGACACGGTGGCCACGCCGCGCGCCACGTCGGGCGTGAAGGTGTAGACCACGGTCGACAGGTTCAGCAGCAGCGCCTGCGGGCGCGTGTTGTAGGGCCGCAGCGGTTCGTTGTCGAAGTCGCCGGGCGATCCGGGGGGCACGACAAACGCGCCCTGGTCGAGCACGATGTCGCCGCGGATCTCGCTCACGCCCATCTGGCGCACGCGCTGCAGCGCGAGCCACAGGCGTTCGAGCGAGAGCTTGGGGTCGCCACGGCCCTGCAGCACCAACGGACCGTCGAGCACGCCGTCCTTCACCGGCCCGCCGAACCACACCGGCGTCTTCCAGGTGAAGGCGGGGCCGAGTTCGTCGAGCGCCGCGTAGGTGATGAGCAGCTTGGCCAGCGACGCCGGGTTGACCGGCCGGGTGGCGTTCAGCGACACCTGCGGCTGGCCGCTGCCGGCCTCCTGCACGACCACCGACACGGCATCGATGGGCACCCCCTCGCGTGCAAGCGCCTGTTCGATCTCGGGGGAGAGCACTCGCGCGAGTGCGCCCGACCCGGGCGGCAGCACGCACGCAAGTAGCAGGGCGAAGGCCCGCAGGCGTCGGGTCATGCGGCGATGATCGCACGAGCCACCGGCCCGGGCCGGTGCCCCGGGCGCGCCGATACACTGACCGCATGGCACCGACCCGCGCCCCTTGCCTGCTCGCGCTGGACAGTGCGACCGAGCGCCTGGCCGTCGCCGTGGTGGCCGGCGAGCGGCAGTGGTGCGCCGAGGAAGAGGGCGGTGCGCGTGCGTCGCAGCGTGCGCTGCCGCTGGCCTTCGAACTGCTCGAACAGGCCGGACTCGCCACCGCGGCGCTCGACGCCATCGCGTTCGGACGTGGGCCCGGTGCGTTCACCGGCCTGCGCACGGCCTGCGCGATCGCGCAGGGTCTGGCCTTCGGACTTGGCCGCCCGGTCCTCGCGATCGACAGCCTGGCCCTCGTGGCCGAGGACGCGCGCGCTCAGCAGGGCGCGGCGGCCGAGGCCTTGTGGGTGGCGATGGACGCGCGCATGGACGAGGTGTACGCCGCGCAGTACCGCTGGACGGCGGGAGCCTGGCAGGCGCTGCGCGCCCCGGCGTTGTGGACCTTGCCGGCGCTGGCGGCCGCCTGGCGCGACGATCCACCCGCGTGCGTGGCGGGCTCGGCCCTGGCCGCGTTCGGCGAGCGCCTGCCCGTCGGCGACGCGCTGCGCGTCGGCCGCATCCACGACCGCGCGGCCGCCCTGGCGGGTCTGGCCCGCAGCGCGTGGGCGCGCGGCGAGGGCGTCGACGCCGCCGAAGCGCTGCCGCTGTACCTGCGCGACAAGGTCGCGTTGACCACGGCCGAACGCACGGCGGCCAAGGCCATGGCGGGTTCCGCGTGAGTGCGCTGCCCAGGCCTTACGCCGACGCGGCGCTGCAGTGCGCGCCGATGACGCTGGCCGACCTCGATGCGGTGATCGCGCTCGAGCAGGCGGTCTACCCGTTCCCGTGGACACGCGGCAATTTCGTCGACTCGCTCGCTGCGGGCCATGTGACGCAGCTGCTGCGCGCGGCCGACGGCGCACTGCACGCCTACTGCGTGGCGCTGCCGGGTGTGGACGAGATGCACCTTCTGAACCTGACCGTCGCGCCGGCCCTGCAGGGGCAGGGGCTGGCACGCCGGCTGCTCGACGACCTGGTGTCGCGCTGCCGGCGCGAGCGCCGCGCGTCGCTCTGGCTCGAGGTGCGCGAGAGCAACCAGCGTGCGCGCCACGTCTACCAGCGCTACGGCTTCGAGTCCGTCGGCCTGCGGCGCGGGTACTACCCGGCGGCGGGTTCGCGCGAGGACGCGCTCGTGATGCGGCTGCCGATCGCGGACGGGAAGGGTGCCGATGCGCTGGACTGAACGCCGGCGCGAGATGCTGGCGGCAATGGGCGTGCGGCTGTTCGAGTCGCCTGCGGAACCCCCGCCTGCCGCCGCGGACCCGGCGCGGGCCCTCGTGGGGGGCGCGCCGCAGGCGCAACCGGGGCGGGACGACATCGGCACGATGGATTGGCCCGCGTTGCGCGCCGCGGTGGCCGGCTGCCGTGCCTGCGGCCTGTGCGAATCGCGCCGGCAGACGGTGTTCGGCGTCGGCAACGAACAGGCGCGCCTGATGATCATCGGCGAGGCGCCCGGCGAGCAGGAGGACCTGCAGGGCGAGCCCTTCGTCGGCCAGGCTGGCAAGCTGCTGGACAACATGCTGCGTGCGATCGGCATGACGCGCGGCGAGGGCCCGCCGGCACACCAGGTCTTCATCACCAACACGCTGAAGTGCCGTCCGCCGCGCAACCGCAACCCGGAGCCGGCCGAAACCGCGCGCTGCGCTCCCTACCTGACGCGCCAGATCGAGCTGGTGCGGCCGCGCCTGCTGCTGGCGATGGGCCGCTTTGCCGCCCAGTCGCTGCTGGCCACCGACGAGCCGATCGGCCGCCTGCGCGGGCGTGTGCACCGCTGGCGCGACACGCCGGTGGTCGTGACGTATCACCCGGCCTATTTGTTACGCACCTTGGCCGACAAGGCCCGGGCATGGGACGATCTGTGCTTGGCCGCATCGATCCTCGAACAAGGTAGCGCATGAGCAGCCCCCAGACCGGTCGCCGCGAGGCCCCTGCCAGCGCCGCCGCCGGCGTGCCCACCGAGCCGAGCGTGCGCGAGCACGCGAGCCTGCTGCGCCTGGTGGCCAACAGCGTGCCGGCGCTGATGGCGTTCTACGACAACGACACGCTGCGCTGCCTGTTCGCCAACGCCGGCTACGCCAAGACCTTCGGCTTCGACGAGCAGTCGGTGCTCGGGCGCACGCTCGAGGAGATCATCGGCCCCGACGCCAACCGCTCGATCGAGCCTTACGTCAACCAGATCCGCCAGACCCACCAGCCGCAGCGTTACGAGCGCCAGTTGCCTGCGCCTAACGGGGGCCGACGCTGGATCGAGGTGCAGCTGCTGCCGCACTTCGACGCCAACGGCACGCTGGCCGGCGCCTTCGTGCTGATCAACGACATCACGCGCCACCGCGAGGCCGAGCTGGCGCTGCGCGAGTCGGAGGAGCGGCTGGCCAAGTTCATGGACGCCAGCGTCGAGGGCATCGTCTTCCACAAGGACGGCTTCGTCACCGACGCCAACCAGCCCGCGCTCGAACTGATCGGCCACAGCCTGGAGGAGATGCGCGGGCGCAAGACGCTCGAGTTCATCGCGCCCGAGCATGTGGCCAAGGTGGTCGAGGTGATGACCTCGCGCGCCGAGACGGCGTACGAGAGCGCCATCCTGCACCGCGACGGCACGCGCATCCCGGTCGAGTTCATCGTGCGCACCATCGTGCGCGGCGACGAGACGCTGCGCATGACGGTGGTGCGCGACCTGCGCGCCACGCAGGCGGCACGCCAGCGCATCCACCACCTGGCACACCACGACGCGCTGACCGGCCTGTTCAACCGCAGCGCCTTCATGGAGCGGCTCGATGCGCTGATGGGCAGCGGGCGCGCCGGCGATGCCCAGGGCGCGCTGCTGTTCATCGATCTCGACCACTTCAAGCGCGTCAACGACTCGCTCGGCCACTTGGCCGGCGACGTGCTGCTGCAGACGCTGGCGCAGCGCCTGACCTCGCTGCTGCGCGGCAGTGACGTGGTGGCGCGCTTCGGCGGCGACGAGTTCATGGTGCTGCTGCCCGGCGCGATGCCGCTGTCCGACGTCGAGGAGGTGGCGCGCAAGCTGCTGGGCTCGATGAGCGCGCCGGTGCAGCTGGAGGGCCGCTCGATTTCGGTCACGCCCTCGGTGGGCATCGCGCTGTACCCGCAGCATGCCGACACGCCGGCCGACCTGCTGCGCAATGCCGATGCGGCGATGTACCAGGCCAAGCGCCAGGGCCGCGCCACGCATCACCTGTACGACCCCGAGATGAGCCGCCGTGCGCTCGAGGCGCTGGAGCTGGAGTCGCAGCTCACGCGCGCGATCGAGCGCAACGAGTTCGTGCTGCACTACCAGCCCCAGGTGCGCGCCGCCGACGGGCGCCTGGCCGGCTGCGAGGCACTGATCCGCTGGCGCCACCCGGCACGCGGCCTGGTCGAGCCGGACCAGTTCATCCCCCTGGCCGAGGAGCAGCGCCTGATCCTGCCGATCGGCCAGTGGGTGCTGCGCGAGGCCACACAGGCTGCGCGGCGTTGGCGCGACGCCGGCCGGGCGCTGCCGGTCTCGGTCAACCTGTCGTCGCTGCAGTTCCGCGACGCCGGCTTCGCCGACAGCGTGGCCGCCGCGCTGGCCGACGCCGGCCTGCCGGGCAGTGCGCTCGAGGTCGAGATCACCGAGCGCATGCTGATGGACGACGTGGACACGGTGCGCGCGACGCTCGGCCGCCTGAAGGCCCTGGGCGTGCGCGTGGCGATCGACGACTTCGGCACCGGCTACTCGTCGCTCGGCCACCTGAACCAGCTGCCGATCGACCGCATCAAGATCGACCGCAGCTTCGTGCGCGGCCTGCCCGACAACGCCGGCAACGCGGCAATCGCGCGCGCGATCATCACGCTGGCCGCCAGCCTGGGCCGCGAGGTCATCGCCGAAGGTGTCGAGACAGAGGCCCAGCGCGGCTTCCTGGTGGCGCTGGGCTGCCACCAGCTGCAGGGCCTGCTCTTCGGCGCGCCGACCGAGGGCGCCCCGTTCGCACCGGTCCCGTGAGCGCCGCCGAGCGGCGGCTGGCCCTCGCGCTGGTGTTCGTCGCGCCGGCACTGTGGAGCGTCAACTACCTCGTCGCGCGCTGGGCGCCGGGTGTCATCGCGCCGCACATGCTGGCGCTGGCGCGCTGGGCCGTGGCCGTCGTGCTGCTGGGCGCCTTCTGCTGGCGCGAGATCGTCGCCAAGCGAAGCGCCATCCTGGCCGAAGGGTGGCAGTTCCTGGTGCTCGGTGCCCTGGGCATGTGGATCTGCGGCGCCTTCGTCTACATCGGCGGGCGCCACACCTCGGCGGTCAACATCGGGCTGCTGTACGCGATGTCGCCGGTGCTGATCGCGCTGGCCTCGTCGCTCTGGCTGCGCGAGCGATTCGGCATCGGCCAATGGCTCGGCGTGGCGCTGGCGCTGGGCGGGGTGGTGCACATCCTGATCCGCGGCCATTGGGAAGCGCTGGCCGCGGTCAGCGTCAACCCGGGCGACGTCTGGATCGCGGTGGCCGTGGTGTCGTGGACGGTGTACTCGCTGCTGCTGCGCGCCTGGCCGTCGGCCTTCGGCGCGCTGGCGCGGCTGACGCTGATCGCCTGCGGCGGCGTCGTCGTGCTGCTGCCGTTCACCGCTTGGGAGGCGCTGTACTGGCTGCCGTCGACGCTGTCGTGGAAGAGCGCCGGCCTGGTGCTGGCGGCAGCCCTGCTGCCGGGCGCCGGGGCCTACGCCGCCTACTCGTTCATGCAGCGCGTGCTGGGCGCCGCGCGCGTGGGCATGGTGCTCTACCTGGGGCCGATCTACAGCGCCGGCATCGCCTGGCTGGTGCTGGGCGAGCGCATCGAGCCCTTCCATCTGGTCGGCGCGGTGTCGATCCTCGTCGGCATCTGGCTCAGTACGCGGCGCTGATTGACGGCCCTCGCTCGACGGATACGTCGAGCGGTCCCCCGAGGGGACGCGCGGGCCGGCTCCGGGGCGGCCGCGCGCTCGGCCCGCGTCGCGCTGACTCCTCTGCCGGCTCAGCGCAGCCAGCGCTTCAGGTGCTCGAAGACCTCGGGGCTCGACAGCAGGTCGAGATGGTTCGTGCCTTCGACGACGGCCTGCTTGTCGGCGTCGAAGGCCAGGCGCCGGGCCGGTTCGCGGTGCTGGCCCAGGGCGCTGGCCACCGGCACCAGGCCGTCGCCGAGCAGTTGCGACTTGACGCTGTCCGCGCCGCCGCACTGGGCGGCCACCGCGTGGCAGCGCACGTTGTCGGGCAGCGGTACCTGGGCGCGCCGGTGCGTGCCACGGCCGGCCACGTCGGGGCTGACGATGTCGCCCAGGCGCAGGTCGTTGATGCCGGCGCTGCGAACCTGCCCCAGGCGCGCCAACGGCGCCGCATACGGGGCGGCGCCGAGCAGCAGGTCCAGGCCCCACCCGGCGCGCTCGAGCGGCGCGCCTTGGTGCGGCGTGCCGAGGCAGACCAGGTCGTTGACGCGCCAGGGCCAGCGCGGCCCGCCGCGCGTGGCCTGCACGCCGTGGAAGAGCGCGCTGCGCGCCACCAGGCCGCCCATGCTGTGGCCCAGCAGCACCAGGCGCTCCACCGGCACCGGCCAGGCATCGAGCAGGCGGTCCATGTGCTGCGCCAGCACGCGGCCGTTGGTCGACAGGCTCAGGCCGCTGTTGTAGTGCAGGTACACCGGCGTGTAACCGAGCTCGCGCGCCAGCCCGGCGCCGTGGTCGTGGCCCGCCCGCGACCACTGCAGGTCGTTCATGCACAGCCCGTGCAGCAGCACCAGCACGCGCGGGCCGGCGTCGGGCAGGCGGGCGCGCATTGCTGAGCGGTCGAGCACGAGCGGCCGGCCGTCGCGCCGGAAGGTCATCGTGATCGACAGCGGGTTGTGGGTGGCGGCGAGGTGGTCGCCGATGAGCCCGTTCAGGGCGGCCACGATCGCTTCGCGCTCGGCCTGCGGCAGGCCGGCGGGGCCGGCCGGCGCCAGCGCGGGGCCGAGCCAGTCGAACAGGGCGTCGACGCTGCCGCCGACGATGCGGGTGACCCCGCGCACGCTCTTGTAGACCAGACCCGTCAAGCCCCGCGTGCGCTCGTCGGCCGCGGGGACGACCAGGGACAGGGGCGAAATGCGCGCATGCATCGCCTCCACCAGGGAGGTGAGCCCGGCCACCGCATCGGTGGTCAGCTGCGCGGCGCCGCGCAGGTCGGCTGCTTGCAGGAGAGGTTGGATCATGGGCGAGTGTGACACCCCCACGCCCCGCGTGCCGATCGGCGTGACGGCATGATCGGGCATGCCCTTGCCGCCGCTGTCGGTCCTCGATCTCTCGCCCATCGTCGAAGGCGGCGACGCCGCCCAGGCGCTCGCCCACAGCCTGGACCTGGCGCGCCACGCCGAAACCTGGGGCTACCGCCGCTACTGGGTCGCCGAGCACCACAACATGGACGGCGTGGCCAGCTCGGCCACCGCGGTGCTGGTGGGTTACATCGCCGGCGGCACGACGACGATCCGCGTCGGCTCGGGCGGCGTGATGCTGCCCAACCACGCGCCGCTGGTGATCGCCGAGCAGTTCGGCACCCTGGCCACGCTCTACCCCGGCCGCATCGACCTCGGCCTCGGACGGGCCCCCGGCACCGACCGCGTGACGATGCGCGCCCTGCGCCGCCACCTCGACGCGCGCGACGAGGAGGAGGGCTTCCCGCGCGACGTGAT
This sequence comes from Burkholderiaceae bacterium, assembly GCA_035539635.1. Taxonomy (GTDB): domain Bacteria; phylum Pseudomonadota; class Gammaproteobacteria; order Burkholderiales; family Burkholderiaceae_C; genus CADEEN01. The sequence continues at coordinate 15,733 of DATLIE010000074.1, forward strand.
GGAGCTGCAGGCCTACCTCGGCGAGTCCAGGTCCGACCAGGCGGTGCGCGCGATCCCCGGCGCCGGCACGCAGGTGCCGATCTGGCTGCTGGGATCGAGCCTGTACAGCGCCCAGCTCGCGGCCCACCTGGGCCTCCCGTTCGCCTTCGCGTCGCACTTCGCGCCGGATCTGCTGCTGCAGGCGCTGCACGTCTACCGCGCGGGCTACCAGCCGTCGCCGCAGTGGCCGAAGCCGCACGCGATGGTGGGCGTGAACGTGGTCTGTGCCGACAGCGACGAAGCGGCGGCCCGTCTCTTCACGTCGATCCAACAGCGCTTTCTCGGCATGCAGCGCGGCCGGCGCGGGCCACTGCCACGGCCGATCGACCCGGCCGAACTCGAGGCGATGTGGACGCCGCTGGAGAAGGCGCAGGTGCAGCGCATGCTGTTGGCCTCGGCGGTCGGCTCGCCCGCGTCGGTGCAGCAGCAGCTTGCGGCACTGGTCGAGCAGACCCGGGCCGACGAGCTGATCGTCGCGGGCGCCGTGCACGATCACGCGGCGCGGCTGCGCTCGTACGAGCTGCTCGCTGGCGCGGCGCGCTGAGGTGTCGGCCCGGCGCCGCCTGAGGTGCCTACTTCTTCGCCTTCTTCGGCCGCACCCAGCCCTCGATCGACACCTGCCGGGCGCGCGCCACCGTCAGCTGCCCGGCCGGCGCGTCCTTGGTGATGGTCGAGCCGCCGCCGATCGTCGCGCCCTCGCCGACCGTCAGCGGCGCGACCAGCACGCAGTTGCTGCCCACGTGCACGTCGGCGCCGATCACCGTGCGCAGCTTGTTGGCGCCGTCGTAGTTGGCGGTGATGCTGCCGGCGCCGTAGTTGACGCGCTCGCCGACCACGCTGTCACCGAGGTAGGCCAGGTGGTTGGCCTTGGCCCCGGCGCCCAGCGTGCTGTTCTTGACCTCGACGAAGTTGCCAATGTGCACCCCGGTGCCGAGGTCGGTGCCCGGGCGCAGGCGGGCGTACGGGCCCACCAGGGCGCCGGCGCCGACCCGGGCGCCCTCGATGTGCGTGAACGGGTGGATCACGGCACCGGCGTCGATGCGCGCGTCGCGGATCACGCAGTGCGCGCCGATGCGGACCTCGTCGCCCAGCACGACCTCGCCCTCGAACACGCAGCCGACGTCGATGGCCACGTCGCGCCCGCAGGCCAGGCTGCCGCGCAGGTCGAACCGTGCCGGGTCGGCCATGCGCACGCCGGCTTCCATCAGCACCTCCGCCTGGCGGCGCTGGAAGCGACGCTCCAGATCGGCCAGCTGCGCCGGGCTGTTGACGCCCAGCACCTCGGTCTCGTCACGCGCCGGGGTGGCCACCACCGGCACACCCTCGGCCACCGCCGCGGCCACGATGTCGGTCAGGTAGTACTCCTTCTGCGCGTTGTGGCTCGACAGCGCCATCACCGCGCGCTTGAGCCAGGCTGTCGGCGCCGCCAGGATGCCCGTGTACACCTCGCGGATCGCGCGCTGCCCGGGAGTTGCGTCCTTGTGTTCGACGATGCCGCGCACGGCCCCGCCCGCGTCGCGCACGATGCGCCCGTAGCCGGACGGGTCGGCCAGCTCAACGGTGAGCAGCGCCAGGCGCTGGCCGCCACAGGCCGCAATCAGCGCCGCGGCCGTGGCCGGCTCGATCAGCGGCACATCGCCGTTGAGGACGAGCGTGGTGCCGCCATCGGGCAGTTGCGGCACCGCTTGCTGCACCGCGTGGCCGGTGCCGAGCTGGGGCTCCTGCAGCAGGCAGCTCACGCCCTGGTCGGCCACGCTGGCGCGCACCGCGTCGGCGCCATGGCCCACGATCACCAGCGTGCGGTCGGCCGAGAGACCCACCACCGCGTTCAGGACATGCTGCAACAGGCTGCGGCCGGCCAGCCAGTGCAGTACCTTCGGGCGCGCCGATTTCATGCGCGTGCCCTTTCCGGCCGCCATGATCAGCACCGAAAGGGTCGAGTTCTTGTCGCTGTCGCTCATGTCGTCCCGCGTGACCGGTCTGTGGTTGCCGAAGCTGCGCACGATTATCGGCGTGGCGCTGGCGGCGTTGCTGCTGGCCGGCTGCGGCAGTCTGCTGCGCCTGTCCTACGGCCAGGGCCCGCACCTGGCCTACTGGTGGGCCGACGGCTACCTGGACCTCGACGGCGAGCAGTCGCTGCGGCTGCGCGAGGCGCTCGACGAGTGGTTCGACTGGCATCGGCGCACCCAGTTGCCCGACTACGCACAGCTGCTGCGGCGCGCGCAGCGCGAAGTCATGGAACCCAGCACGGCGCAGGCGGCCTGCGCCTGGCGCGACGAGGCGCAGCGCCGCATCGACAGCGGCCTGGCGCGCGCGACGCCGGCACTGGCGCGCCTGATCGTCACGCTCAGGCCCGAGCAGCTGCAGCACATGGAGCGCCAGCTGGCCAAGAAGCTCGCCGAGCAACGCAGCGAGTACACGCAGCCCGACCGCGAGGAGCGCGCACAGGCGGCGTTCAAGCGCACGCTCGAGCGCTTCGAAACCCTGTATGGTCGGCTCGACGAAGGGCAGCGTGCGCGCCTCGCGCAGCTGCTGGCGGCCTCGCCCTTCGACGCCGACCGCTGGCTCACCGAGCGCGAGCGCCGCAACGCCGACATGCTGCGCACGCTGGCCGGTGCCAGCACGGCCGGCGACGTGGTGCGCGCCGGGGTGGCGGTGCGCCTGCTCGCCGAGCGCACCCTGCGCTCGCCGCGTGCCGACTACCGCGAGTACCAGGAGCGGTTGACACAGGACAACTGCGCGCTGGCGGCGACGATGCACAACCTGACCACCGCCGAGCAGCGTCAGCACGCGCGCCGCAAGCTGCGTGGCTGGGAGGAGGATGTGCGCCTGCTGGCGTCCGAGGCCAACGGCAGCGCGCAGCGCTGAGGCGCCGCGCGGTCAGGGCAAGGTGGTGGTCACCGTGCGCGGGTTCTGCGCCCCGATGGCCGGGAAGCCCTGCAGCGCGGCCTCGAACATGGCGCCAAGCAGGGCGTTGTCGCCCGACGTGCCGCCCGAGGTCTGGGCATGGGCCTCGAACAGCGGCACGCCGCTGGCACGGTCGCGCAGCAGCAGCGCCACGTTGCGCTCGAAGCGCGTGGCCCAGTCGGCATGCACGCCCGCGTAGTACATCGAGCGCGACGAGCGCCAGGCCGGGGCGCGCCAGTAACCGGCGCCCCAGCGCCACCACAGCGGGTCGTCCCACGGCGAGATCTCGATGCGCGTCAGGCGCGCGCCGATCTGCACGATCACGTCGGCCTGCGCCGCATCGGCGGCGGCCGTGAAGCCGGCCTTCTGAAGCGCCTGGGCGGCGGCGGCCTCGAGTTCGCCCTGGCGCTGCGCGTCGGCCTTCTGGGAGGGCAGGCGCTCGAAGGCGTAGCGGCCGGGCTTGCGGTCGGCGGGCCAGTCGCTGAAGGTGGTGACTTCGCTGCGGACCTGGTTCAACGCCGCGCAGCCACCCAGCAGCGAGGCGGCCAGCAGCAGGACGGCGAGGCGGCGGGTCTGGTTCATGGGGTCTCCCGGGGCGTCGGTGCGGTAGGCTCCATGAAACGCACGGCCACGGCACCCGGCGTACCGCAGGACTCGTCTTCGTCGTCGTCGAAGGCCTTGTCGCCCTGCGGGTCGGCCACACCGCTAGGTTGGAGCCTCGCGAAGGGGTGCAGGTTCCGGTCGAGCAGGTGCGAGGGCACCACGTGTCCCATCGCGCGCAACATGTTGTCGATGCGGCCCGGGTACTGGCGCTCCCACTCGTGGATCATGGCCTTGGTCTGCGCGCGCTGCAGGTTGTCCTGGCTGCCGCACAGGGTGCAAGGAATGATCGGGTACTGCCGTACGGTCGCCCAGCGCTCGAGGTCGGCCTCGGCCACGTAGGCCAGCGGCCGGATCACGACATGCTTGCCGTCGTCGGACACCAGCTTCGGCGGCATGCCCTTCAGGCGGCCGCCGAAGAACATGTTCATCAGCAGCGTGACGACGATGTCGTCGCGGTGGTGGCCGAGCGCGATCTTGGTCGCGCCCAGCTCGCTGGCGACGCGGTACAGGATGCCGCGGCGCAGGCGCGAGCACAGGCTGCACATGGTCTGGCCCTCGGGGATCAGGCGCTTGACGACCGAGTAGGTGTCCTGGTTCTCGATGTGGAAGGGCACGCCGACCGATTCCAAGTACGCGGGCAGCACATGCGCCGGGAAGCCCGGCTGCTTCTGGTCCAGGTTCACCGCCACCAGCTCGAAGCGGACCGGCGCGCGCTGCTGCAGGCCGCGCAGGATGTCGAGCAGCGCGTAGCTGTCCTTGCCGCCGGACACGCAGACCATGACCTTGTCGCCGTCCTCGATCATGTTGAAGTCGCCGATCGCCTCGCCGACCTGGCGATGCAGGCGCTTGGACAGCTTGTTGGCTTCGAAGGCGGTCTTCTTGGCCGCGGCCGCGTCGTTCATCGCGTTCATCAGGCTTCCTTCATTCCGAACACCTCGACGCCCACGGCCTCGCAGTCGGGGTACACGTCCGGCTTCTCGGTCGACACGCGCGCGGCCTTGACCTGCGGGTGCGCGAGCATCAGCTTCAGCACGTCGTCGGCCAGCGTCTCCTGCAGGTGCACATGGCCGCGCTGCACGCGCTCGGCGATCGAACGCCGGATGAAGTCATAGTCGAGCACTTCCTCGAGCTTGTCGGCGTGCGGCGTGGATTGCGCCAGCGGCACGAACAGGTCGACGTTGATCAGCACGCGCTGCTCGCCGCGCTTCTCGAAGTCGTGCACGCCGATGTTGATCCAGACCTCGTAGTCGCGCAGGAAGAGGCGCCGGCAGTCCATCAGCGCGGGGTGGATCAGTAGGCTGTGCATGGTGTCAGCGTTGCGGAGTCAGGAAGGCCACGTCGCGCGGCTGGCGCGCCAGGTGCTGGCCGCCGTCGACGACGATGGTGGTGCCGGTGATGGCCGGCGACTCGATCACGAAGCGCACGGCGCGCGCCACGTCCTCGGGCGTCGACGAGCGGCCGAGCGGCGTCATGCGGTGCGCGGCGTCGAAGCCGGCGCCGTCCATGGCCGTGCCCGACACCAGCGTGACACCCGGTGCGACGGCGGCCACGCGCACGCGCGGTGCCAGCGCCATCGCCAGCATCGTGGTCGCCGCATCGAGCGCAGCCTTCGACAGCGTGTACGAGAAGTAGTCGGGGTTCGGGTTCCAGAGCTTCTGGTCCGACAGGTTCACGACGCAGCCGACTTCGCTGCAGCCTTCGAGATGCCGGGCCAGCGCGGTGGCCAGCATCACCGCCGGCGCCGTGTTCGCGCGCCAGTGCGCCTCCATCGCGGCATGGCCGAAGCCCGCGGCATCGTCGTACTCGAAGTGCGAGGCGTTGTTGACCACGGCATCGAGGCGCGACATGCCAGCGACCACCGCGGGCACCAGCGCCCGGCAGGCGCCTTCGTCGCCGAGCTCGGCCGCGAAGCACTCGGCGCGCACACCGAGGGCGCGCAGTTCCGCGGCCAGCGCCTGTGCGTCGTCGGCCGAGTGACGGTAGTGCAGCGCGAGGTCGAAGCCCGCGCGCGCGAGCTCGAGCGCAATCG
>DATLIE010000075.1:0-2829 GCA_035539635.1 Burkholderiaceae bacterium
CCTTGTTCAGCTCGTAGCGCGCCGCGGTGCAGTTGCGCAGCATCGCCAGGATCCAGCCGATCATCGGCCAGTCCAGGTGCGGACGCAGTACCAGCGGCCGGTGGTCCATCAACAGCCACTTGATCGCCTTGATCGGCACGCCCGGCCCGGCCCAGGGCGCCGAGTAGCCGGGCGAGACCTCGCCGGCATTGGCGTAGCTGGTCTCGAGCGCAGGCCCGCTCTGGCGCTCGATCAGCGTCACCTCGTGGCCGTCGCACGCCAGCTCATAAGCGGCGGTGCAGCCGATCACCCCGCCGCCCAACACCAGCACCTTCATCCTGCCTCGCCTCCTGCGCATGCAGTTTACGCAGCGAAGGCGCGACAATCCCTCCCATGATCACGCCCGACGTTGCCCCCCGCCGCGAGTTCCACGATCCCGACGCTGCGCTGGCCCATGCGGCCGCGATCTACGACGCCGGCGTCGCGCACCTGCGCAGCCAGCTGCAATCCTTCCTCGACGGCAACCTGCCCGGCGACCGGGTGCGCGCGACCTATCCCCACGTGCGCATCCGCGTCGACACCGTGCTGCGCGCCGACTCGCGCCTGGCCTACGGCTTCGTCGCCGGGCCGGGCCGCTACGAGACCACACTGACGCGGCCCGACATCTTTGCCGAGTACTACCGCGAGCAGTTCCGCCTGCTGCTGCGCAACCACGCGGTGGCGCTCGAAGTCGGCGCGAGCGACGAACCGATTCCGGTGCACTTTTCGCTCGCCGAGGACGACCACCTCGAAGGCACGCTGACGCCCCAGCGGCGCACGCTGATGCGCGACCTGTTCGACCTGCCCGACCTGGCGGCCATGGACGACGGCATCGCCAACGGCACGCTCGACCCCGGCCCGCGCGAAGCCAAGCCGCTGGCCCTGTTCACGGCGCCGCGCGTCGACTACTCGCTGCACCGCCTGCGCCACTACACCGGCACGCGGCCGGAGAACTTCCAGAACTTCGTTCTGTTCACGAACTACCAGTTCTACATCGACGAATTCATCAAGCTCGGCCGCGAGACGATGGCCCAGGCCGACTGCGAGTACAGCGCCTTCATCGAGCCGGGCAACGTGACCACGCTGCGCGGTGGCGCCTGCAACGGCACCGCCCCGGCGCGCCTGCCGCAGATGCCGGCCTACCACCTCGTGCGACCGGACCACTCGGGCATCACGATGGTCAACATCGGCGTCGGCCCGGCCAACGCCAAGAACATGACCGACCACATCGCGGTGCTGCGGCCGCATGCGTGGATCATGCTCGGCCATTGCGCGGGCCTGCGCAACACGCAGCAGCTGGGCGACTACGTGCTGGCCCACGGCTATGTGCGCGAGGACCATGTGCTCGACGAGGAGCTGCCGCTGTGGGTGCCGATTCCCGCGCTGGCCGAGATCCAGGTCGCGCTCGAACGCGCGGTGGCCGACGTGACCCAGCTCAAGGGCTACGAGTTGAAGCGCGTGCTGCGCACCGGCACCGTGGCCACCACCGACAACCGCAACTGGGAGCTGCTGCCGCACCCGGGCCCCGAGCGGCGCTTCAGCCAGAGCCGGGCGGTCGCGCTCGACATGGAGAGCGCCACGATCGCCGCCAACGGCTTTCGCTTCCGCGTGCCCTACGGCACCTTGCTGTGCGTCAGCGACAAACCGCTGCACGGCGAGATCAAGCTGCCCGGCATGGCCAACCAGTTCTACCGCGAGCGGGTCGACCAGCACCTGCGCATCGGCATGCGCGCAATCGAGTTGCTGCGCGAGGACGGCATGGCCTCGCTGCACAGCCGCAAGCTGCGCAGCTTCGCCGAGGTGGCGTTCCAGTAGGCGAAAACGCGCCGCCGTCTTTACATGGCTTGACCTGGCGCAAGCACCACTGACATACCGCCGCCACAGACTGGCGGCATGGATCTCGTTTCAACTCGGCCCCGTGGCGCGGCACTCGCGCTGCTCCTGGCCGCGGCCTGGGCGACCGGCTGCAGCACGCTGCAGGCGCCGACCGCCGCACCGTGGGGTGGCGCCGCAGCGCCGGCGCAATGGATGGCGCCCGGCGCCACGCCCGCGCGCGACGCCACCGACCTCGCGGCCTGGTGGCGCCGCTTCGGCGACCCCACACTCGACGCGCTGATCGCCGAGGCCCTCGCGGCCAACAGCGACATCGCCATCGCGCAGGCGCAGTTGCGCCAGGCGCGTGCGCTGGCGGACGTCGCCGAGGCGCAGCGCGGCCCCTCGCTCGACGCCAGCGCGTCGGCGCAACGCGGCCGCTCGAACTCGGCTTCGGCGGGCAACCGCTACCAGGCCGGATTCGACGCCGGCTGGGAGATCGACGTCTTCGGCGGGCGCCGCGCCGCCGCCGGCGCGAGCGCCCTCGACGCGCAGGCCAGCGCCGCCACGCTGGCCGACGTGCAGGTGTCCGTCGCGGCCGAGGTGGCCCTGGCCTACCTGTCGCTGCGCGGCAGCGAGGCGCGCCTGGCGATCGCCCAGGACAACCTCGCGAGCCAGCAGGAAACCCTGCAGATCACTGACTGGCGCGTGCAGGCCGGTCTGGCCACGTCGCTCAACGCCGAGCAGGCGCGCACCGCGGTCGAGCAGACGCGGGCCCAGCTGCCGTCGTTGCAGAAGGCGGCCGCGCTGTCGCGCCACCAGCTCGCCTTGCTCACCGGCCGCAGCGTCGCCGCGCTGCCGGCGCTCGCCGACGCTCCGTTGCCCGCCGCGCCAGCCGATCTCGCGCTCGCCTTCCCGGCCGACACGCTGCGCCAGCGCGCCGATGTACGCGCGGCCGAGGTGCGCGTGGCGGCGGCGGCGCAACGCGTCGTGCAGGCC
>DATLIE010000076.1:0-4245 GCA_035539635.1 Burkholderiaceae bacterium
GGGGGCGGCAGTGTCTGGCACACCGGCATCGTGCCACGCAGCGCCGCGACAATGCCGCGATGACCCGCCGCTGCGTCTTCATCACCCATCCCAACGTCGTGATCAGCCGCGAGGTGCCGGTGCCGCGCTGGCCGCTGTCCGCGCGCGGACGCGAACGCATGCGCGCCGGCCTCGCCCAGCCGTGGGTTCGCGAAATTGGCGCCGTCTGGTGCAGCACGGAACAGAAGGCGATCGACGGGGCCGCGATCCTGGCCGCGCACTGCGGCCTGCCTTACGCGATGGCAGAAGACCTGGGCGAGAACGACCGCTCGGCCACCGGCTTCCTGCCGCCCGACGAGTTCGAGCGCGTGGCCGACCAGTTCTTCGCCGAGCCGCACGCCTCGGTGCGCGGCTGGGAAACCGCGGCCGCCGCGCAGGCGCGCATCGTCGCCGCGGTGACCCGCATCGCCGATGCGGTGCAGCGCGAGCCGCGCGCAGGCGCCTTGGCCTTCGTGTCGCACGGCGCGGTGGGCACGCTGCTGTGGTGCCACCTGGCCGGCGAACCGATCTCGCGCGCGCGCGACCAGCCTGCCAACGGCGGCGGCAACTGGTTTGCCTTCGACTGGCCGTCGCGCCGCGTGGCGTCGTGGTGGCAGCCGATCGACGCCGCCTGAGCGCGCCGGCTGTCAGCGTCGGCTGGCGCGGGCGACCAATCCGCAGCCCGCTGTCGCCCGTCTGCCGAGCCGGGCTCACGCGGTCGCGAACGCCGCGGCAATGTGGTCGACGAAGGCCCGCACCCGTGTCGAATGCTGGTGGCGTTGCGGCCACACGGCATAGATGTCGGCATCGGGCGTGCGCCACTGCGGCAGCACCTGCACGAGGCGCCCGCTCTTCAGGTAGCGCTCGATGTCCCACTCGGCCCGCATCACGATGCCGTGGCCGTCGAGCGCCCACTGCACCGCGATCTCGCCGTCGTTGGTGGTCAGGCTGCCGCGCGTGCGGATTGCCTCTTCGCGCCCGCCCTTGCCACGCAGCGGCGCCAGGCGCCACAGGCCGTAGGCCTCGTCGCCCTGGCGGATGCCGATGCAGTTGTGGCGCGTCAGGTCGGCCGGCAGCCTGGGTTCGCCGGCACGCGACAGGTAGGCGGGCGATGCGACCAGCAGGCGCCGGTTGGCCGCCAGGCGGCGCGCGAACACGCGCGCGTCGGGCGGCGCACCGAAGCGGATGCCGAGGTCGAAGCTGTCGTCCGACAGCGGCAGCGGGTTGACCGACAGCTGCAGCTGCACCTCCACCTTCGGATGGCGGCGCGCAAATTTCGAAACCAGGGGTGCGATATGCATTCGCCCGAAGCCCAGCGTCGCGTTCAGCCGCAGCAGGCCCTGCGGCTCGCTTCGGCTGGCGCCGAGCTGCTGCTGCAGAGCGTCGAGTTCGCCGAGGATGCGGCGCGCGTGCGAGAGCAGCAGCTCGCCCTCGGGCGTGAGGCCCATGCGCCGGGTGGTGCGGTTGGCAAGCGACGTGCCCAGGCGCGCCTCCATGGCCGCGAGGCGCTTGCTGACCGCGGGCGTCGACACGCCGAGCTCGCGCGCCGCCGCCGACAGGCTGCCCGCGCCGGCCAGCGTGGCGAAGAAGTCGAGGTCGGCAGGCTGGATCGGGCGCGTCACGATTGTTGAATCCAGGTTAACAGCGCCTTGAATCTAGGCTGGCTTTGTCAACCTGTCCAGCGCCTAGAGTCCCCCCATCGACCACCCAGGAGACCGCGCATGAAGACCTACCGCATCGCCACCATCCCCGGCGACGGAATCGGCAAGGAAGTGGTGCCCGCAGGCGCCGAGGTGCTGCAGGCGCTGGCCGCCAGCGGCGGCGGCTTCCGCTTCGAGTTCGAGGATTTCGGCTGGGGCGGCGACTGGTACCGCGCGCACGGCGAGATGATGCCGGCCAACGGGCTGGAGTCGCTCAAGGGCAAGGACGCGATCCTGTTCGGCTCGGCCGGCGACCCGCAGATCCCCGACCACATCACGCTCTGGGGCCTGCGCCTGAAGATCTGCCAGGGCTTCGACCAGTACGCCAACGTGCGGCCGACGCGCATCCTGCCCGGCATCGACGCACCGCTGAAGCGCTGCAAGCCGGAAGACCTGAACTGGGTCATCGTGCGCGAGAACTCCGAGGGCGAGTACGCCGGCGTCGGCGGCCGCGTGCACCAGGGCCACCCGATCGAGGCCGCGACCGACGTGTCGATCATGACCCGTGCCGGCGTCGAGCGCGTGCTGCGCTTCGCCTTCAAGCTGGCGCAGTCGCGGCCGCGCAAACAGCTCACGGTGGTGACCAAGAGCAATGCGCAGCGCCATGCGATGGTGATGTGGGACGAGATCGCCAACGAGGTGGCGCGCGAGTTCCCGGACGTCAAGTGGGACAAGGAACTGGTCGACGCGATGACCGCGCGCATGGTCAACAGGCCGGCCACGCTGGACACCGTGGTGGCGACCAACCTGCACGCCGACATCCTGTCGGACCTGGCCGCCGCGCTGGCCGGCAGCCTGGGCATCGCGCCCACCGCCAACATCGACCCCGAACGCCGCTACCCGAGCATGTTCGAGCCCATCCACGGCTCGGCCTTCGACATCATGGGCAAGGGCTTGGCCAACCCGGTGGGCACCTTCTGGTCCTGCGTGATGCTGCTCGAGCACCTGGGCGAGTTCGAAGCGGCCAAGCGCCTGATGGCCGCCATCGAGGCGGTGACTGCCGACAAGACGCTGCACACCGGCGACCTGGGCGGCACGGCCAAGACGGCCGACGTGACGCGCGCCGTGATCGCCCGCCTGGCGCGCTGACCCTCCCCCACAAGACCGGTTCCTTCCAAGGAGACATGCCATGCAAGGCTTTGCACTGACCCGTCGCGCCTGCGCGATCGCCGCGCTGTCCTTCATCGCCCTCGGCGCCCAGGCGCAAGCCTGGCCGAACAAGCCCATCACGCTCGTCGTGCCCTTCCCGCCCGGCGGCACCACCGACGTGCTGGCACGCGCGCTGGCCGAGAAGCTCACGCAGAGCCTCGGCCAGACCGTGATCGTCGAGAGCAAACCCGGCGCGGGCGCCACCCTCGGCGCAGACTTCGTCGCCAAGTCCAAGCCCGACGGCTACACGCTGTTGATGGGCGCGGTGCACCACACGATCGCGCCCTCGGTGTTCAAGAAGCTGCCCTACGACCTGCAGAAGGACTTCGCGCCGATCACCACCGTGGCGCTGGTGCCCAACGTGCTGACCGTCAGCGCCGCCAACCCGGCCAAGACCGTCGCCGAACTGGTGGCCCAGGCCAAGGCACAGCCAGGCAAGCTGAACTACGGCAGCAACGGCAATGGCACAGCGCAGCACCTGATCGGCACCCAGTTCGAGACCGCGAACGGCATCCAGATCGCGCACATCCCGTACAAAGGCAGCGGCCCGCTGGTGACCGACCTGATCGGCGGCCAGGTGACGATGAGCTTCGATACCGTGACACCGGTGCTGCCGCACATCAAGGCCGGCAAGCTGAAGGCGCTGGCGGTGACGACAGGCAAGCGCTCGTCGGCGCTGCCCGAGGTGCCGACGCTCGCCGAAGCGGGCGTCAAGGGCATCGACACCGGCACCTGGTTCGGCCTGCTCGCGCCGGCCGCGACGCCGAAGGACATCGTCGCGCGGCTGAACAGCGACGTTGTCACCCTGCTGGCCCAACCCGAGTTCCGCAAGAAGCTCGAGGACATCGGCGCCGAACCGGTGGGCAACACGCCCGAGCAGATGGCACGTCAGATCAAGGACGACAGCGAGAAGTTCGCGCGCCTGGTGAAGGACGCGAAGGTGGTGATCGAGTAGCAACGTTGAGGCCGCGCGGCAAAGGCGCGGCGGGGCTGCGGCTGGGGTGCGACCTCGGCGGGTGGAGCTTCGCTCCACCTTCCCTGTGCTTCTCGGGCTCATGGCCCGCGGCCGAACTCGCTTCGCTCACTTCGTTCGCTGCGCTCAGACCGCCGCCGCGAGTCAGTCTACGAAGCGCGTGCTGCGCACGCGCGGCCATGAGCCCTGCGATGCTCGGCGCCTCCCACGCACCCCAGCCGCAGCCCCACCACGCCTTTGCGGACACGCACGCTGTTCTCTCCGAACACCACGTGCGGTGCTTCGCGTTGCGGTGGGCGGTGCCCGGGGTGGGCGACCTGTGGGGCGCCGAGGAGCGCAGGGTTGGAGGTCGGCGCGCGTACTCGCGCGCTTCGTCAACTGAACCGCCGAACGTGTCTGAGCAGA
>DATLIE010000077.1:0-7106 GCA_035539635.1 Burkholderiaceae bacterium
GGCGGCGTGGTGGCCCTGCTCGGCGGCAACGGCGCCGGCAAGACGACCACACTGCGCGCGGTGAGCAACCTGCTCGCCGGGGAGCGCGGCGAAGTGACCAAAGGCTCGATCGAGCTGCGCGGCGAGCGCATCGAGAAGCTCTCCACCGCGCAGATGGTCGACCGCGGCGTGATCCAGGTGATGGAGGGGCGCCACTGCTTCGCCCACCTGACGATCGAGGAGAACCTGCTGACCGGCGCCTACACGCGGCGCGATGGCAAGGCCGCCGTCGCGGCCACGCTCGACAAGGTCTACGCCTACTTTCCGCGCCTGAAGCAGCGCCGCGGCTCGCAGGCGGCCTACACCTCGGGCGGCGAGCAGCAGATGTGCGCGATCGGCCGCGCGCTGATGGCCAACCCGAAGATGGTGCTGCTCGACGAGCCGAGCATGGGCCTGGCCCCGCAGATCGTCGAGGAGGTGTTCGAGATCGTGAAGGACCTCAACACCAAGGAGAAGACGACCTTCCTGCTCGCCGAGCAGAACACCAACCTGGCGCTGCGCTACGCCGACTACGGCTACATCCTTGAGAACGGCCGCGTGGTGATGGACGGGCAGGCCAAGGCACTGCGCGAGAACGAGGACGTGAAGGAGTTCTACCTCGGCATGGGCGGCACGGACCGCAAGAGCTTTCGCGACGTCAAGAGCTACAAGCGGCGCAAGCGCTGGCTGTCCTGACGATGAGCAACGACGACACCTGGTCGATCCCGGCGCCGCCCTTCAAGGCCGACGAGGCGCTGGTGACGCTCAAGCGCGCGCTGCGCGACCTCGCGCTGTCCGAGCGCGGCAACGCCTACGAGCTGCGCGGCAAGCGCGTGGTTGAGCTCGCGGCCGAGGACGGCGAGATCCAGGCCAGGTTGGCGCGGCGATTGATGATCACGCCCGAGTGGGACCGCATCGCGGTCCGCTCGGCCGCCGACCAGCGCAAGCTGGTCGACGAGGTGAAAAAGCGCCTCGCGCGCTGGGAGCACGAGGAATGAGCTTCCACGACGCGCTCGAGGTGCGCGACCCCGCCGCGCGCGAGGCCGCCCTGATGGCGGCGCTGCCGGCCCAGGTGGCGCATGCACAGGCGAACACCGGCGCGTTCGCGCAGCTGTTGCTCGGCGTGGACGCCGCCGCCGTCACCAGCCGCGCCGCGCTGGCGCGCCTGCCGGTGGTGCGCAAGGGCGAGCTGCTGGAGCGCCAGAAGGCACAGCGCACGACCGACCCCTTCGGCGGCTTCTCGGCGATCGGCTGGGCGGCACTGAAGCGTTGCGGGCCGGCGGCGCGCGTGTTCCAGTCGCCCGGCCCGATCTACGAGCCCGAAGGCACCGGGCGCGACTACTGGCGCCTCGCGCGTGCCATGCACGCGGCCGGGCTGCGCGCCGGCGACCTGGTGCACAACAGCTTCTCCTACCACCTGACGCCCGGCGGTCTGATGATGGAGTCGGGCGCGCACGCGCTCGGTTGCACGGTCTTTCCCGGCGGTGTCGGCAACACCGAGCTGCAGTTGCAGGCGATCGCCGAACTCCGGCCCGACGCCTACCTCGGCACGCCAAGCTTCCTGCGCATCCTGGTCGAAAAGGCAGCGGAAACGGGTGCCGACATCGGCTCGCTGAAAAAGGCGCTGGTCGGCGGCGAGGCCTTCCCGCCCTCGCTGCGGGACTGGTTGCTCGAGCGCGGCATCGCCGCCTACCAGAGCTACGCCACCGCCGACCTCGGCCTCATCGCCTACGAAACCAGCGCGCGCGAAGGCCTGGTGCTCGACGAGGGCGTGATCGTCGAGATCGTGCGCCCCGGCACCGGCGACCCGGTGCCCGAGGGCGAGGTCGGCGAGATCGTCGTCACGACGCTCAACCCCGACTACCCGTTGATCCGCTTCGGCACTGGCGACCTGTCGGCCGTGCTGCCGGGCCGCTGCCCCACCGGCCGCACCCACACGCGCATCAAGGGCTGGCTCGGGCGCGCCGACCAGACCGCCAAGGTGCGCGGCATGTTCGTGCACGCGAGCCAGGTTGCGGACATCGTCAAGCGCCACCCCGAGATCGCACGCGCTCGCCTGGTGGTCGAAGGCGAGATGGCGGACGACCGCATGACCCTGTTCGCCGAACTGTCCAGCGCCGAGCCCGAGGGCCTGGCCGAGCGCGTCGCGCAGAGCGTGCGCGACATCACCAAGCTGCGCGCCATCGTGGCCTGGAAGCGCCCGGGCGAACTGCCCAACGACGGCAAGGTGATCGAAGACGCGCGCAGCTACCGCTGAGCAGCGCCGCTCAAGCGGCGTCGCTCGCGCGTTCGTGCCCTGCCGCGCAGGGCAGCAAGGCTGCGAAGCGATCCGGCTGCGTCAGCGGCGCCATGTGGTCGGCCCCGGCCCAGCGGATCAGTTCGGCGCGTGGACAGGCCATCGCCAGTCGCTCGGCCACGCGGCGTGCCGGTGCCGGCGACGCGGTGCCGCAGACGATGCGCAGCGGCATCGTCAATGCGCCGTAGGCGTCGAACGGCACGTTGTCGGCGAACAAGGCTTCGAACTCGGCCTGCACCTTGGGCATGCGCCGCGCGATGCCCGCGCGGCGCGCCGGCGACAGGCCCGGCCAGGCCTGCGGCCCGCTCCAGTAGTCGACGAAGGCTCGCGCCGACGCATCGACGTCGCCGGCCAGCGCCAAAGCGCCGATCCAGCGGCCGGCCGCGACGATCTCTCGCCAGAGCCTGGCATCGCGCTGCTGCAGCAGGGCAAAGCGCACCGGTTCGTACAGCGTGACGCTGGCCACCCGCTGCGGCCAGCGCAGCGCGAGCTGCAGCGCCACCGTGCCGCCGTAAGAGTGACCGACCAGATGGACCGGCGCCTGGCCGGTCGCCCCGAGCGCGGGCGCGACGTGCTGCGCCTCGGCGTCGAGCGACGTGGTCTGCCCGGCCGGCCAGGCCGCGTCGGGCCCGTAGCCCAGCAGGTCCGTCGCCATCCAGCGCCAGGACGGGTCGAGCCGGGAGGGATAGGCCTGCCACTGCCGCGCCCCGGCGCCGCTGCTGTGCAGCGCCAGGACGAGCGGGCGAGGATCGGGACGGACGTCGGAACGCGGATCGGGACGGGACATGGAAGGCTCCGGAGAACTGGAGGCACTGTGCGCGGGCCGCGTATCGGCGCGATGTCGGGCACGGCCCCGGCGCGTTTCGATCGTTGCAGTCATGTATCGCCGGCGGCGGGGATGGCCGGCGCGCGGCCGGCGCGGCGCCCTCAGGCGCGCAGCGGTCGCAGCACGAGCTGTTCGATCAGCCGCGCGCGCGCGCGCTTCTGCTCGTCGCTGCCCTGACGGTGCAGCAGCGACTCCGCCACCTCGTAGCCGTAGAGCAGGAAGGCGCGCGAGCGCGCCTCGGCCAGCTCGAAGCCGAGCGAGGCGAACAGGTGCACGTGGTAGGCGATGCGCGCGGCATCGGCCTCGTCGACGGCGGCGCGCGCCATCTCGTCGCGCCGCGCCCAGGCGCGGATCGCAAGTTCGATGCGCGCCGCCTGCACGGCCGCGCGGCCGCGAAAGGGCAGCGAAATCACGTCGTGCAGCTGCTCGCGCGGGTCGGTGTGCGCGCGCTCGAGCCGCCGCGTCAGCTGCTCGGTCGCGCGCTCGCGCCAGGCCGACAGCACGCGGCGCAGCAGGTCCTCGCGGTCGCGGAAGTGCCAGTAGAAGCTGCCGCGCGTCACGCCCAGCTGGCCGGCCAGCACGTCCACGCGCACGTGGTCGATGCCCTGGTCCACCAGCACCTCGGTGGCGGCCTCGATCCAGTGCTCGGGCGACAGGCGAGCCGTCGTCTCGGCGGCGCGGGCGCGGGGGCGGACACGGGCGGCGACGGTCATGGCAGCCTGCATCATGCCATGCAGGACTGTACGGTTCAGCGGCGCCAGGGTCCAGGAAAACACCGACCCCTCAGCGACAAGACGCGCCTAGCATTGGCGACGCATAACGTACACAACTGTATGGAGACGAACCGGACCGCAGGTTTCTTCGACGACCCGCAGCAGCTCGCGCCGCGCCGCACGGTGCGCACCGAGCTCGGCGGCGGCGCCTTCACGCTGCACCACCCCGAGCCCCTGCAGGCGTACGCGCGCTGCGTCGGCGACTGGCTTGAGCGCTGGGCGCGCGAGACGCCGGACGCGCCCGCGTTCGCGGAGCCGGCGCCGGGCGGCGGCTGGACGGTGCTCGGCTACCGCGAACTGCGGCGCCAGGTCGGCGCGGTGGCGCAGGCGCTGCTCAACCTCGAGCTCCCGGCCGGCCGGCCGGTGGTGATCCTGTCGGACAACGCGCTGCACCACCTGGTGCTCACGCTCGCGGCAATGCATGTCGGCCGCGCGGTGTGCGCGGTCAGCAGCGGCTACGTGCGCCTGGCGCAGGGCGACTTCGCAAAGATCCACGGCATCCTGCGCACGCTCGAGCCGGCGCTGATCTATGCCAGTGACGCCGCGGTCTACGGCGCGGCCACCATCGACTGCGGCTTGCCCGACGCGGTGCGCGTCTTCAGCCGCGGCGCCGAGGGCGTGCCCGGCGCACTGCCCTTCGAGCCTTGGCTCGCCACGCCGGAGACGCCCGCCGTGCGCGCGGCCTTCGAGGCCATCACGCCCGACACCGAGGCCAAGTACCTCCTGACCTCGGGGTCGACCGCGCAGCCCAAGGTGGTGGTCAACACGCACCGCATGCTGTGCGCCAACCAGCAGATGCTGGCGCAGACCTGGCGCTTCCTCGAGCGCGAGAAGCCGGTGCTGCTGGACTGGCTGCCCTGGAGCCACACCTTCGGGGCCAACCACAACATCGGCATCGTGCTGCGCAACGGCGGCACGCTGTACATCGACGACGGCCGCCCGCTGCCGGGCCTGGTGGACAAGACACTCGCCCACCTGCGCGACGTGCAGCCGACGCTGTACTTCAACGTGCCGCGCGGCTACGAGATGATGCTGCCCGCGCTCGAGGCCGACGCCGATCTCGCTCGCCGCTTCTTCGAGCGCCTGAAGATGGTCTTCTACGCCGGCGCCGGCATGCCCGAGGCCACCTGGCGCCGCCTCGAGGCCGTGGCGGCCCGGGTGCGCGATGTGCGCAGCGACCCGGTGTGGTTCACCACGTCCTGGGGCTCTACCGAAACCGCGCCCGCCATCACCACGGCCCACTGGCGGCTCGACCGCCCGGGCGTGATCGGTCTGCCGATGCCCGGCGCCTCGGTCAAGTTCGTGCCCAACGGCGACAAGCTCGAGATGCGCATCAAGGGCGACAACATCTTCCGCGGCTACCGCGGCAACGAGGCCGCCACGCGCGAGGCCTTCGACGAGGACGGCTGGTACCGCATCGGCGACGCGGGATTCCTGCTCGACGAGGACGACCCCGCCTCGGGCATCGTCTTCAACGGCCGCGTGGCCGAGGACTTCAAGCTCGGCAGCGGCACCTGGGTGTCGGTGGGCACCTTGCGCATGAAGGTGGTCACTGCGCTGTCGCCGCTGGCGACCGACGTCGTGATCACCGGCCACGACCGCCACGAGATCGGCGTGCTGGTGTTCCCGAGCGAGGCGGCACGCCAGCTCGAGCCCGGCGTGCTGCCAGCCAGGGTGGCACAGGCGCTGCGCGCGCTGCGTGCCGAAGGCGCCGGCAGCTCGCAGACGCCGGCACGCGCGCTCGTGCTCGCCGAGCCGCCGAACATGGGTGCCGGCGAGATCACCGACAAGGGCTACATCAACCAGCGCCTGGTGCTGCAGCGGCGCGCCGCCGACGTGGCCGCGCTGTACGACAACACCGACCCGCGCGTCATTCGTCCGTGACGGCACGCGAGCCCCACAACATCCCATCCACAGGAGACACCAACCGATGACCACGATCCTGCGCCGCCACCTGCTGCTCGCCGCCGCGGCCTCGACCCTGCCCCTCGCCACGCGCGCGCAAGCCTTCGAGCAGCCCAAGTTCCTGTACGGTTTTCCGGCCGGCAGCGCCGGCGACATCGCCTGCCGCCGCGTCGCCGAGCGCGTGGGCGGTACGGCCTATGCGAAGAACTCCGCGATCGTCGAGAACAAGCCGGGCGCCGGCGGGCGCATTGCGCTGGACACGCTGAAGGCCTCGCCGGCCGACGGCTCGGTGCTCGCGCTGTCGCCGTTCTCATGCACGTCGATCTACCCGCATGTCTACAAGAAGCTCGGCTACGACCCGGTCGCCGACTTCGTGCCGGTGTCGATCGCGGCGGTCATGCACCACGGCCTGGCCGTCGGCCCGCTGGTGCCGGCCAGCGTGACCGACGTGAAGGGCTTCCTTGCCTGGGCCAAGGCCAACCCGGACAAGGCCAACTACGGCTCGCCCGCCGCGGGCTCGACGCCGCACTTCCTCGGCGCGCTGCTCGGCCTGGCGAACAACGTCGACCTCAAGCACGTGCCCTACCGCGGCTCGGTGCCGGGCGTCACCGACGTGGTCGGCGGGCAGATCGCGGCGATGTTCACCCCCGCGGGCGACTTCCTGCCCAACCACCGCGCCGGCAAGCTGCGCCTGATCGGCACCTCTGGCCGCCAGCGGTTGCCCTTCGCGAGCGACGTGCCCACCTTCGTCGAGCAAGGCTTCGGCGACCTGACCACCGAGGAGTGGTTCGGCTTCTATGCGCCGGCGCGCGCGCCGGCGGCCACGCTGGCCGCGGCCAACGCCGCGATCAACGCCGCACTGAAGGACAAGGCGCTCGTCGACGGCCTGGCCGTCGTCGGCCTGCTGGCGCAGGGTTCGACGCCCGACGAGATGGCCAGGAGCCAGGCCGCCGAACTGGCGCGCTGGGCGCCGCTGGTCAAGAAGATCGGTTTCACCGCCGACAGCTGAACCCCGCGAGCGCGCCGGGGGGGGACGGCACCGGATGTCATGATCCGATCGCTTGCCGCGGCGCAAGCGATCGGCGGACCTCGTGCCGTATGCTGCGGCTCAAGGGATGATCGTGATGTCTTCCAAAAACACCCCCGCCGCTCCCCGCCCCGACCGCCGCACCGGCGCCGACCGCCGCAAGGTCGACAAGGGTCCGCCCGCGGGCGTGCGTGACCGGCGCGTCCACATCGAGCCGCGCAAGCCCGACGTGCAGGAAGTGGAGATCAGCCCGTCCGACTG
>DATLIE010000078.1:0-21990 GCA_035539635.1 Burkholderiaceae bacterium
GCCGGTCACCGGCACCATCGCGCGCACCGTGACCAACGTGCGCTCGGGCGGTCGCACCCCCATCGCCGGCATCGTGCACGCGCTGACCCTGCTCGTGGTGGTGCTGGCCGCGGCGCCGCTGGCGGTGCACATCCCGCTGCCGGCGCTGGCCGGCATCCTGCTGTTCGTGGCCTGGAACATGGGCGAGTGGCACGAGTTCGTGCGCCTGCGCCACTTCAGCGTCCAGTACCGCACCATCCTCGTCGGCACCTTTCTGCTGACCGTGATCTTCGACCTGACCGTCGCGGTGCAGGTGGGCCTGGTACTGGCCTGCCTGTTCTTCATCTACCGCATGGGCACGCTGTTCCGGGTCCAGCCCTACGACGCCGGCCCGCTGCCGGCCGGCGTCGTCAGCTTCGAGCTGTTCGGCTCGCTGTTCTTCGGCGCGGTGGGCAAGATCGAGGCGCTGCCGGCCCAGCTGCCGGCCGGCACGCGCGCGGTGGTGCTCGAGATGCACCGCCTGATCTCGATGGACACCTCGGGCCTGGACGCGCTGGCGCAGATGCACCGCACGCTGAAGAAGCAGGGCATCGGCCTGGTGCTGGCCAACGTCAACGAGCAGCCGCTGTCGCTGATGCGGCGTGCCGGCTTCGCCGCCGTGCTCGGCGAAGACGCCATCGTGCCGACCGCGGCCGGGGCCTTCGACGACAGGCCGCTCGACGCCCCGCCGCCGACCTAGGCCCAGGGCCGCCTGGCGCGCGCCAGCGCGCGCAGCGCCGCGGCGCATTGCGACACCAGGGCCTCGCGCCGCGCCGCGCCCCAGCCGCGCACGAAGGCCAGGCCCGCATCGACCGGCGCCTGCGCTTCGAGCCACGCCGCGCCAAGCGCCAGATCGTTCAGGTCGCCCAGGCCCTGCTGCAGCCGGCGCAACTCGCCGAGGTAGCGAGCGCAGGCCTTGCGGCCGAACAGCGGGGCGCTGAACTCGAGCGTGTAGCGCAGGCGCTTGGCGCGCTTGCGCAGGCGGTGACGCGCCTCGTCGGGCAGCGTCGCAAAGGCCGCGGCCTGGGTGCTGACCTGGCGGTGCAGCCGCTTCAGGCGCTGGCGCGCGCGGGCCTTCATCGACGGTGCGGGCGCCACCTCGGGGGCCTCGGCCGCGGACAGCACGAAGCCGATCAGCGCCAGCATCGCGGTGTTGAAGCCGCGAGAGCGCAGCGCGGCTGCGGGATCGGCCTGCGGCGTCGGGGCCTGGTTCGCCGCGGACGTCCGGCCCAGGCCTGCCGCGGCAGCCGCCTCGAAGGCCGGCGCCAGCGTCGCCGCGACCACGTCGCGGTCGCGCTGCACCCCGAGCGCGCGGAAGGTCTCGGCCAGCGTGGGGTCCCAGTCCGCGCTGACGCCGTCGACATCGCGCCCGAACTCGCGCAGCGCGGTGCGCATGCGGCGCAGGCCCACGCGCAGCTGGTGCAGGGTTTCCTGCGCGGCCGCGCCGTCGAGCGGACCGGCCAGCTCGGCCTGATTCGGCAGCGTCTGCGCCAGGCAGGATTGCAGCAGCGCCGCCAGCGCGCGGCGCGGACCCATGCGTGCCGACACCATCGGGGCCTCGGCGCCCACCGCCGGCGCGGGCACGCCGGTGGCCAGGCGGTGGCCGATCTCGGCCTTGCTGCGCACGTCGAGCCACAGGCCGTGACGCGCCACCCAGCGCGCAGCCAGCGCCAGCAGCGCACCGGGCGCCCCGTCGATCAGCTCGAACTCGAGCTCGCACACCGCGCGCGCGGCCGTGCCCGCGCGCACCGTGCCTTCGTCGAAGGCCAGCTCGACCGTCGCGCGCCCGGCCGCTGCCCGCGTGGCGACGCGGCGGCGCGTGCGCACGATGTCGGTGGCGAAGCGCTCGAGCGGCACGGCATCGCCCAGCGCCGCGCGCAGTCGCTCGCCGGCCGGCGTGCCGTCGTGGCGTGCCAGGTCGAGTTCGGGCCGCTCGCGTGTGCCCAGCACCACCTCGTGCTCGAGGCGTTGCATCAGCCCGTCGCCGCGGCCCTTGAGCGTCTGCACCCAGCGCGCACGGCCCTCGCGGCGCAGCCTCAGCGCCAGGCCGGCCGCGGCGAGCCGGCCGTCCGCGCTGTCGAAGTAGCGCGCCGCCATGCGCAAGCGCTCGACGCCGGCGCCGTCGAGCGCGCGCAGCACCGCCGCCCGGCGCCCGGGCGGGACCTGGAACTTGAGCTCGGTCTCGAACGCAGGCTCCATTCACCGCCCCGGTAAAATGCCTTCGATTCCCGAGATTCTGACCGCCATGTCGCTCTTCGCCCGCAAGCCCTACAAATCCGAAGCCACGAACTTCATCGAGGAGCTCAAGGCCAAGCGCCCCACGCTGGAGGCCGAGCAGCGCGCCGGCCGCGCCCGCCTGTGGGACCGCGCGCAGGACCGTGACGCCGCCGCCGACTGGAGCGACGCCCAGGTCGCACAGCAGCCCTACGTCTACCAGACCAAGTGATGGTCGAGGACACCACCCTGCCGCCGCCGGCCGATCCGGTGGCGGTGGCGGCCCTGCCGCCGACAGAGATCGACACGGTGGCGGTGGCACGCCTGTACGGCGAGCCGCTGTTCCGGATGCCGCAGGACCTGTACATCCCACCCGATGCGCTGGAAGTCTTCCTCGAGGCCTTCGAGGGGCCGCTGGACCTGCTGCTCTACCTGATCCGCAAGCAGAACTTCAACATCCTCGACATCCCGCTGGCCGAGGTGACGCGCCAGTACCTGCGCTACGTCGACGAGATCCGCGTGCGCAACCTCGAACTCGCCGCCGAGTACCTGCTGATGGCGGCGATGCTGATCGAGATCAAGAGCCGCATGCTGCTGCCCGCGCGCAAGAGCGACGACGGCAGCGAACCCGAGGACCCGCGCGCCGAACTCGTGCGCCGCCTGCTCGAGTACGAGCAGATGAAGCTGGCCGCGATGCGCCTGGACGCGCTGCCGGTGCTGGGACGCGACTTCCTGCGCGCGCAGGTCACGATCGAGCAGTCGCTCGAACCGCGCTTTCCGGAGGTGGTGGCGGTCGACCTGCGCGACGCCTGGCGCGACATCCTGGCGCGCGCGCGCCTGGTGCAGCACCACCACATCAGCCGCGAGCAGCTCTCGGTGCGCGAGCACATGAGCCTGGTGCTGCGCAAGCTGCAGGGCCGGCGCTTCGCGCTGTTCGAGGACCTGTTCGACACCGTGCGCGGCGTGCCGGTGGTGGTGGTCACCTTCATCGCGCTGCTCGAACTGTCGCGCGAGAGCCTGGTCGAGGTGACGCAGGCCGAGGCCTTTGCGCCGATCTACGTGCGCCTGGCCTACCAGCCGAGCTGAACCTCAGCCGCGGCGGCGCACGAAGTCGGCGAACGCGTCGCCCGGCAAGGGCTTGCTCAGCAGGAAGCCCTGCATCGAATGGCAGCCGCGCTCGCGCAGAAAGCCGAGCTGCGCCTCGGTCTCCACGCCCTCGGCCACCGTGCGCATGCCCAGGCTCGTGGCCATGCTGACGATCGCGTGCACGATGGCGCGGTCGCCGGCGTCGGTCATCAGGTCGCGCACGAAGCTGCGGTCGATCTTCAGCTTGGCGACCGGAAACTTCTTCAGGTAGGCGAGCGACGAGTAGCCGGTGCCGAAGTCGTCGATCGACAGTTCGGTGCCCTGCTCGTACAGCGCGTTCATCACCGACACCGCGCCCTGCGGGTCGCGCATCGCCGCGCCTTCGGTCAGCTCGACCTCGAGCCGTTCGATGCCGACCCCGGCACGGTCGAGCGCGCGCTTCACGCGCTGCGGCAGGTCGCTCTGGCGCAGCTGCACCGACGACACGTTGACCGCCAGCGTCAGCGGCGGCAGCCCGGCGCGGTCCCAGTCCGCGATCTGGCGCGCGGCGGTCTCGAACACCCAGTCGCCGATCGGCAGGATCAGCCCGCTCGACTCGGCGATCGGAATGAACTCGGCCGGCGACACCTCGCCCAGCTCCGGGTGGCGCCAGCGCAGCAGCGCCTCGGCCCCGACGATGCGGCCGCTGTCCAAGTCCATCTGCGGCTGGTAGGCGAGCCGGAGCTGGTTGCGTTCGAGCGCACGGCGCAGCGCATTGCTCAGCAGCAGGGCGCGATCGGAGTGCGCCTGCAGCTCGGCGGTGTAGAAGCGCCAGGTGTTGCGTCCGTCTTCCTTGGCCCGGTACATCGCCGCGTCGGCGGCGCGCGACAGGTCGTCGAGGCTGCCACCGTCGTCGGGGAACAGCGCGACGCCGACCGAAGGCGTCACGGTCAGCTCGTGGCCGTAGGCCTCGAAAGGCTCCTGCGCGACGGCCAGGATCTTCTGCGCCACGTGCGCGGCGCCGTCCGGGTCGGTCTCGGGCAGCAGCAGCACGAACTCGTCGCCACCCAGCCGGGCCACCGTGTCCTGTGCGCGCACCACCGAGCGCAGGCGGCGCGCCAGCCCCATCAGCACGGCGTCGCCGACGCGGTGGCCGAGCGAGTCGTTGACGGTCTTGAAGTGGTCGAGGTCGAGGAACAGCAGTGCCACCTTGTGCCCGTGGCGCTGCGCGATGTGCAGCGCCTGGCGGCAGCGGTCGTCGAGCAGGCTGCGGTTGGGCAGCCCGGTCAGCGCGTCGTAGTGCGCCAGGCGCTGGATGCGCGCCTCGGCCACCTTCTGCTCGTCGACCTTCTGCTCCAGCGCCTGCACCGTGCGGTGCAGCTCCTCCGTGCGCTCCTGCACCTGGCGCTCGAGGTCGTCCCGAACCTCGCGCAGCGCCTGCTCGGCGCGCTTGCGCGCCGAGATGTCCATCGTGATCCAGATCGACCCGAGCTCCAGCCGCTGCGGGTCGACCGCCTTGCTGCGCACCTCGCAGACGATGGCCCGGCCGTCCCGATGGCGCAGCACCATCTCGCCGACGAAGGCCTCGCCCTTGCGGAAAGGCTCGTAGCAGCGCCGTCCGGCCTCCTCCCACTCGTCGTCGCTCAGGTACCACTCGCGCGACAGCCGGCCGTCGAGCTCGCCCGGGCCCCAGCCGAACAACTGCTCGAAGGCCCGGTTGCAGTGCGTGACGCGGCGCTCGCGCAGGAACACGATGCCGACGATCGCGTTGTCGAGGATCAGCTGGTGCTGCTCGCGCGCCTCGGCCAGCGCCGACTGCGCGCTGCGCTGCGCATCGATGTCCTCGACGATCCAGACCGAGCCGCGCTGTGTGTCGGCGGGGTCGACCAGGGTGCCCGTCAGGTGTGCCCAGAAGGGCTCGCCGCTGCGCCGGCGCTGGCGGTGCTCGGCGCGGTAGGGCTGGTCGGCCGCCATCACCGGGTACGCCGCGACGCCGAGCGCGTGGAAGTCCTCGTCCTCGACATAGAAGGCGCGCGAACTCAGGCCGTTCACCTC
This sequence comes from Burkholderiaceae bacterium, assembly GCA_035539635.1. GTDB lineage: Bacteria > Pseudomonadota > Gammaproteobacteria > Burkholderiales > Burkholderiaceae_C > CADEEN01. Next base: position 5,353 of record DATLIE010000078.1, read on the forward strand.
GTGCGGCCCGGCGTAGCCGTAGATGTCGGCGAAGCGCTGGTTGCAGCTGACGACGCGGCGCTCTCGGATCAGCGCGATGCCCACGCCCGCGTGCGCGAGCGCGACACGTTGCTCGACCAGGGCCTGCTCGAGCTCGCGCGGCTGCGCCGCCGACGGGGGGGCGCGGCGCAGGCGGGTAGCGGCGGCAGTGGCGCGGGCAGCAGGCATGGCGAAAGCTCGAGTGTCCTGTCTTCGGCACCATCGTGGCGCCCCCAAGGCGCGCGGCCGGTATTTGTTGGCACCCCGCCGCACCGCGGCAGGGCTTCTCAGCGCACGCCGAGCTTGAAGGCAATCATCGCGCGCAGCTTGTTCGGTAACACCGGTTTGATCAAGAGGTGGAAGTCATGGCGCCCCGCCTCGTCTTCGTGGCCACCCAGGCTGCTGCCGGTGACCACGATGGCCGGCAGCGCCACGCCAGGCCAGCGCGCACGCAGCGCCTGCAGCGCCTCGATGCCGGTGTGCCCGTCGGGCAGGCGGTAGTCGACGATCAGCAGGTCCGGCACTTCGCGCGCCGGGTCGGCGCGCCAGGCCTGCACCGCAGCGAGGTCGGGCAAGGCCTCGACGCTGGCGCCCCAGGTCTGCAACAGCACCGTCAGGCCCTCGCGCACCGCGGGCTCGTCCTCGACGATCACGATGCGGCGGCCGTTCAGCGTCAGGCCGAGCGACTTGCCGCCCGAGGCCGGTGGCGGCGCGATGCTGCGTGGCTCGCGCCCCACCGGCACCTCGAACGTGAACACCGTGCCGCGCCCGGCCACCGAGCGCACCTCGAGCGGCGCCTCGATCAGGTCGGCCAGGCGCTTGACGATCGCCAGTCCCAGGCCCAGGCCCTTCTTCTGGTGCGCCGCCAGCGGGGCACCGCCGGGCACCTGGAAGAACTCGTCGAAGATGCGCGGCAGGCTCGCCTCGGCAATGCCCACGCCGCTGTCCCAGACCTGCAGGCGAAGCTTGGAGGGGTCGCCCGGCTTCGGCCGTGCGGCGACGAGCACGCCGCCGTCCTCGGTGTAGCGGATCGCGTTGCTGACCAGGTTGCGCAGGATGCGTTCGACCAGCAGCGGGTCGCTGTGCGCGATGCGGTGCCCGCCGTGGAAGGACAGTGCGAGCCCCTTCTCGAAGGCCACCGGCTCGAAGTGAAGGCGCAGGCGCGCGAACAGGTCGCGCAGGCGCACCGGGCCGGGTTGCACGTCGACCCCGCCGCTGTCGATGCGCGTCAGGTCGAGCAGCTCGCCGAACAGGCCCTCGAGCGCATCGACGCTCTGGTTGATGCTGTTGACCAGGGAGGCCACCTCGGCGTCGCCCGACTTCTCGCCGCGCTGGCGCAGCGCCTCGGCGAACAGGCCCATCGCATGCAGCGGCTGGCGCAGGTCGTGGCTGGCGGCGGCGAAGAACTGCGTCTTGGCCCGGCTCGCGGCCTCGGCGACGCGGCGCGCCTCGTCGGCCACGGCCTTCTCGCGCTTCAACTGCTCGGCCAGGTGCTCGGTCTGCTTCTTCAGTCCGATGGCCTGCGACAGCGCATCGCGGTAGGTGCGCCCGAGCACCGCGTTGGAGCCGAACACCAGCAGCAGCACGAACGCGAACTGCCAGTGCCAGGGCTGCGAGGTGTCGGTGGCCACGCGCGCGATCACCGGCAGCCACACCACGCTGATGAAGGCCAGGAACATGCGCGGGTGTGCCGACAGCAGCTGCACCGCGCCCATCGTGTACGCATTGGCCACCAGGATCAGCAGCAGCGCGTGGTAGTGCGAGCCCAGACCCCAGAACAGCCACACCGCGAGCGGCCACATCGCGCCCTGTGCCAGCAGCAGCACGCGCCAGCTCATGCGCCAGCGTTCGAGCGTCGCATCGTCGGCATCGCGCCGCGCGCGGTAGCGCAGGAAGTGGCCGAGGCGCACGAACCACAGACCCGCGGCCAGCAGCAGCCAGCCCAGCACCTTGGGCATCGGCGCGAGCGACCAGAAGGCCGGCGTGATGAGCAGGATGCCCATCAGGTTGCCCGCCAGCGTGGCGCGCGTCTGCTCGAAGGCCGAACGCAGGCGGTCGGTGTCGCTCTGGGTCGCGCTGCGTTCGGACCCGCTCACCGGCCCACCGCTACTTCGACGGTTTCCAGCCCGGCGCGCCGGCGCCGGCGCGCTGCGTCATCTGGCTCACCGCCAACACCGCCTGCGTGCGCGACGACACCTTCAGCGCACGCAACACCGCGGCCACGTGGTCCTTCACCGTCTCGACCGAGAGGCCCATCTCGCGCGCGATCAGCTTGTTGGGCATGCCCTTGAGCAGATAGGCCAGCACGTCGGCCTGGCGCTTGGACAGACCCAACGACTCGAACGACGCCGGCGACTCCTGGTGCGCCGAAGCGCCGGCCGAGCGTGTGATGTCGTCCAGGTCGTCGATCGGGCGCGGCCGCATCACGTCGGGCACGGTGTCGCCGTCGCTCGTGCGCGGGGGCGCCACCGAGAAGCCGAGCGACATCGGCGGCACGTAGATGCCGCCGGACATGACCAGGCGCAGGGCCTCGAACAGGGTGTCGTTGCTGGCGCGCTTGGGCACGAAGCCCATCGCGCCGAGGTCGATCGCGCGGATCACGTCGCTGGCGCGGTCGGAGGCCGAGATCACCACCACCGGCAGCGCCGGGTACTTCTGGCGCAGTTCGGCCAGCAGCTCGAAGCCGTCGGTCTCGCCGAGCTGCAGGTCGAGCAGCACCAGGTCGTGATCGGCGTCCTGCGCCAGCACCGCGCGCGCTTCGTGGTCGGTGCCCACGCCGGCCACGGTGACGTCGTCGCCCAGGCCGCGAATCACGCTCTGCAGCGCGGCCAGGATCAACGGATGGTCGTCGACGAGCAGGACCTTCATGCGGGGACATTCATGTGTATTGCCTGACGACCTGCTCGACCACGCACACCGGCTTGCCGTGGCCCTCGCGCAGGAAGGTGGCCTCGATGACGAGCTGCGCGCCGCCTTCGACCGGCTCGAAGCTGAGCAGCTTGAAGCTCGCGCGCACGCGGCTGCCGGAAGGCACCGGTGCCGGGAAGCGCACGCGGTTGACGCCGTAGTTGATGCCCATGCGCACGTCGTCGATGGCCATCGAACGCTCCAGCAGATGCGGCAGCAGGCTGAGCGTCAGGAAGCCATGCGCGATCGTGGTGCCGAACGGCCCCTGCGCCGCCTTCGCATGGTCGACGTGGATCCATTGGCGGTCCTCGGTGTGCGCCGCGAAGCCGTCGATGCGGTCCTGGTCGATCAGCACCGCGTCGCTCTGCGCCAGCTCCTGGCCGACCAGGCCTGCCAGGTCGGCCAGGCGGGCGAAGTGCTTCTTCACCGCGCCCATTCGACGATCGGTTGCCACTGCTCGAGGTCGCGCTCGGCGCGGCTGGGCGCCACGTCCCACAGCGTGGCGCCGCGTGCGGCCAGCTGCACGTAGAGCTGGGTGTCGCGCAGCATACTCAGCACCGGCACGTTCAACGTGTCGAGGAACTGGCGCAGCTGGTCGGCCGAGATGGTGCCCTCGCGCACGCGGTTGCCGATCACGGCGATCTTCACGCCGCGCTTGTGTTCGCGCAGTTCCTGCACGAAGGCGTGGCTGGCCTGGATGTCGAACAGGCTCGGCTGCAGCGGCAGCAGCACGCGGTCGGCGATCGCGAGCACACGGTCGAGCTTCTTGTCGTGCAGGCCAGCGGGCGTGTCGAGCACCACATGGGTGGTGCCCTTGGGCGGCTTGACCACGTCGTCGTGGGCCACGTCCCAGTTGCGGATCGGCGGCAGCGACGGCGGCCTCAACGCGAGCCACTGGCGCGCCGACTGCTGGCGGTCGACGTCGCCCAGCATCACCGCATGCCCGGCGCGGGCCAGCGCGCCGGCGAGGTTGGTGGCCACGGTACTCTTGCCAACGCCTCCCTTCGGGTTGGCGACGATGATCACCGGCATGAAGGTCCCTCGGGTCTCGTTTGCGGCTATGGTAGCGAGCGCTTGCGGCGCTCGATCCTAGCGCCAACCCCCACGAACGGACCTTGAGCTTGACGTCGATCCTCGTCCTTGCGGCGCATCCGCACCTCGGCCACTCGCGCGTCAACCGCACGCTGATGCGCGCCGCCGCAGGCTCGGCCCTGGCCGGGCGCGTGCAGGTGCGCGACCTGTACGCGCTCTACCCCGACTACCTGATCGACGTGGCCGCCGAACAGCACGCACTCGGCGCGGCCGACCTCGTGGTGTGGCTGCAACCGCTGCACTGGTACGGCATGACACCTCTGCTCAAGCTCTGGGTCGACGAGGTGCTTGCGTTCGGCTGGGCCTACGGGCCGGGCGGCCATGCGCTGGCGGGCAAGGACCTGTGGCTGGTGGCCTCCACCGGCGGCGCCGAGGCCAGCTACCGGCCCGACGGCACGCACCGCCACTTCTTCGACGCCTTCCTGCCGCCGTACGAGCAGACCGCCACGCTGGTGGGCATGCGTTTCCTGCCGCCGCTGCTGCTGCACGGCGCGCACCGCGCGAGCGAGGACGAGGTGCAGGCCCACGCCACCGTGTTCGCCGACCGCCTGGCGAGCTACCCCGAGTGGCCGGAGATGGCCGAACTGGCGGCCTGCGTGATGCCCGAAGTGGCCGCCATCGACCGCCCTGCCCCAGAAGACGCCTGAGCGTGGAACATGCCAACTGGCTCACGACGGGCCTGATCTACCTGGCCGCGGCGGTCATCGCCGTGCCGCTGGCGCGCGCGCTCGGCCTGGGGTCGATCATCGGCTACCTCGCCGCGGGCATCGTGATCGGCCCCTGGGGCCTGGCGTTGGTGACGGACGCGCAGACGATCCTGTCGGTCGCCGAGTTCGGCGTCGTGCTGATGCTGTTCCTGATCGGCATGGAACTCGAACCGCGCCGCCTGTGGGCGATGCGACGGCCGATCTTCGGCTGGGGCGCGGTGCAGATGGGCGCCAGCGCCGCGCTGATGGTGGCGGTGGCCGCGACGTTCGGCGTGCCATGGACCGTGGCGCTGGCCGCGGCCTTGGGGCTGGCGCTGTCCTCCACCGCCATCGGGCTGGCGGTGCTCGGCGAACGCAACGCGCTGCCCACGCCCGCTGGCCAGGGCGTGCTCGCCATCGCGCTGTTTCAGGACGTGGCCGCGATCCCGATCCTGGCGCTGCTGCCGTTGCTCGGCGCCCAGGCGGCCGCTGCAGCCGGCGGCGGCTGGCTCGGCGCGGCCAAGGCGGTGGCCGTGATCGCCGCGCTGCTGCTCGGCGGACGCTTGCTGCTGCGCCCGGCCCTGCGCTGGATCGCGCGCAGCCGCACGCCCGAGATCTTCACCGCGGCGTCACTGCTGCTGGTGGTGGCCACCGCCGCGTTGATGCACGCCGCCGGCCTGTCGATGGCGCTCGGCGCCTTCCTGGCCGGCGTGCTGCTGGCCGAGAGCGAGTACCGGCGCGAGTTGGAGACCGACCTCGAGCCCTTCAAGGGCCTGCTGCTCGGACTGTTCTTCATCGCCGTGGGCATGAGCATCGACTTCGCCGTGGTGTTTGCGCGCCCGGGCCTGGTGGCGGCCATCGTGCTCGGCTTCCTCGTGTTGAAGACGCTCGTGCTGCTGGCGATGGCACGCGCGATGCCGGTGCCGCTGGCCGAGCGACCGCTCTTCACGATCCTGCTTGCGCAGGGCGGCGAGTTCGGCTTCGTCGTCTTCCAGGCCGCGCAGGGTGCTGCCGTGTTCGACGCACCCACGGCCTCGCTGCTGGTGGCCGCGGTGGCGCTGTCGATGCTGGTGACACCGCTGGCGCTGGCGGCGGTGGACCGCTGGTTGATGCCGAGGCTGGCCGCGCGCGGCGCGGCGGCGCTGCCCGAGATCGACGAACCGCAGGACGGGCCGGTCATCATCGCTGGCTTCGGCCGCTACGGGCAGATCATCGGCCGCCTGCTGATGGCCAACGGCATCCAGCCCACCGTGCTCGAACACGACAGCGAGCAGGTGGAAAGCGTGCGCCGCTTCGGCTGGCGTGCCTTCTACGGCGACGCGACGCGGCTGGACCTGCTGCGCATGGCCGGTGCCGACAAGGCGCGCGTGCTGGTGCTGGCGATCGACGACGAGGAGCGCAGCCTGGATCTGGTGGATCTGGTGCACCAGCACTTCCCGCGCCTGCAGGTCGTGGCCCGTGCGCGCAACGTGCAGCACTGGTACCAGCTGCAGCAGCGCGGCGTGGCCCACATCGAGCGCGAAACCTTCGACTCGGCGCTGATGAGCGGGCGCAGCGTGCTCGAACTGATGGGCTTCGAGCGCCACCAGGCTCGCAATCTGGCGCTGCGCTTTCGGCGCCACAACCTCGAGCAGCTGGCCGAGGCGGCGCCGCACTTCAAGGACGAGTCCAAGCTGATCGCGATGGCCAAGATCGGCCGTCAGCAGATGGAGCAATTCATGGCCGACGAGCGACGGCGCAAGGACGGCGGGGCGGCGGGCGAGGACTCGGCGGGCGGTGAAGGGGACAAGAGGCATTAGCCTGTGCCCGAGACCTGCCGTTCGATCTGCGAGAGCGACCGGACGCCCAGGCTGGCGCAGCCAGCTACCGCTCCAGACTGGGCTCGGCCGCCCGGGCTCAGTCAGCGAAGCGACTGCTGACACCGGCAGCAGCGCTCAACGCTCCTCAAGGTCGAGCCCCGCTTCTCACGTGGACTTGAGGCGCCATGGACTCCGAGCAGAGAACCTAGGCCAGCTTGAAGGGCAACTCGCGCAGCGGTTTGCCCGTCAGTCGCGCAACGGCGTTGGCAAACGCCGGCGCCAACGGCGGCAGTCCGGGCTCACCCATGCCGGTCGGCGCGTCAGCGCTCGGCATGGTGTGCACGGCGATCTGCGGCATGTCGGTGATGCGCGGCATAGGGAAGTCGCCGAAGTTGGATTGTTCGACGATGCCGTCCTTGAGCGTGATCGCGGCACCAGGAAGACACATCGAGAGGCCCATCAGCGCGCCGCCTTGGACCTGCGCCTCGATCGTGCGCGGGTTCACGACCAGGTTGCAGTGCACACCGGCGGTGGCGCGGTGCAGGATCGGCGTGCCATCCTTGACCGAGGCCTCCACCACGTATGCCACGACCGAGTTGAAGGACTCGTGCACCGCCACGCCCCAGGCGCGCCCCGCCGGCAGCTTCTTCTTGCCGTAGCCGCTCCTGTCGACCGCCAGCTGCAGCGCCGCGCGGTGACGAGGGTGCTTGTCGCCGATCAGCTTGAGTCGGTATGCGACCGGGTCCTGCTTCGTCGTGCGGGCGATCTCGTCGATCAGCGTTTCCATCACGAAGGCGGTGTGGGTCGAGCCGACGCTGCGCCACCACAGCACCGGCACGTTGACCTTGGGGTGCTGCACGGTCAGGCGCATCGGCAGCTCGTAGGGCTCCTTCATGCCTTCGACCGCGGTGGCGTCGATGCCGTCCTTGACCATCATCGGCTCGAAGGGCGAGCCGGCGAGGATCGACTGGCCGACGACCACATGGTCCCAGGCGGTCACGCGGCCCTGGGCATCGAAGCCGATGCGCGCAGTGTGCAGGTGCATCGGACGGTAGTAGCCGCCGCGGATGTCGTCCTCGCGGCTCCACAGCGTGCGGATCGGCGCCGCGATGCCGGCGGCCTGCGAGGCCTTGGCCACCGCGCAGGCCTCGACCACGTAGTCGCTGGTCGGAATCGCGCGCCGGCCGAAGCCGCCGCCGGCCATCTGCACATGCACCTTCACGTTCTGCGGCGGCACGCCCAGCGCCTTGGCTGCGGCCATGCCGTCCAGCCCGGGCATCTGCGAGCCCATCCACAGCTCCGCCTGGTCGCCCTTGACCTGCACCGTGCAGTTCAGGGGCTCCATCGGCGCGTGGGCCAGGTAGGGAAAGACGAACTCGGCCTCGATGCGGTGCGGCGCGTTGTTCAAGCCCGAGACATCGGCATCGAACTTGCGCGGGCCGGGCTGCTTGGCCAGCGCGCGGTACTGCTCGAGCTGGCGCGCGCTGTCGACACGCTCGACGGCGCTGGTGTCCCACTCGGCCTTCAGTGCGTCGCGGCCCTGCTTGGCCGGCCAGTAGCCCTCGGCGATCACGGCGATGCCCTCGCCGCCGCGGTCCACCGGCACGCGCAGCACGGCCTTGACACCCTTCACCGCCTTGGCCGCGCTGTCGTCCACGCTCTTGAGCTTGGCGCCGAACACCGGCGGCCGCGCCACCACGGCCGTCAGCATGCCCGGCAGCCGCATGTCGATGCCGTAGGACTGGCGGCCACTGCTCTTGGCCTTTGCGTCCAGCCTCGTGGTCGGCTGTCCGATGAGGCGGAAGTCCTTCGGGTCCTTCAGCGCCACTTTCTCGGGCACCGGCTGCGTCATCGCGGCCTCGGCCAGTTCGCCGTAGCCGAGGCGCTTGCCGCCGGCGCCGATCACCATGCCCTGGCGCGTGCGCAGCGTCGAGGCGTCGACCTTCCAGCGCTCGGCGGCCGCCGCCACCAGCATCGCCCGCGCGCGGGCACCGAGCTCGCGGTACTGGGTGTAGCTGTTGGCGATCGAGTTCGAGCCGCCGGTCAGGTGCATGCCGAACGCCGGGTCGACGTAGGCCGCATCGTTGCTGCCGTGGGTGCTGCGCACCTTGGACCAGTCGGCGTCGAGTTCCTCGGCCAGGATCATCGGCAGCGCGGTCTGCACGCCCTGTCCGAAGTCGAGCCGGTTGATGGTGACGGTGACGATGCCGTCGCGCGCGATCTGCACGAAGGCCGATGGCTGCTGCGTGGGCTTCAGGCCCGCCGCCGGCGCGCCGTTCTGCTGCGCCAGCGCCGCCAGCGGGAAGGCGCCGAGCGCGAAGCCACTGGTTGCGCCGAGCTTGAGGAAGCTGCGGCGGGGCATGCCCGGTGCAGGCTCGCCGGCATCGCGGCGCAGCATGGCTTGCAGGGCCTTGGGCAGCTCGGTGGCGGCCGTCGTGGTGTCGAAGTGCATGTGGGGCTCCTTCTTCAGGCCAGGGCCTTGGCGGCGTCGCTCACGGCGGCGCGGATGCGGGCGTAGGTGCCGCAGCGACAGATGTTGCCGGCCATCGCGGCATCGATCTCGGCCTCGGTCGGCCGCTTGCCCTGGGGCAGCGACTTCAGGAAGGCGGTGGCCGACATGATCTGGCCGCTCTGGCAGTAGCCGCACTGCGCCACGTCGTGTTTGACCCAGGCGTCGTGCACGGCGCGGCCGACCTTGTCGTTGCCGCCGGTGACCTGCTCGATGGTGGTGATCTTCTTGCCCTCGACCGCCGAGATCGGCGTGACGCAAGAGCGGATGGCCTGGCCGTCCATGTGCACGGTGCACGCGCCGCACAGCGCGGCGCCGCAGCCGAACTTGGTGCCGGTCAGCGCCATGTTGTCGCGCAGCGCCCAGAGGATGGGCGTTGCGGGATCGACGTCGAGCTTGTGCTCGCGGCCATTGACGTTCAGCGTGGTGCTCATGCGGAGATGTCCTTTCCGTTCTTCACTGCGAGGATCTCGGCCATCGCGCTGATGGCGATTTCCGGTGGTGTCTTGCTGCCGATGTGCAGGCCGACGGGACCGCGCAGGCGTGCGAGCCGGGCGGCCGACATGTTGAAGTGCTCGGCCAGGCGGACGCGTCGCGCCTGCTGGTTGCGCCGGCTGCCGATGGCGCCGACATAGAAGGCCTCGCTCTCCAGCGCCTCGAGCAGCGCCAGGTCATCGAGCTTGGGGTCGTGGGTCAGCGCGACGATGCCGCTGCGGCGATCTGGGCGGAAGGCGCGCACGGCATCGTCGGGCATGTCGGTGACAAGCTTCGCACCGGGGACGCCCCAGCTTCCGCGGTACTGCTCGCGCGGGTCGCACACCGACACGGCGAAGCCGCAGGCGATCGCCGACTGGGCAAGCACTTCGGCCAGAGAACCGGCGCCGATCAGCAGGAGTCGGTACGCAGGCCCGAACGTGTTGGCGAGTTCGCTGTCGTCGACGCGCAGCTCGTTTGGCGTCTCGCCACCTTCAACCAGCGCCAGGGTCACACGGCCGTCTGCGAGCCGGACGGTGCGGCGCACCAACCGCCCAGCTTCCAGCGTGGGCACCAGCTCGGCCAGGCTCGATGCATCGGGTTCGTGCTCCAGCAGCAGCTCCAGCGTTCCGCCGCAGGGCAGGCCGAAGCGATGCGCTTCGTCGGCGGTGAGGCCGTACTTGACAAGGGCGGGTGGGCCGGACGGCCAGGCTTCGGTCACGCGGTGGATCAGGTCGTCCTCGATGCAGCCGCCGGAGACCGAGCCGACCACCGCACCGTCGTCGCGCAGCGCCATGATCGAGCCCACCGGCCGCGGCGACGAGCCCCAGGTGCGCACCACCGTGGCCAGCAGCGCGCGCCGCCCGGCGGCGCGCCAATCGCGCAGCGTTCGCAACACGGCCACATCGAGGTTTTCCATCGGGGGCGAGTGTCGGGCGGCGGCGCGCGAGGCCGGTAGCCTGATGCTGCGGATTGTTTGCCTGATCGTCCGGACGTCGACACGCGATGGCAACAAGCCGCGTGCGTTTCGCTAGCATCACCGTATGCTGCAGCGAGTAGCTCCTTCCCCTCATGCCGAACGCATGGAAGCCGCGCGCCGGTACATCGCCGAGGCAATCGGCCGCCGCGCGCCCGAGGGCGAGTTGCACCGTCTGGCCGAGTGGCCAGCGCTCGGCATGTTTCGCAGCAGCGCGCTTTCGGGCCCGGTCTGTGGTGTCTACGAGCCCGGGGTCGCGCTGATCGTGCAAGGCAGCAAGCGAGTCTTGCTGGGCACAGACGCCTTCGTCTACGGCGAGCACGACCTGCTGATCGTCTCGCTGAACCTGCCCACGGTCGCGCAGATCCTCGACGCCAGCCCGGACAAGCCCTACCTGTCTTTGTTCCTGCGGCTGGACGAGCAGGAGATCGCGCGCTTGATGATGGAGGGCCAGGTGCCACCGCCGCGTGCGCAGGCGGCCGAGCGCGCGATGGCCACCGGGCGCGTGACCTGGCCGCTGCTTAGCGCGTTCCAGCGCCTGGTTGAACTGCTTGACGATCCCGAAGCGCTCCCGGCCGTGGCGCCGCTGGTTCAGCGCGAGATCCTGTACCGCCTGCTGATCAGCGACCAGGGTGACCGCCTGCGCCAGATCGGCGCGGTGGGCAGCCAAAGCCACCAGATCGGGCGCGCCATCGAGTGGTTGAAAGCCCACTTCGCGAAGCCGCTGCGCATCGACGAGCTGGCCAGCCACGTGCGCATGAGCGCCTCAACCTTCCACCACCACTTCCGCGCGCTGACCGCGATGAGCCCGCTGCAGTACCAGAAGTGGCTGCGTCTGACCGAGGCGCGCCGTCTGATGTTGGCCGATCGGCTCGACGCGTCGACCGCCGCGTTTCGTGTCGGCTACGAGAGTGCCTCGCAGTTCAGCCGCGAATACAGCCGCCAGTTCGGCGCGCCGCCGATGCGCGACATCGCCGCGCTGCGCCAGGAGCCGGCGGGCGTCTCCGACTGACCTCGAAGTCGTGCGGCGTGACGATGCCGCGCTGAGCAAGGACACAGGCCGATCCCTCGCCGGCTCGTGCCTGAGGCCAGGTGCAGCCTTGAGACTGTGAGAACGAACGACCGATCAAGACTGAACTGAGTCACTCGCGGCCGACGGCCTGAACGACCGCGGCGGTGATCACCGTGCATTCGGCGGCCTGCGCCGCTACGCCCGCTGCGCCTTCGTCACCGGTCACTCCGGGTCTAGGCTCGGGAACGACTCCTTGCGCCAGAGGTGATCGGCGGTAGCCGATCCGCTGCCGCCGCTGCGCCTACGCGCGCCGATGCCCGCTGTGCAGTGCGCTGGCAGCCAGGCGGCCTGCAGCGTTGACGGGCCGCCCGCCGCGAAGGCAAGGACTACGGGCCCTGCAGGCTTCCCCTACGACCCTGTCTCCAGACGGGTCCATTTCCAAAGATTGCCTGCTGACCAACGACCGTAGATTCCTCGTGAAGCACATCAGGCGGCCCACTGCGCAAGTCCGCTTCGATCCGATATGCGCACCACTCATTGGGGACACGGCGAATGTTTGCAAACGTCAAGGTCGGGCTTCGCCTGGCCGTAAGCTTCGGCACGCTGATAGTGCTTCTGCTAGCCCTTGCGGGCGCCGGGTTATGGAGCATGGGCAACATGCGCGCAGCCACCGTGGAGATCAACACGAACTGGCTGCCGAGCGTGGAAGTGCTTGCGCAGATGAACACCGCCAAGTCGGATTTCCGCGTCCTCGAACTGCGCCACATTCTGACCACCGACGACAGCGGCATGGCCGACGTGGAGCAGCGCTTGGCCGCCAAGCTGGCCGACTTCGAGAAGCTGCGGGAGTCCTACGTCAAGCTGATCAGCAGCGACGAGGAACGCAAGATCTACGAGGCATTTGCAGCCGATTGGAAGGCGTACCTGCAGGTGCATGACAGGTTGAAGGCCCTGTCGCGCAAGAACGAGAACGAAGAGGCCAAGAAGCTGATGTTCGGCGAGTCGTACCAGCTGTACCACCGCGCAGCGGCGACCCTGCTCAAGGACATCGACCTCAATCACAAGGGCGCCCTCGACGCGGGCGTGAACAGCGACAACGTGTACGGTTTCGCGCGTACCACGATGATTGCCGGCGCCGTGCTGTCTGTCGCCGTGGCCCTCGGTCTGGCGCTGTTGGTCACCCGCAGCATCACGCGGCAGCTCGGCGGGGAGCCTGCCGAAGCCACGCGCATCGCCTCGGCCATCGCCGACGGTGACCTGACACAGCCAATTGCTGTCGCAACCGGTGACCACGCCAGCCTGACGTCGCGTCTGGCTGCCATGCAGGTCAGCCTGCAGAAGGTTGTGCGCAACGTGCGCCAGAACGCGGAGAGCGTGGCCACGGCAAGCGGACAGATTGCCCAGGGCAACCAGGACCTGTCGGGCCGTACTGAAGAACAGGCCAGCGCGCTGCAGCAGACGGCCGCGACGATGGAACAACTGGGCACCACCGTACGCAACAACGCCGACAGCGCCAAGCAGGCGAATCAGCTGGCGCTGGAAGCCTCTGCAGTGGCCGCACAAGGCGGGGATGTGGTTGGCAAAGTGGTCACTACGATGCAAGGCATCAGCGACAGCAGCCGCAAGATCGGCGACATCATCGGTGTCATCGATGGCATTGCCTTCCAAACCAACATCCTGGCGCTGAACGCGGCCGTTGAAGCCGCCCGTGCGGGTGAACAAGGCCGTGGCTTCGCCGTCGTGGCATCGGAAGTGCGCAGCCTCGCACAGCGCAGCGCCGAAGCCGCCAAGGAGATCAAGACCCTGATCGGCCGCAGCGTCGATCACGTCGAGCAAGGGACGGTGCTGGTAGACCAGGCTGGAAAGACCATGGGTGAGATCGTCGGCTCGATCCAGCGCGTGAGCGACATCGTGGCCGAGATCACTTCGGCCAGCGCCGAGCAGAGCGATGGCGTGCAGCAAGTGGGCCAGTCGGTGAGCCAGATGGACCAGGCGACGCAGCAGAATGCCGCGCTGGTCGAAGAGAGCGCCGCCGCCGCAGAGAGCCTGAAGGGCCAGGCGCAGCAATTGGTGCAGGCCGTGGCGGTGTTCAAACTGTGACGACATGAAGGTCAGCAGGCCTCGATCCGTTGTGGCGCACGCCGCCGGTAAGCGGTGCTCTGCCGCCTACGGCCGCAGCACCTCATGCAGCCGCCGTTCGATCCAATGCTGGTCACCGACAACCAACGACTTCTTGGCGGCAGTCAGCGTGAGCACGCCCGCCGCCGGCCACCGGAAGCTGTCGTTGCGTAGCGGCCGCCCAGTCCGACGACGGCACTGACCGCAAGGGACCAGCATCGGTCGACAATGCGCTAGTTAACACGACCCACCGGACGGCCTCGATGAGCACTACGCCTCCCGCACCACCCGTGCCCGACCGCCTGGCGACAGACCCGGCCAGCCCCTTCCACATCCCCGCCGTCTTCGAGCACCCGATCGGCATCCGCCTCGACGGCAAGGAGCGCGTCGACGTCGAGGAGTACTGCATCAGCGAGGGCTGGGTGAAAGTGCCCGCCGGTCGCGCGCTCGACCGCAAGGGCTCGCCGATGCTGATCAAGCTCAAGGGCAAGGTCGAGGCGTTCTACAAGTCATGATGATCACCGTTGCAGTCTTGCAGGCCTTCGCCGACGCCTTCAACCGCCACGATGCCGACGCGCTGATGGGCTTCATGACGGACGACTGCGTGTTCGAAGCGTCCGCCGGGCCTGACGTCTGCGGAGCCTCGTACGTCGGCAGGCAGGCCGTCCGGGCCGCGTTCTGCGACGTGTGGAAGACCTATTCCGACGCGCAGTGGCTCTCCCCTCGCCACTTCGTGTGCGGCGACCGCGGGGTGTCGGAGTGGACGTTCACCGGGACACGCGCGGACGGCTCCCGCGTCGAGGTCCATGGATGCGACGTCTTCACCTTCCGCGACGGAAAGATCGCGGTCAAGAACTCCTACCGGAAGAACCGCCCGCCGCTTCCAGCGAGATAGCGCCCCCTACGCCGGCTGCGCGATCGACTTGGCGCCCGCCTCTTCCGCCATCGGGCACACGAAGTCGCCCTCCGCCCCCGGCGGCGCGGGCATGCCGCAGCGGCGCAGGATCGGCTGGCTGCGCGCGAACAGGTCCGCCACCCAGTCGACGAACACGCGCAACTTGGTCGACAGGTGCCGGTTCGGCGGGTACACGACGTAGATCGGGATCGAGTCCGCGCACCAGTCCAGCAGCAGCGGCACCAGCTCGCCGCTCGCGAAGTGCGGCTGCGCCTCGAAGGTGGTGGTGCGCACGATGCCCAGCCCCACCAGCCCAGCCGCCAGCTCCGCGCTCGAGTCGTTGACCGACAGCACATGCGGCATGTCGAGTTCGATGCGCTCGTTGCCCTTGGTGAAGGTGTACGAGAACGGCCGCCCGGTGCGGTGCGAGAAGTAGTTCACCGCGCGGTGCGTGCCGTTGTCCAGCTCGTTCGGGTGGCGCGGCGTGCCATGGCGCTTCAGGTAGTCCGGTGACGCCGCCATGATCAGGTGGAAGTCGCCGATGCGTCGCGCCACCAGCGACTGGTCGGTCACTTCGCCGGCCCGCAGCACGCAGTCCACGTTCTCGCCGATCAGGTCCACCGGCCGGTCGCTGACACCGAGGTCGATCTGGATGTCGGGGTAGCGGGCGTGGAAGTCGGCCAGCGCCGGCACCAGCAGCAGGCGCCCAACGGCGGCGCCGACGTCGATGCGCAGGCGCCCGCGCGGGTTGGCCTTGGCGTGGGTCATGCTCGACTCCAGCTCGTCCATCTCGCCGAGGATGCGCAGCGCGCGGTCGTAGTAGGCCGCGCCGTCGGGGGTGACGGTGACGCGCCGCGTCGTGCGGTTGAGCAGCTTGGTCTGCAGTTGCGCCTCCAGCGACTGCACTGCGCGCGTCACCGTGGGCTTGGGCAGGCCCATCGAGTCGGCGGCCTTGGTGAAGGTGCCGGCCTCGACCACGCGCACGAAGGCCTGCATTGCAGCGAACTTGTCCATCGCGGACCCCTCCTGGCGCGCTCGTGACGCGCCTGTCGAACTTGATCGGCGCCAGCGATTGTTGCGCCGGCTGAAACACCGCGGGAGCGGAACGGCTCTTTTTCTAATCGCCCCGCCCACCTATCTTTGCCGCATTGCAGCATGAGACCACACCGCCGCTGGCGGACCGACCCGCAATGCCCCCTCGCCCACTCAGGCCGTTGCCTCCCGACACCCCACCGCACGACGACCAGGTCGTGCGGCCGGACGGCCGCACGCTGACCGCCCGCATCTACCCCGCCACCGCGCGGCACGACGACACGCCGCTGGTGCTGCACTTGCACGGCGGCGCCTTCGTGGGCGGCACGCTCGACGACGGTGTGGCCGTCGCCAATCTGCTGGTCAATGCCGGTGCGGCCGTGGTCTCGCTCGACTACCCGCTGGCGCCGGCCACGTAGAGCGGCGCGTGCGGGCCGGCCAGGCGGCGGCGCTGGCGCCCGAGCCACTGCAATGCGTCGTAGCCGGCCTCGACGGCCGCGGGGAAGGGCTGCGCCGGCGCCGCCGCCTGGCCGGCCCGCACGCGCCGCTGTACGTGGCCGGCGAAGACGCGGGCGGAAACATCGCTGCCGCAGTCGCCATGGTCGCGCGCGACCGCGCCGGGCCTGAACTTGCCGGCCAGATCCTGCTGTCGCCGATGCTCGACCCCTGCATCGCCACCGCCTCGCAGCGCGACGCGCGCGAAGGCCCCGTCGGCTGCCGCTGCACCGACGGCTGGCAGGCCTACCTGGCGCGCTGCGACGACGTGCAGCACCCCTACGCCGTGCCCGGCCGCTCGATGCGCCTGGCCGGCCTGCCGCCCGCGCTGCTGATCACCGCGGCCGACGACCCGCTGCGCGACGAGACGCAGGCCTTCCATCACCGCCTGAATGCCGCCGGCGTACAGGCCGAGCTGGCCTTGTTCGACGGCCGCACCGGATGGCCGCTCGGCTACCGGCAAGGCCGCGACGCAGCCTGGGCGGCGCCGCTGCGCGCGCGCCTGCACGAATTCCTGTCGACCGCTTCTGTTTCCACGTCCACCCATCCTTGAGGGAGCCCACCATGAAGATCAAGAACATCCTTCGCCAGCGTCCTGGCCTGCTGGCCACCATCACCGCCGTCG
>DATLIE010000079.1:0-4834 GCA_035539635.1 Burkholderiaceae bacterium
CTGGACAGCGACTACCGCCTGCCGCCGCACGCGTGGGTGCCGAGCTACAACCCGGCACTCACATCGGACGGCCGCGTGGCGATGCCGATGGCGGGTGGCCGCGTGCGCTTGCGCGCCACGCCCAATGCCGGCAGTGGCCTCGAGCAGACCGTGGTCTTCTATGGCGACGCGGCCTACGCGGCGGCACCCGGCACCTACGACGGCGCGGTGTTCATCAACACGCCGCTGACCACCGACAGCCAGGGCAACACCTACTTCGGCTTCACCGTCACCGGCAGCAACCCGGCCGGCCTGGTGGGCGGCATCGCGCGCATCGCGGCCGACGGCAGTGGGCGCTGGGTCGCTGCAGCCACGGCGGCGAGTGACGCGGCGCTGGTCAAGACGGCGACCAACAGCGCGCCGGCGCTCTCGCCCGACGGCGGCACCTTGTACGTCGTGGTCAACAACGTGCCGGCCGCGGGGGGCCGAGCCTCGGGGCGCTTGCTGGCATTGGACAGCACGACGCTGGCGACGATCGCGAGCCGCTCGCTGATCGATCCACTGTCCGGCACGCCGG
Source organism: Burkholderiaceae bacterium (assembly GCA_035539635.1). Lineage (GTDB taxonomy): Bacteria > Pseudomonadota > Gammaproteobacteria > Burkholderiales > Burkholderiaceae_C > CADEEN01. The sequence continues at coordinate 557 of DATLIE010000079.1, forward strand.
CCTGGGTCAACGACAACGCGAGTTCGTCGCCGACGGTCGGACCGGACGGCCGTGTCTACATCGGCGTGCTCGAGGCCAACGCGCCGGCGCACAACTTCCGCGGCTGGCTGCTGCAGTTCGACGCCGGCCTCGTGCCGGCCGGTGTGCCCGGTGGCTTCGGCTGGGACAACACGGCGTCGATCGTGCCGCGCGCGATGCTGCCGCAGTACACCGGCACGTCGAACTACCTGCTGGCGCTGAAGTACAACAGCTACGGCGGCGTCGGCACCGGCGACGGCCAGCACCGCGTCGCCATCGTCGACCCCAACGACTCGCAGGTCGACCGCTTCTCGAGCACCTTCGTGATGCGCGAGGTGATCACCGTGCTGAGCCCGACGGCCGACGAGAACTACGGCGGCGGCAGGACCGAGTGGTGCATCAACACTGCGGCCGTCGATCCGGTGACGAGTTCGGTGCTGATGAACAACGAGGACGGCTACCTCTATCGCTGGCACCTTCCGACCAACACGCTGCAGCAGCGCATCCGCATGAACAACGGCTACGCGCAGTCGTACACGCCGACGGCGGTGGGCGCCGACGGGCGCATCTACGCGGTCAACAACGCGCGCCTGTTCTCGATCGGGGCCTGAGCGGGCGCGATCAGGCGGCGGTGCGTCCCTGCGCTGCGCGGTAGGCCGCGACGAAGGCATGCGCCTGTGCGGCGGTGCGCGCGCTGTCCTGCCCCGGCCGGTAGAGGTCGCTGCCCAGCCCGGCGCCGATGCAGCCGGCGCGCAGGTACTCGCCCAGGTTCTCCAGTGTGATGCCGCCCACGGCGAACATCGGCACCGGCGGCAGCACGGCGCGCAGCGCCTTCACGTGGCCCGGGCCGTAGGTGGTGGCGGGGAAGAGCTTGAGCGCCTGGGCACCCGCGTCGAGCGCGTCGAAGGCCTCGCTCGCCGTCGCGAAGCCGGCCGCCACGAGCAGGCCGCGTTGCACCGCGTGCGCGATCAGCGACGGGCGCGTGTTCGGCGTCACGACCAGCTTGCCGCCCGCCGCCGCCAGCGCGTCAACGTCCTCGTTGCGCAGCACGGTGCCGCCGCCGATCAGCGCGCGCTCACCGAGGGCGTCGGCGACACGACGCACCGAGAGCGCCCAGCCGGGCGAGTTGAGCGGGATCTCGATCGCATCGAAGCCGGCATCGACCAGCGCCTGCGCGTGCTCGATCGCCTCGTCGGGTCTGATGCCGCGCAGGATCGCGATCAGCGGCAGTCGGGTGGGCCAGTCCATGACGCAAGCGTAGCCGCAACGCGGCGCGGGGGTCGCCTCAGGCGTAGGTGACCCAGGCCGCGTGTTCGGGGGCGGGCAGTGCGTCGAGGTGGGGCAGGGCGTTGAACGCGATCAGCGTGTGCCGCTTCGGCCCCACCTTGAACTCGGTCAGCGCGCTGTTGCGCAGGTGCAGGTTCAGGTCGATCACCGCGTCGGCGGCGAGGCCGAGTACATGGCCCACCGCATGCGAGATCGGGCCGCCGCTGGAGACGACCAGCACGTCGCCGTCGGCATGTTGCGTGCGCACATGGTCGAGCGCGGCGACGATGCCGGCCACCCATTGGGCATGCGCGGGCAGGCCGGCGGGTTGCACCTCGCCGGCCATCCAGGCCGCGAGCCCCCGGCGCAGCAGACGGAAGTGCTGTCGCACCGCCTCGGGCGTGTCGGGCGCGGGCAGCGCGCCCGCGTGCACCGCGCGCACGACGGCCTCGCTGTCGTACTCGTTCAGGCCCGGCCAGGCCTGGGCTTCGCGGCGCGTGCCGAGCCCGGTCTCGATGGCCGCGAGCGACTGCGCATGGCGCTTCAGCGTGCCGGTGAGCACCGCATCGAAGGCCACGCCACGCGCCGCGAACCAGGCGCCCAGGCGCTCGCACTGGCGCTGCCCGAGGGCGCTCAGCTGGTCGTAGTCTGCCGCGCCGAAGGAAGCCTGACCGTGGCGCACGAGGTAGAGCGTTCCCATGGCCCGATTCTGGCGGCGCTTGCACAATGGGGCTGTCGCGCAGGAGACCCGCACCATGACGAGCACCGGCCCTTACCGCATCCTCATCGCCCAGGGCGGTGGCCCCACGGCGGTGATCAACCAGTCGCTCGTCGGGGCGGTGCTGGAGGCGCGGCGCTACGCGCAGGTGGAGCGCATCGTCGGCGCTCGCCACGGCGTGCGCGGCGTGATCAACGAGGACCTGGTCGACCTGGCGCAGGAGACCACCGAGCACCTCGAGCGCGTGGCCGCCACGCCGGCGTCGGCGCTCGGCTCCACACGCGACAAGCCCGACCTGGCCTACTGCCAGAAGATGCTCGCCGTGCTGCGCGCGCATGGCATCACGCACTTCTTCTACATCGGCGGCAACGACTCGTCGGACACCGTGCGCATCGTGGCCGAGGAAGCCGCCAAGGCCGGCCATGCGCTGCGCGCGATCCACATCCCGAAGACGATCGACAACGACCTGATGGGCAACGACCATGTGCCCGGCTTCGCCTCGGCCGCGCGTTTCGTCGCGCAGGCCTTTGCCGGCGCCAACCTGGACAACGCGGCGCTGCCCGGCGTGTACGTGGCCGTGGTGATGGGTCGCCATGCCGGCTTCCTGACCGCGGCGGCGGCGGCGGCGCGCACCCAGCCCGACGACGGCCCGCACCTGATCTACCTGCCCGAGCGCGTGTTCGACACCGACAAGTTCCTCGCCGACGTGAAGGCCGTGCACGCGCGCCTGGGGCGCTGCGTGGTGGCGGTGAGCGAGGGCATCCATGACGCGTCGGGCGAACCGATCGCCGCGCAGCTGGCCAAGTCGGTCGAGCGCGACGCGCACGGCAACGTGCAGCTGTCGGGCACCGGCGCGCTGGCCGACCTGCTGTGCGACGCGATCAAGGACAAGCTGGGCATCAAGCGCGTGCGCGGCGACACCTTCGGCTACCTGCAGCGCAGTTTTCTCGGCTGCGTCAGCGACGTCGACGCGCGCGAGGCACGCGAGGTGGGCCAGCGCGCGGTGCAGTTCGCGCTGCTCGGCGACCGCAACGGCTCGGTCGCGATCCGCCGCATCGGCGACTACGCGATCGACCTGGTGCTGCAGCCGCTGGAGGCGGTGGCCGCCAAGACGCGCGTGATGGACGATGCGTTCATCGCCGATGCCGGCAACGACGTGACCCCGGCCTTCATGGACTACCTGCGCCCGCTGCTCGGCGCGGACCTGCCGCGCGCACACCGGCTGCGCGGCGTGGCGGTGACCAAGGTGCTGAACAAGCCCTAGCGCGCTACCAGCGCGCCGGGTCGAAGCCGACGGTGATGCGGCCGTCGCCCCACTCGATCACCGGGCGCTTGACGAGGCTGGGGTGGACGCGCATCAGGGCGCGCGCCGAGGCGGGATCGGTGACTCCCGCGCGCGTCTCCTCATCGAGGCGGCGCCAGGTGGTTCCCTTGCGGTTGAGCACCTGTTCCCAACCCGCCGCCAGGATCCAGTTGTCGAGGTTCGTCGGCGGCAGCCCGTCCTTCTTGAAGTCGTGGAAGGTGTACTCGATGCCGCGCTCGGCAAGCCAGGCGCGCGCCTTCCTGACGCCGTCGCAGTTGGGGATGCCGTAGAGGATCATGCGCGCATTGTCGCGCCCGTCCGGCCCGGGCTCAGTAACCCAGCAGGCCCATCAGCTGCACCCAGATCGAGCGCTGGACGATGATGTCGTGCACGACGATCGCAGCAGAGGCAGGCGCGGCGAAGACTGCGAAGACGGCGGCGAGGGCGGCAGTGGCGAACTTCTGCATGGTGGTTCCTTTGGTTTCCTGAGTTGTCGATGGCGACAACGTGTCGCCATGTCAGGGACTGTAGGAAGGCACCGTTTCAACGCCGGTTCGCGCTGCGTTTCGTTTGTTGCGGCCCGCACGGCGGACCTCAGGTCGCCTCGCCGTGGTACGAGGTCACCCGCTCGACCTCGTTCTTCGACCCCAGGATCACGCTCACGCGCTGGTGCAGTTTGCCCGGCATCAGGTCGAGGATCCGCTGCTGTCCGTTGGTGGCCGCACCGCCCGCCTGCTCGACGATGAAGGCCATCGGGTTGGCCTCGTACATCAGTCGCAGCTTGCCCGGCTTGTCGGGTTCGCGCGCATCCCACGGGTACAGGAAGATGCCACCGCGGCTCAGGATGCGGTGCACGTCGGACACCATGCTCGCGATCCAGCGCATGTTGAAGTCCTTGCCGCGCGCTCCGGTGGTGCCGGCCAGGCATTCGTCGATGTAGCGCTTCACCGGCGCAGCCCAGTGGCGCATGTTC
>DATLIE010000080.1:0-3091 GCA_035539635.1 Burkholderiaceae bacterium
CTTCTCGGCCCTGCGCGGCCACTGCGTGATGAACATCGAGGCCTCGCTGCCGGACGTCGGTGCGCGCGTGCTGGCCGAGCAGGCCGCGGTGCGTGCCGACCTGGCGCGTATCGACGCCATGTGGCTGCAACAACTCGCCGCCAGCGGCGGGCCTTTCCTGTTCGGCCGCTTCGGCATCGTCGACGCCTTCTATGCGCCGGTCGTCTCGCGGGTACGCACGTACGGCCTGCCGCTGTCGAGCGAGGCACAGGCCTATGCGGAGCGCGTCTGGGCCGCGCCCGGTGTGGCGGCCTGGGTTCGCGAGGCGCTGGCCGAGCAGGACTTCATCGATTTCGAGGAGCCGTACCGCAAGTCGCGGACCTAGACGCGGCGGAACAGCAGGTCCCAGACGCCGTGGCCGAGCGCAAGGCCGCGGCGCTCGAACTTGGTCTCGGGGCGCCACGCCGGGCGTGGCGCATAGCCGTCTGCGGTGTTGACCAGCAGGGGCTCGGCCGACAGCACCTCGAGCATCTGCTCGGCATAGGGTTGCCAGTCGGTCGCGCAGTGCAGCAGGCCGCCGGGCGCGAGGCGCGACGCGACCAGGGCCACGAACGGCGGCTGGATCAGGCGCCGCTTCCAGTGACGCTTCTTCGGCCAGGGGTCGGGGAAATAGACGTGCACTGCGGCCAGCGAGCCGGGCGCGATCATCGACGCCAGCACCGCCACGGCGTCGTGGCGGACGATGCGCAGGTTGGACAAGTTGCGTTCGGCGATGCGCTGCAGCAGCGCACCGACGCCGGGCTCGTGCACCTCGATGCCGAGGAAGTTGTCGTCGGGCCTCGCCGTCGCGATCGCGGCCGTGGCCTGCCCCATGCCGAAGCCGATCTCCACGATCAGGGGCGCGCGCCGGCCGAACACTTGCGCCGAATCGAGGCCTTGGCCGGTGAAGGGCAGCACGAAACGCGGCCCCAGGTCGGCCAGGGCCCGGGTCTGCCCGCTGCCCATCCGGCCGGCGCGCAGCACGTAGCTGCGCACCGGGCGGCGCGGGGCGGCCTCGTCCGGGGCGGTCGGGTCGGTGCTCATCTCCGCGCATTGTCGCCAGCGCGGCGGCGCGGGTTCGCCGGGCTGGACACAATTCACCAATTAGGGAATTATTGTTCCATGACGCGCAAGCCACCCGCCCTCGACGCCCGCTCGCGCGACGCCGACCGTTCGCAGCAGGCGATCCTGGTGGCGGCGCGCGACGAGTTCGCCGAACTCGGCCTCGGGGGCGCGCGCATGGAGAGCATCGCCGAGCGCGCCGGCGTGGACAAGCGCCTGATCTACTACTACTTCGAGAACAAGGACAGCCTGTTCCTTGCGGTGCTGGAGGATACCTACCGCAGCATCCGCGAAGCCGAACAGCAGTTGCACCTGACCGACCTGCCGCCGGCCGAGGCGGTGCGCAGGCTGACCGAGTTCACCTGGAACTACTACCTCGAGCACCCGGAGTTCCTGACGCTGCTCAACAGTGCCAACCTGCATCGCGCGCGCCACCTCGAAGGCTCGAAGCGGGCGCGCCAGCTCAACACGCCGCTGATCGAGACCCTGGGCGAGGTGCTCGAGCGCGGCCGCGCGCAGGGGGTGTTCCGCGGCGGCATCGACCCGATGCAGCTCTACATCTCGATCGCCGCGCTGTCTTACTTCTACCTCGGCAACAACCACACGCTGTCGGCGATCTTCGGGCGCAACCTGATGTCGCCCAAGGCGAAGAGCGAGCGGCTCTCGCACATGTGCGACGTGATCCTCGGGTATGTCCTGAGGGACTGAGCGCGCGGCCTGATTCACCATTCGGTGAATTAACCAGGAGACGACGATGCCCCTGACCTCGTTCCCGAAGGCTGCGCTGGCCGCGGCCCTGTTTGCCAGCGCCTTGACGGCCCAAGCGCAGTGGCAACCGAACAAGCCGATCACGATCATCGTGCCCTGGGCGGCGGGCGGCTCGACCGACCAGGTGACGCGCGTCACCGCGGCCGAGATCGAGAAGGCGCTGAACCAGAAGGTCGTGATCCTGAACCAGCCTGGCGCCTCGGGCTCGGTCGGCACCAAGAACGCGATGGAAGCGCCGAAGGACGGCTACACCTGGGCGGCGGGCGCGGCCAAGGACCTGGGCACCTACAAGGTGCTGGGCATGGTCGATACCAGCGCCAAGGACTGGAACATGTACCTCAACGTCGCGCACATCGCGGTGGTCGGCGTCAATGCCGACACGCCGTACAAGACCATGAAGGATCTGCTCGACGCGATGAAGGCCAAACCCGGGTCGGTGGCGGTGGCCACCGCGGGCGTCAATTCGAGCGGGCATGCGGCGATCGAGGCGATCGCGCGCGGCGCGGGCATCAGCTACAAGCATGTCACCTACGACGGCGGCAACCCGGCGGTGGTGGCCACGGTGTCGGGCGAGACGCAGGTCACGACGCAACTCGCGGCCGAGCAGACCGACATGATCCGCGCCAAGAAGATCCGCCCGCTGGCGGTGGTGGGCGACAAGCCGCTCGAGATCGAAGGCTTCGGCGTCGTGCCGCCGCTGTCGCAGTTCATTCCGGGCTTCAAGGACCCGATCAACTACTTCGGCATCTTCGTGCCCAAGGGCGTGCCGGCCGAGGTGACGGCCACGCTCGACAAGGTGTGGGCCTCGCAGATGGCCAACAACGAGGCGCTGAAGAAGTACGCCCAAGGTCGCGGCGCGCTGTTCGCGCCGATGGCTGGCGACGCGGCGCAGAACGCGGTGTTTCCGGCGATCCAGGCCTACGCCTGGACGCAGCAGGCCGCCGGCAAGGCCAAGGTCTCGCCGGACACGGTGGGCATTCCGAAGCCCTGACGAGGAGCCGCAGTGACCCGGGGCGGTGAAGCCGCCCGCTCCGACTTGCGTGGCGGGGTGGGCTGGATGGTGTTCGGCCTGGTGATCGTGGTCGCGGCCTGGCGCATGGAGCGTTTCGACTCGATGGGCGCGACGCTGTACACCGCGCCGGGCCTCGTGCCGGGCCTGTTCGGTGCGCTGCTGATCATGCTCGGCGGCGCGCTCGCGTGGCGCGGCTGGCGTGGCGTCGTGCCGGCGGGCGAGAGCGGCGAG
>DATLIE010000081.1:0-6719 GCA_035539635.1 Burkholderiaceae bacterium
GGATCGACCTGATCGTCCTGCCGCTGTTCAACCTCGGCCTGGCGTTCGCGGTGTCGGCGATCGTGCTGCTGGCGATCGGCCAGAGCCCGCTGCAGGTGCTGCTGCTGCTGATCAAGGGTGCCTTCGGCAGCGCCGGCGGCATCAGCTACACCCTGTACTACACAACCACCTTCGTCTTCACCGGCCTGGCGGTCGCTGTGGCCTACCACGCGGGGCTGTTCAACATCGGTGCCGAGGGGCAGGCGATGTTGGGCGGGCTCGGCGCGGCCCTGGTCGGGCTGGCCTTCGGCGCGTCGTGGCCGGCCTGGCTGCTGCTGCCCGCGATGGTGCTCGTCGCCATGGCCTTTGGCATGCTGTGGGCCGCGGTGCCCGGCGTGCTGCAGGCCTACCGCGGCAGCCATGTCGTCATCACGACGATCATGTTCAATTTCATCGCCTCGGCGCTGCTGATCTACCTGCTGGTCAACCAGCTCAAGGAGCCGGGCAACATGTCGCCCGAGACGCGCGCGTTTGGCCCCGCGGCGCAGTTGCCGGGCGTGCACGAGTGGCTGGCGGCGCTGGGCATCGCCTGGCCGCACACGCCGCTCAACGCCAGCGTACTGCTCGCTGCCGCCGCCCTGGTCGGCACCTGGCTGCTGCTGTGGCGCTCGCAGCCGGGCTATGCGCTGCGCACGGTGGGCCATTCGCCCGACGCGGCGCGTTACGCCGGCATCCGGCCGCGCGTGCAAATCGTGATCGCGATGGCGATCTCGGGTGCGCTCGCCGGGCTGGTGGGGATCAACGAGATCGCCGGCGTGCACAACCGCCTGATCGCCGAGTTCGTCGCCGGTGCCGGCTTCACCGGCATCGCGGTGTCGCTGATCGGGCGCAACCACCCGATCGGCATCGCGCTGGCCGCGCTGCTGTTCGGCGCGCTCTACCAGGGCGGAGCCGAACTGGCGTTCGAGATCCAGGGCTTCTCGCGCGACATGGTGTTCACGCTGCAGGGCCTGATCGTGCTGTTCGCCGGCGCGATGGCCCAGGTGGCGGCGCCCTGGCTGGCGCGTGCGTGGTGGGCGGTTCGCGGCACGGCGGCGTTGCCGGCTGCATCGGGAGCGACGGCGCATGGATGACTTCGCGCTGACCCTGGGCACCGTGCTCGCGTCGACGCTGCGCGTGGCCACACCGTTGATCCTGTGCGCGCTCGCGGGGACGCTGTCCGAGCGCTCGGGCGTGATCGACCTCGGCCTCGAGGGCAAGATGCTGGCCACCGCCTTCGGCGCCGCCAGCGTCGCCGCGAGCACCGGCTCGCTGACGCTGGCGGTGGGCGCGGCGATCGCGATCGGCCTGGCGCTGTCGATGCTGCACGGCTTCGCCTGCGTCAGCCACCGCGGCGACCAGGTCGTGATGGGCATGGCGATCACGATGACCGCGGCCGGCCTGACCGTGGTGCTCGGCATCGCCTGGTTCCAGCAGGGCGGCCAGACCCCGCCGATCCCCGACGCGGTGCGCCTCGAACCCTGGTTCGTCGGTATCGGCGCCGCACTCGGCACGCTGCCCGTCGTCGGCCCGGTGGTCGCGGGGTTGTTCGGGCACACCGCGCTGGTCTACCTCGCGCTCGCGCTCGTGGTCGGTGTCTGGTGGTTGCTGTACCGCACGCGCCTCGGGCTGCGCCTGCGCGCCACCGGCGAGAACCCGGCCATGGTCGACGCCGCCGGCGTGTCGGTGCTCGGCATGCGCTACCTGGCGCTCGCGGGCAACGGCGTGCTGGCCGCGCTGGCCGGCTGCTACCTGGTGCTGGCGTTGAATCCGCAGTTCATCCCCAACATGACCGCCGGCCGCGGCTACATGGCGCTGGCGGCAATGATCTTCGGCAAATGGCATCCGCTCGGCGCCTTGCTGGCCTGCCTGCTGTTCGGCTTTCTCGACGCGCTCGCGATCCGCCTGCAGGGCGCCGCCCTGCCGGCCTGGCTGGGCGGTGGCGCGGTGCCGGTGCAGGCCATGCAGGCCTTGCCCTATGTGCTGACGGTCGTGTTGCTGGCCGGCTTCATCGGCCGCGCCTACGCACCCAAGGCGCTGGGCACGCCCTACCTGAAGGAGCGCTGATGACGTCCGTCGACGGTCGTGTGAACGAGATGCTGGCCGCGGCCACCGCAGCGCGTGCGCAGGCCCATGCGCCGTATTCGCAGTTCCCTGTCGGGGCCGCGTTGCTCGACGACGCGGGCCGCATCCATGCCGGCTGCAACGTCGAGAACGCGGCCTACCCGCAAAGCCAGTGCGCCGAGGCCGGTGCCATCGGCAACATGGTGCTGGCGGGCGGGCGTCACCTGCGTGCGGTGCTGGTGCTGGCCGGGGGCACGCATCCGGTGACGCCCTGCGGCGGCTGTCGCCAGCGCCTGCGCGAGTTCGGCGCGCCCGACACGCCGGTCTTCGTCGCCCACCCTGAACACGGACTCCAGCAACGCTTCACGCTCGGCGAGCTGCTGCCTGCCAGCTTCGGACCAGGACACCTGAAATGACCCCCATCGACGACGCCGTGCAGGCGAGCCTTGGCGCGATCCGGCAACGCATGGGTCCGCAACCACCGCGCGTGGCGGTGGTGCTCGGTTCCGGTTGGAACGGCGTGATGGACGCCGTCTCTGGGGCCACGGACATCGCCTATGGCGACCTGCCGGCGTTCCCGGAAGTCGGCGTCGCCGGCCACGCGGGCGTGCTGCGCCTGGGGAGCATCGGCGCGACGCCGGTGGCCGTGCTGGCGGGCCGTCAGCACACCTACGAGGACGGCCGTGCCGACGCGATGAAGGGCGCGATCCGCACCCTGGCGGCGCTCGGCGTCGGAATGCTGCTGCTGACCAACGCGGCGGGCAGCCTGAAGCCGGCGATGGGCACCGGTTCGCTGATGCTGGTGTCCGACCACCTGAACATGGTGCAGCGCACGCCGCTGCACGGTGAGCCGGGCTCGCAGCGTTTCGTCGACCTGCGCGACGCCTACGACCCGCCGCTGCGCCGCATCGCGCATGCGGTGGCCGCACGCCTGCACCAGCCGTTGCACGAGGGCGTGTACGCGTGGATGCTGGGGCCGCAGTTCGAGACGCCGGCCGAGATTCGGATGCTGCGCACGCTCGGTGCCGACGCGGTGGGCATGAGCACGGTGCCCGAAACCATCCTGGCGCGCCATGCCGGCATGCGCGTGCTGGCGCTGTCGATGATCACCAACCTGGCCGCAGGCCTGGACAGCGAGCCGCTCAGCCATGCCCAGACGCTGTCGGCTGCGCAGGCCGCTGGCCAGCGCGCCACCCAGCTGCTGGCGGCCGTGGTGCCGGCCTTGGCATGATCGCAACTTCTTGGAGACCCCCACGATGAACCACCGACTGCTGATCGTCGCGGCCGCCAGCGCCTTGCTGGCCGGCTGCGCCACCGGGCCGCGCGCACCGCTCAAGCTGACCGTGCTGCACACCAACGACCACCACGGCCGCTTCTGGCCCAACAGCGACGGCGAATACGGCCTCGCGGCGCGCAAGACCCTGATCGACAAGGTGCGCGCCGAGGTCGCCGCCAGCGGTGGCCAGGTGCTGCTGCTCGACGGCGGTGACGTGAACACCGGTGTGCCCGAGAGCGACCTGCAGGACGCCGAGCCCGACTTCAAGGGCATGAATCTGCTCGGCTACGACGCTGCGGCGATCGGCAACCACGAGTTCGACAAGCCGCTGGCCGTGCTCGAGAAGCAGCGCCAGTGGTCGAAGTTTCCGCTGCTGTCGGCCAACGTCTACAACAAGACGACCGGCCAGCGCATGTTCGAGCCCTACCGCGTCTTCGAGCGCGGCGGCTACCGCATCGCCGTCATGGGACTGACCACCGACGACACGCACAAGATGGTGATGGCCTCGAACATCGCCAACGTCGAGTTCCGCAAGCCCGCCGACGAGGCCGCCAAGCTGCTTCCCGAGCTGCGCGCCAAAGCGGACTTCGTGATCGCGGCCACCCACATGGGCCACTACACCGACGGCAAGTCGGGCGTCAACGCGCCGGGCGACGTGGAGATGGCGCGTGCGGTGAAGGGCATCGACCTGATCGTCGGCGGTCACAGCCAGAACCCGGTGTGCATGAGCGCCGAAAACCGGCGCAACGACGCCTACAAGCCCGGCGAGCCTTGCGCGCCCGACCGTCAGAACGGCGCCTGGATCGTGCAGGCGCACGAGTGGGGCAAGTACGTCGGCCGTGCCGACTTCGTGATCGACGGCGGCAAGGTCGAGCTGGTGAAGTACCAGCTGCTGCCGGTCAACCTGAAGCAGCGCGTCTCGGGCCAGCCGCCCAAGCTCTACGGCGAGGCGCTTGCCGAGGACGCGGGCGTGCGCGACTTCCTCAAGCCCTTCCAGGACAACGGCCAGGCGCGCCTGACGGTGCCGGTGGGCGAGACCGTCGGCGTGTTCGACGGCGACCGTGCGCGCGTGCGCGCGCAGCCGACCAACCTCGGCTACCTGATCGCGCGCGCGATGCAGGAACGCACCGGCGCCGACCTCGCGATCATGAACGCCGGCGGCGTGCGCGACTCGCTGCCCGCGGGCAAGGTGAGCTACCGCGACGTGCTGAAGGTGCAGCCCTTTGCCAACCAGATCTCGCTGGTGCGCCTGTCCGGCGCCGAACTGTCGAAGTACCTCGAAGCCATCGCCAAGATGACGCCGGGTTCGGGGGCCTTCCCGCAGACCTCGGGCGTGCAGATGCTGATCGAAGGGGGCGTGCTGAAGGAGGCGAAGGTCGGCGGCCAGCCGATCGATGCGCGCCGTGAGTACCGCCTGGCGCTGCCGAACTTCAGTGCGGCCGGTGGCGACGGTTACCCGAAGCTGAACACGCATCCGGGCTATGTCGACACCGGCTTCACCGACGCGGACGTGCTGCGCGCCTACATCGCCGCGGGCAGCCCGCTGAAGGCGGCCGACTTCGCGCCGCCGCCGGACGTGGTGCGCCGCTGATGTCGGAGCTGGAGGCCGCGCGCCTGGCGCTCGACTGCCTCGACTTGACGAGCCTGAACGACGGCGACGACGACGCGGCGATCGACGCGCTGTGCCGGCGCGCCGTCGGCTCGCAAGGCAAGGTGGCCGCCGTGTGCGTGTGGCCCCGTTTCGTCGCGCAGGCGCGCGCCGCACTGCCGCGCGACGTGGCGGTGGCTGCGGTGGCCAACTTTCCCGACGGTGCGCTGGATGCCGGGCGCGCGCTGGCCGACACGCGCGCGATCGTCGCCGCCGGTGGCGACGAAGTGGATCTCGTGCTGCCCTGGCGCGCGATGCTGTCCGGCCAGGACGATGCGGCTGCACAACTCGTCGCGCAGGTGCGCTCGGCCTGCCGCGGCCAGCGCCTGAAGCTCATCATCGAGTCGGGCGAACTGCCGGCGCCCGAGGCGATCCGCCAGGCCTGCCGGATCGGTCTGGACGCCGGTGTCGACTTCCTGAAGACGAGCACCGGCAAGACAGCGCATGGCGCCTCGCTCGATGCGGCGCGCGTGATGCTCGAGACCATCGCCGCCCACCCGCGCGCTGCTGCGGTCGGCTTCAAGGCCTCGGGCGGCATCCGCAGCGTCGCCGACGCCGCGGGCTACCTCACGCTCGCGCGCGAGGTGATGGGGGTGCGCATGCTCAACCCGGCGCGGCTGCGCTTCGGCGCCAGCGGGCTGCTCACCGACGTCGAGCGCGTCCTGTCGGGGCAGGGTGGGGCCGCGGCAGCGACGTCCGGCTACTGAGCTAATGACCCCGGCCGAGATCATCCGCGTCAAGCGTGACGGTCGTGTGCTCGACGCGCCGCAGATCGATGCCTTCGTGCGCGGACTGACCGACGGTTCGTGGAGCGAGGGCCAGGTGGCCGCGCTCGCGATGGCGACCCTGCTGCGCGGCATGACGCGCGACGAGTGCGCCACGCTCACGCGCGCGATGACGCATTCGGGCCAGGTGCTCGACTGGTCCACCGCCCGCCTCCCGGGGCCGATCGTCGACAAGCACTCCACCGGCGGCGTCGGCGACAAAGTCAGCCTGATGCTGGCACCGATCGTTGCGGCCTGCGGCGCTGTCGTGCCGATGATCAGCGGCCGCGGCCTCGGCCACACCGGTGGCACGCTCGACAAGATGCAGAGCCTGGCCGGCTACGACGTGGCGCCGTCGCGCCTGCGGCTCACGCGCACGCTGCGCGAGGCCGGCTGCGCCATCGTCGGTGCCAGCGCGCGGGTCGCGCCGGCGGACCGGCGGCTGTATGCGATCCGCGACGTCACGGCCACGGTCGAGTCGGTGCCGCTGATCACCGCGAGCATCCTGTCGAAAAAGCTCGCCGCCGGCCTGCAGGGCCTGGTGATGGACGTGAAGGCCGGCAACGGCGCGTTCTGCCCCACGGTCGAGGCCGCGCGCGAACTCGCGGCCAGCATCGTCGGCGTGGCCGGCAGCGCCGGCCTGCCGACGCGCGCGCTGATCACCGACATGAACGAGGTGCTCGGCACGACCGTCGGCAACTCGCTGGAGATGCGCGAAGCGATCGCCTTCCTCGCCGGGCGCGGGCCGCGCGAGCCGCGGCTCGAAGCGGTGACCTTGGCGCTGGCCGGCGAGATGCTGGCCTTGACCGGGCTGGCGTCGAGCCCGGCCGAAGGCGAGCGCCTGGCGCGTCGTGCGCTGGACAGCGGCGCGGCGGCCGAGCGCTTCGAGCGCATGGTGATCGCCCTCGGTGGCCCGCGCGACGTGCTGGCGGCGCGCTTCGCGGGGCTG
>DATLIE010000082.1:0-13056 GCA_035539635.1 Burkholderiaceae bacterium
CGTGGCCGCGTCGAGGAACTCGGCCGTGCTGCGCGCGCGCGCCAGGGCCAGCCCGGCCGTCACCGGGTCGTTGTCCGCGTCGAGCGCGGTCCAGCGCATCGCGATCCCCAGGTCTGCGTCGCCGGACACGGTGGCGGCCACGCCGCCGGCATCCGAGATCAGCGGCCCGTGGCGCGACACGCGCACCACGAGCTGGTCGTCGGGCTCGCCCTTGATGCGGATCGTCTCGACCACGCTGTCCAGCGGCGCCCAGCGGTCGGGCCCGCCGGGCATCTGCACCTGCATCGGATCGCCCGGCTTGAAGCGCTCGAGGTACAGGTCCTGCACGTCGGGCCCGGTGTTGGTGAAGCCCCAGGCGATGTGCTCGTTCTGCCCCAGCACCACCGACGGCAGGCCGGGCATCGTCGCCCCCGCCACCTTGAGCGGCTGCGCGCCCGTGACCTCCAGGCGCGCGAAGTACCACAGCGCCGGTGCGGTGATCTTCAGGTGCGGGTCGTTGGCCAGCAGCGGAGCGCCGCTCGCGGTGTGGCTGCCAGCCACCACCCAGTTGTTCGAGCCCACGCCTTCGATCCCCGACGGCGGCGCGGCCGCGAGCAGTTGGTCGATGCGCTGCGGCGACAGGGCGGCGCCGGCCAGCGCCCCGCTCAGCCTCAGGCTGCGGAACAGCGCCGCGTAGTCGGCCGTGGCCGGCGCGCGCTCGCCCGGGTAGGGCGGCAGCAGCTCGTCGATGCGCGCCACCGGCAGCGTGAGCGCCAGGCGCGCACGCAGCAGCTCGGTGCTCCAGTTGCCGCCCAGGTCCCAGGCCATCATCAGCGCCCAGGCCAGGCTGTCCACCGGCGTCCAGTCCTCCACCGGCACGCCCAGCACCAGCATCTCCGGCGCCCGCGCGCCGAGCTGCTCGCGTTGCCAGGCATTGATGCCCGCGGTGTAGGCCTCGAGCACGCGCCGCGACTCGCCGTCGCCTTCACTCTTCTGCAGACGCTCCCACTGCGCCGCGGCCGCGCGCCGCACACCGAGCGCGCGCACGAAGCGATCGGTGCCCAGCGCGGGCCGGCCGAAGGCCTCGGCCAGCCGGCCGCCGCCGATGCGGCGGTGGGTCTCGAGCTGCCATTGCCGGTCCTGCGCGTGGGCGACGCCGAGTCCGAAGGCCACGTCTTCCAGGCTCGCGCCGCGGATCGTCGGGATGCCGTTCGTGTCGCGCTCGATCGTGACGTCCGCGCTCAGCCCCGTCAGCAGCAGCGTGCCGCCATGCGCCGGCGTCGCGCGCCACAGGTAGGCACCGAGTGCGGCCACAGCCAGCCCCAGCAGGCCCAGCAGCAGCAGGCTGGCGCGCCGCAGCCAGCGCATCGTGCGACCTCAGCCGCCGCGCAGGTAGTCGGCCTTGCCCAGCTCGACGCCGGCATGCCGCAGCAGCGCGTAGGCGGTGGTCACGTGGAAGTAGAAGTTCGGCAGCGCGTAATGCTTCAAGAAGCTCTCGCCGTCGAACTTCAGCGGCTCGCCGCTGCGGCGTGGAACCGCGATCTCGCGCCCTTCGCTGCCGTCGATCTGCGCTGCCTCGAAGCTGCGCACGTAGTCGATGGTCTTCTGGACGCGCGCGCGCAGGTCGGCGATGCTGGCCTCGTTGTCCTCCCATTTCGGGATCTCCACACCGGCCAGACGCGCCATGCAGCCCTTGGCGCCGTCGCTGGCGATCTGGATCTGGCGCACGAACGGCAGCATGTCGGGCGCCAGGCGCAGGCCCAGGTAGTTGGCGGCGTCGAACTTGCGGGCCGCGGCATGCGCCTCGGCCTTGTCCAGCCAGGCCAGCAGGTTGCCGAGCATGCGGCCGAACACCGGCGCACTGGCCGAATGCATCGAAATGGTCATTGGTGTGTCTCCTCGAAAAGAGCGGCGGATCGTAGCGCCCAAGGCAAAATCGTGCAGACCGCTGGCGGGCCCATGAACATCATCATCCTCGACGACTACCAGGACGCAGTGCGCAAGCTGCAGTGCGCGTCCAAGCTGGAGCACCTGAACGCCAAGGTGTTCACCAACACCGTCAAGGGCATCGGCCAGCTCTCGGTGCGGCTGCGCGACGCCGAGGTGCTGGTGCTGATCCGCGAGCGCACCACCTTCCCGCGCCAGCTGCTGGAGAAGCTGCCGCGCCTGAAGCTGATCGCCCAGACCGGGCGCGTCGGCCCGCACATCGACGTCGAGGCCTGCACCCGCCTGGGCATCGCGGTGGCCGAGGGCGTGGGCGACCCCACGGCGCCGGCCGAGCTGACCTGGGCCCTGATCATGGCCGCGATGCGGCGCCTGCCGCAGTACATCGGCAACCTGAAGCACGGCGCCTGGCAGCAGTCGGGCCTGAAGGCCGCCGCGATGCCGCCCAACTTCAGCATCGGCATGCGCCTGGCCGGGCGCACGCTCGGCGTCTGGGGCTACGGCCGCATCGGCCAGCGCGTGGCGAGCTACGGCAAGACCTTCGGCATGAAGGTCATGGTCTGGGGCCGCGACGCGTCGCGCAAGCAGGCGGTGGCCGACGGCCACGAGGAGGCCGCGAGCCGCGAGGCCCTCTTCGAGCAGTCCGACGTGCTGAGCCTGCACCTGCGCCTGGTGCCCGAGACGCGCGGCATCGTCACGCTCGACGACCTGGTGCGCATGAAGCCCACGGCCCTGTTCGTCAACACCTCGCGCGCCGAACTGGTGGCCGAGTCGGCGCTGGTGTCGGCGCTCAACCGCAGCCGCCCCGGCATGGCTGCGGTGGACGTGTTCGAGAGCGAGCCGATCCTGCAGGGCCACCCGCTGCTGCGCCTGGAGAATGCGGTGTGCACGCCGCACATCGGCTACGTCGAGCAGGACACCTACGAGCAGTACTTCGGCGCCGCGTTCGACAACGTGGTGGCCTTCGTGAATCAGCAGCCGACGAACATCGTCAACCCCGAGGCCTTGAAGGTGATGCGTTGACGGCGCCGGCCGAGGCCGCGCCACAGGCCGAACCGCGCTCGCCCGGCGAGCTGTTCCGCGCCTTCACCGTGCTCGCGCTGCAGGGCTTCGGCGGCGTGCTGCCGGTGGCGCAGCGCGAGCTGGTCGAGAAGCGGCACTGGCTGACGCGCGAGCAGTTCGTCGAGCTGCTGTCGATCGGCCAGGTGCTGCCCGGCCCCAACATCGTGAATCTGTCGCTGATGGTCGGCGACCGCTTCTTCGGCTGGCGTGGCGCCGTCGCCGCGGTGGGCGGCATGCTGGCGGCGCCGCTGGCGGTGGTGATGGCGCTGGCGCTGCTGTACACGCGTTTCGCGCACGTGCCGCAGGTCGCCGGCGCGATGCACGGCATGGCGGCGGTGGCCGCGGGCCTGATCTTCGCGATGGGCGTCAAGCTGGCGCCGACGATGAAGAAGAGCCCGCTGCCGGTGGCGCTGTGCATGGCCGCGGCGCTGGCCACCTGGGTCGGCATCGGCATGCTGCGCGTGCCGATGGCCTGGCTGGTGCTCGGGCTGGGCGGCGCGATGGTCGGCTTTGCCGTCTGGTGGCTCGGCCGGAGAGCACCCGCATGAACACGCTGACGCCGGCCGACTGGTGGGCCCTGTTCGCCCACTTCCTGATGATCTCGATGCTCGCGATCGGCGGCGCGATCGCGGTCGCGCCCGAGATCCAACGCTTCGTGGTCGAGGAGCGGCACTGGATCGACGACGGCCAGTTCAGCGCCTCGGTCGCGCTGGCCCAGGCCGCGCCGGGCCCCAACCTGCTCTTCGTGCCGGTGGTCGGCCACGCCATCGCCGGCATGCCTGGCGCGCTGGTGGCGCTGGCCGGCATCCTGCTGCCGAGCACGACGCTGGCCTGGGCCGTGACGCGCTGGGGCCAGAAGCGGCGCGACACGCTCGGCGTGCGCGCCTTCGTCGCCGGCATGGCGCCGGTGACGATCGGCCTGCTGCTGTCGGCCGGCACGGTGCTCGCGGTGCCGGTGGCCACCAAGCCGAGCGCGTGGGCGCTGGTGCTCGCCACCGTGGCGGTGTCGGCCACCACCAAGGTCAACCCCGTGTGGCTGATCGCGGCCGGCGCGGCGGTCGGTGCGGCCGGGCTGGTGTGATGCGCCGGCTTCAGGCGCGGCCGCTCAGGCCGCGCGCTTTCGCGCCGTGACCTCGATCTCGATCTTCATGCGCGGGTCGGCGAGGCCCGCGCTGATCATCATCGCGGCCGGCCGCACCTCGCCGAAGTACTGTCTCAGCACGGGCCAGCACTGCGGGAAATCGTCGGCCTTGGGCAGCACGTAGGTCACGCGCACGATGTCGGCGAACGTCGCGCCGGCCTGCTCGAGCGCGGCGCCGATGTTGCGCAGGCACTGCTCGGTCTGCGCCGCCAGGTCGTCGGCGATCGTCATCGACGCGTAGTCGAAGCCGGTGGTGCCGGAGACGAACACCCATTCGCCGTCGACGACGGCGCGCGAGTAGCCGATCTCGGCTTCGAAGGTGGAACCGGAACTGATCAGCCTGCGTGTCACGAAGCTCTCCTCAGCTGCGCAGCGGCAGCGCGATGCCGATGGCGGCGAAGGTGCCGCCGCACGCCTGGTTGAAGCGCCGCCCCACGCGCTGCAGCCACGGGCTGATGCGGTGGGCCAGGCTGGCGATCAGCAGCTCGGTCACGAGTTCGACCAGCGCGAAGGTGCCGGCCATGACCGCGAACTGCACCCACAGGCTGCGCGCCGGGTCGACGAACTGAGGCAGGAAGGCGGCGAAGAACAGCAGCCCCTTGGGGTTCGTCAGCGCCGACAGTGCACCCTGGCGGAAGAGCGAGCCCGCGCTGCGCGGCGCCGCCACGCCGGTGGCCGGCACGCCGATCGGCGGCGCGCGCCAGACCTGGATGCCGAGCCACACCAGGTAGGCGCCGCCGACCCACTTCATCACCGTGAGCCACACCACCGAGGCCTGCAGCAGTGCGCCGATGCCGTACATCGACAGCGCGATCAGCACGACGAAGCCGAGGACGCCACCGAAGATCGTGTAGAGCGCCTTGCGCCTTCCGAGCAGCGCGCCATGCGTCAGCGCCAGCAGCCCGTTCGGGCCGGGCGACAGCGACAGGCCGATCGCGGCCAGCAGGTAGATGAGCCAAGTGTCGAGGTTCATGCGGTCGGGAGCATCGCACGCACGGCCCAGGCGCGTGCAACGAGGTCGATCGAGCCGTCGGCCGCCGTCGGCAGGCGGCGCCGCAGCGCGTCGCGCAGGCGCGAGCGTGCCGCGTCGTCGAGCGACATCGCATAGCTCGGCGCCGGGCCCTGGCCGCCGAGGAAGGGCGTCCAGTAGTCGTCGAAATCGGCAAATCGCGTCGGCACGTCGATCGCGGTCACCTGCGGATCGCGGCAGCCGGCGTCGGCGAGCTGCGCACGCAACGCGTCGGGCCGGCACAGCGGGAAGCGCACGCCTTCGTCGAGCGCGGCGGCGGCTGCGTCGAGCGCCTGCGCCGCATCCCAGAAGTGGCGCATCAGGTCCATCCGGCCCGCGTAGTCCCAGACGTAGGCGCCGAAGGTCGCACCCGGCGCCGCCACGCGCGCAGCCTCGGCCAGTGCGGCGCGCAGGTCGGGCACGAAGTTCAGCACCAGGCCCGACACCACCACGTCCACGCTCGCGTCCGCCAGCGGCAGCGCGGCCGCGTGGCCCTGCAGCCATTGCGCGCGCGTGCCGAGCGTCTCGCGCGCGAGCGCGAGGAACCCGTCCGACGGTTCGACGCCGGTCAGCGACGCCGGCGCGGCCTGGTCGGCGATCGCCGCGCACAGCGCGCCGGTGCCGCAGCCCACGTCGAGCCAGCGCAGGCCGGCCGGCAGCGCCAGCCACGACACGAAGGCCGGCGCGACGCGCCGGCTCCAGCGGCCGACATAGCGCTCGTAGGGATTGCCGAGCTGCCAGCGGTCGGCGGGGCGGCCTTGCGTGTCGCTGTCCATGGCTACAGGTGGGCGCAGAACGCCGGCGCACTCTGCCAGCGGTCGTTCAGGCCGTCGACATAGGTGATCGGCACCTTCGACAGTTCTTCGTCGGACACGCCCTCGAGGCAGCCGAGGTTGACGCCGAACATCTTGCCGACCGGCGTGTCGTTGCCCACGCCGAACGCGCGCACGCCGCAATGGCGGCAGAAGAAGTGCTGGTTCTTGCGCGTGTTGAACAGGTACTCGGTCAACTCGCCCTCGCCTGCCAGCAGGCGGAAGCCCTCGGACCGCGCCACCGCGGCCCAGAAGCGGTTGCGGCGGCAGATCGAGCAGTTGCAGCGGTAGGAGCTCTGGGCCAGATCGAGATCGGCCTCGAACTTCACCGCGCCGCAATGGCAGCTGCCGCGGTAGGTCTTCAGCATCGGCGTGCGTCCTTCATGCGCTGGCGGGCCCCGCATTCTGCAACCCGACCGCGTTCATGCAGATCCCGCGGGAAAGCGGCTCAGGTGCTCGTGCACGATGCGAAACCGGCCGCCCTCGTGGGCCAGCACACGCGTGCCGCGGCCCCGGATCGTGAAGTGGCGGCCGCCCTGCGAGCCTTCCCAGTGGAAGGTGTAGGTCGCCGTGGCCGACGACCGATCGACCGTCAGCACGACGATATCGCTCAGCCAGAACCGCGCCTTCTTCACCGTGGGGTCGTCGCGCCATGTCTTCTCGAAGGCCGCCTGAATGGCCTGCCGCCCCACAAAGTCGCCGTCGTTGAAACGGAAGTACGCCCGTTCGTCGATCATGTCGCGCAGGAGGTCGAAATCCTCCTGCAGCGCGAGCTCCTCGAAGTGGTGGAGGAACGCGACGACCGCCTCGGCGCTGCACACCGACGTCATGCCCGTGACAGACAAGGTGTGATGTGGCCCAGGGCACGGGCGACGTACTCGTCCTTCTCCCCGACCGGCGCCACGTAGTGCAGGGCCGCGCGAGCGGCCTCTTCGCCTTCGCTGCGGGCGATGATCCAGGCCGCCAGGTACGGCGACGCGAAGCAGCCGCCGGCGGTGGCCACGTTGCCCGCGGCGAAGAAGGGCTGGTTCAGCACCTCGACGCCAGCCTCCTGCACCCAGGGCTTGGTCGTCAGGTCGGTGCACGCCGGCACCGAGCCCAGCAGCCCGAGCCGGGCCAGCACCAGCGTGCCGGAACACTGGGCACCGATCAGCTGGCGCGCGGGATCCATGCGCAACGACGCCATGAGCGCGGCGTCCGCGACGATCTCGCGCGTCCGGATGCCGCTGCCGACGATCACCGCGTCCGCGCCGCCCACGTCCGCCAGGCGCGACTGCGCATGCACCACCACGCCGTTCATTGAGGTGACGGTGGGTTCGGGGCAGCACAGCGTGACGCGCCAGCCCGGCTTCTTGACGCGATGGAGGACCCCGAGCGCGACCATCGAGTCGAGTTCGTTGAAACCCTGGAAGGTCAGGATGGCGATGTGCATGCGGCGATTGTGCCGCCGCTGGCCGCGGCGTCGGCCGTCACGCTTGCTCACTTGACAGCGGGCGGCGCGCCATGAAACGCTGACCGTTCGTGACGCAAGCGGGAGACGAACATGACGCCTTCGTTCGTGAATGTCCGATACCTGGTGGACGACGTCGACGCGTCCGTCGCCTGGTACACGAAGCACCTGGGCTTCACCCTGCTGTCCAGCCAGGCGCCCGCGTTCGCCGACGTGTCGCTGGGGTCGCTGCGGCTGCTGCTCAGCGGCCCGGCCAGTTCTGCAGGACGCCCCATGCCCGACGGCGAGCGCCCGCGCCCAGGCGGGTGGAACCGCATTCACCTGATCGTGGACGACCTCGCCAGCGAGGTGCAGCGGCTGCGCGCGGACGGCGTGCAGTTTCGCAACGACATCGTGAAAGGACCCGGTGGCCAGCAGATCCTGATCATCGACCCGAGCGGCAACTTCGTGGAGCTCTTCCAGCCCGCACGGCGCTGAGCGCGGTCGGCTCAGCCCGCCGCAGTCAGCACCTTGACCAGCTGCAGCGCGGGGTTCCTCGGGTTCCACAGCGTCGGGAACACTTCGAGCGGCGTGTAGCCCTTGGCCTGGTAGAACTCGCGTGTCTGCGCATACGCCTGGCTGGCGCTGGTGGCCGCCACGGTCTTGATCTGCAGGAACTGCACGCCCTTGGCGCGCAGCCAGGACTCGGCGTGGCCCAGAAGCGCGGACCCGACGCCCTGATTGCGATGGCTCGCACGCACCGCGATGCAATGCACCTCCCAGGCCTGCGGGAAGTGCTCGGTGAGCGAGATGAACCCGAGCAGCTGCCCCTCGTGCTCGACGGCGAACGTCGGCAAGGTGGCCGTGTCGCGCTTGTACATGAGCAGCGCGTCCTCGATGCCGAACCACATCGGCAGCGTGCGCAGGATGTCTTCGCACTCCGCCTCGCGCTGGATCGAGGGGCCGAGGATGTTCATGCGTCCTGACGCTGAGCCGGGATGGATTGAACTTCTTCGGTCGTGAAGTCGCCGGGCAGCACCACTTCCAGCATCTCGATGTCGTCGCTGTGCCCGAGCTCGCGGTGGCGGATCCCCGGCGGCTGGTGCACGCACGACCCGGCCTCCAGCCGGACGACACCCTGGCCCTCGTACTCGAACTCGATCCACCCCTTCAGCACATAGACGAGCTGGAACGCCGTCCGATGCAAATGGGGCTGGCCGGAGAACGCCTGGCCTGCGGCGGCCCGGATGACGTGCGCGACGACCCGGCCGCCGGTGGCCTTCCTGATGCCCAGGTCGCGGTACTCGAAGAACGACCTCAGGCCGCGCTCGAACACGGCGTCCCGGGCGTGGGAGGCGACGAACGCCGCAGGCCCGGGCTCGTGGCAGACGGCTTCGATGTTGTGCCCGTCCGGACCGATGACGAAGGCCGCGTAGTAGTGGGCGTGGTACTGGGGGCGCAGACCCGGTGCACCGTTGTCCTTGCCGCCCGCCGCCAGGGCGGCGCGATGGAAGGCATCGACCTGCTCGCGGCTCTCGGCCGTGAACGCCAGGTGAAGCGGCGCCGGCTTCTCGTCGGCCTGGCACAGGCACAGCGAAGCGGCCCCCTTTGCAACCAGCTCGACGCCGTAGGCCGGCGAACCCTCCGAGCCAACAACCACCCCGAGCGGTGCGAGCGCCTTGAGGAAGAACGCTTTGCTCGCTTCGTAGTCGCTGACGCCAAACTTGACGTGGTCGAACATGCTTTCTCCTGGAGCGTGCGGTTGGGGAGCGATCTGTCAGGCCGCAGTGCCGATGCGGAACTGCTGCACGACACCCTGCCACCAGCCCTGCGTGACCTGAACCTCGGTGAACTGCCCGTTGGTGGCAGCGCCGATGACCCGGCGCCAGAAGGCCTGGGCTGCCACGTTGGCCGGCATTTGACCGACTTCCCACAGGCCCGGGTGGCTGAGGAAGACATGCCGTGCCAGTTGGGCGCCCGCGCCGCTTCTGCGGTAGCGCTTGAGGATGAAGAACTGCTCCATCCACGAGCCCTCGGTCCGGGTGACGGCAGCCGGTGCCACCAGGGCGAAGCCCACGTACTGCGGGCCCTCCAGGGCAAGGTGCGCAAACGAGCGTTCGGCCCGCTCGTGGCGTGCCAGGTCGTACCCGTATCGGGCTTGAGCGTCCAGGTCCTGGTGCCAGATGTCGGAGAGCTCGTACTGGTACAGCTCGAGCAACTGCTGCAACGCGGGGAAGTCCGCGGCTTCGGCTTGACGGCACTGAAGCGGCATGGCTTGGCAGCGGCTAAGGCGCGCCTGCCGGCTCGATGCCGGCCCACCTGAGGGCGTCCACGCGGTTCACGAAGGAGAGATAGTGAGTGATCTTGCCATTGCGAAACACGAAGCCATCGGCAAATCGCCCGCCCACCCAGTCCGTCGTGTCCTTCAATCGGACCCAGGCGTGCAGGTACACGACGACCTTGTCTTCGTTCACCCAGAACTTCTCGGGCTGGCAACTTCCTTCGGCCCACGTCCCACGCCCTTGGGTGACGTGCACCTGCACTTGCGCGATGCCGCGGTAGGTGCCGGCCGTGGGGAAGCCCTCGGGCTCGATGCGCACAACCTGCGGATCAAGGTCCTGGGTGATGGCCTGCATGTCATTGCGGTTGATCGCGTCGAAGAACCGCTCCAGTGCCTGAATCTCGGCCGTCATGGATCTAGTTCGCACTGCGCGACTGCCAGGCCGAGGCGCTCCACGTCGGCGCGGCTTCGGCGATGAGCCGGAGAATGTCAGGTGGCAGGTCTGCCGAGCCCGTGAGTTGACGAACCTCCAGGATGTCGTCCGACCCGAAACCGGACGGCGCGCGCAGGGCCCATTGAATCGCCACGTCGAGCGAGGCCACCTCGATGAGGTAGAACCCGCCCACCAGTTCCTTCGACTCGGCGAACGGGCCGTCCACCACGTAGCGTTTGCCATTGGCCACCGCGATGCGGGCGCCCGGCGCCGAGGGGTTGAGGCCCTCGGAGGCGACAAGCACGCCGGCCTGATGCATCTCCTCGTTGAAGCGCATGTAGGCCTTGAAGAGGTCCGCATCGAAGTCCGACGCTGGTTCGGTCGCGTTCTTCTTGTCCGCACTCGCCTGCGCCGTGATGATGAACCGCATGGCTCGCTCTCCGAATGTAGGGGGTTGCCCGGTACAACGATGACGAACGAGCGCCGGTCAAATCGACAAGTCCACGGCGTCAACCCGCCGCGGCGCTACTCGTCCAGAAACCGCCACGTGTCGGCGCCGTCGAAGCGGCGGACGCGCACCGAGGCGATGAGCTCGGGGTCGAAGTTGCCCAGGTTCACACCGTGCCTGGCCCCGGGCTCCGGCGTCAGCGGCTCCCAGTGGGTGACACAACCGCATGTCTTGCAGCGGATGTTGCGCAGCGTCCTGTCGCCCCAGACGTACTCGACGGTCGACTCCGGGTGGCCCGTGATCTTGACGCTGCCGAACTCGAAGTAGACCCAGGGTCCGCCACTGCGCCGGCACAGCGAGCAGTTGCACCGGGTGGCGACAGTGGGAGTCGACGGCAGCGTCAGTCGTACCGCGCCGCAGTGGCATGAACCGTTATGCATGGATGTCTCAAACCCGAAGCCGGCCCCGGAAGCCTCGCGCCGCATAGTACGACTGCGCCCCGTTGTGATAGGTGAAGACCTTGCCGTATCGTCGGTCGCAGAACAAGGCGCCGCCGAGTGAGCGCACGTCCTGGGGCGTCGCGACCCAGCTGGAGGTCTTCGTATCGAACTCGCCAAACTGCTGCAGCGCCCGGTACTGCTCTTCGGTGAGAAGCTCGATGCCCATCGCGAGGGCCATCTCGACGGCGCTGCCTTCGGGCCTGTTTTCCTTCCTCGCGTTCAGCGCCTCGCGGTCGAAGCAAAGGCTCCTGCGTCCCGGCGGGCTCTCGAGCGCGCAGTCGCAGTAGATGAACCGGCCCGTGGGGTCGGCTTCGCCAATCACGTCCGGTTCACCTCCCGAGGCCTCCATCTGGCCAAGGGACACCAGTGCGGTGGGACTCGCTTCAAGCCTGGCGAGGACCGCGTCCCACGCCACGCCTTTGTGGCGGTGCATGTGCTGCTCGAATCGGCCCTGCAGTGACTGGAGCAACTGGGTCCGTTCACGTGCCTTCATGAGCTTGGAGTGTTGTGTCATGCTGACGCCTAACGAATGAAAGGGACTTCCCCGTCCCGAGCTAGCCGCGGAGCGGCGACCGGCAACGAAGTGCCACGATGGGAGGTGCGAAATCTCATCAACTCACTCGGAAGGGGAAGTCCATGGCCATTGTCCACGTCGGCATCGATCTCGCCAAGAACGTGTTTGCCGTACACGGGGTGGATGAGCACGGCAAGGCCGCGCTGGTGCGTCCGGCCGTGCCGCGCGCCAAGCTGCACGAGCTGATCGCGGCCTTGCCGCCTTGCACCATCGCCATGGAGGCCTGCTCGGGTGGCCACCACTGGGCGCGCCTGTTCATGGCCCACGGCCACACGGTGCGCCTGATCGCCCCCAAGTTCGTCGCCCCGTACCGCATGAGCGGTGCGCGCGGCAAGAACGACGCAGCCGATGCCGCGGCGATCTGCGAGGCGGTGCAGCGGCCCAACATGCGCTTCGTGCCCGTCAAGTCGATCGACCAGCAGGTCCGGCTGATGGTGCATCGCGCGCGGCAGGGGTATGTCGAGGCACGCACGGCCTGCATCAACCGCCTGCGCGGCCTGCTCAGTGAGCTGGGCATCGTGCTGCCGCTCAAGGCCGCCACCGTGCGGCGCGAGGCCGGCGCGGCTTTGGAAGACCTGCCGGGCTGGGCCAATACCGTCGTCGGCGACTTGCTCAGCGAGTTGCATCACCTCGATGAACGCATCGCCCTGTACGACCAGCACCTGCAGGTCATCGCACGCGAGGACGAGCGCGCCAGGCAGTTGATGCGGCTGTCGGGGGTGGGGCCGACCACGGCCACCGCAGTGCTGGCGATGATCGGCAACGGCCACGAGTTCAAGTGCGGCCGCCAGTTCGCGGCCTGGCTGGGCCTCGTGCCGGGGCAGTACAGCTCGGGCGGCAAGACGCGCCTGGGGCGCATCACCAAGGCCGGTGATGCCTACCTGCGAACGATGCTGATCCTGGGCGCGCGAGCGGTGCTCGCAGCGGCAAAGAGCAAGACCGACGCCATCAGCCGCTGGGCCATCGCACTCGAGCAGCGGCGCGGCTACTGGAAAGCGGTGGTGGCCATCGCGGCGAAGAACGCACGCATGTGCTGGGCGATGCTGGCGCGTGGCGAGGCCTTCAAGATGCCTGCATAGGCAGGCAACACGGCTGACCAAGCGGCCCAGAGCGAGCACTTCTTCTTCCACCGCGTGATGCACCAAGCGTTGATGAGCAAGGTTGGACCTGCGCGGGGTGTGCCTGATCATGTCGAGGCGGCGTTGCTTGCAACGACCGCGGCTAACGAATGAGGCCCCCGCGCGCGTCTTTCATCAGGGTCCGCAGCACTCGAAGCTGCATCGATGACCGGTTGTAGTTTGTCCGTCCGCACCTTGGCTCAACTGATCAACGCGATGCGCGCGGTGATGCAATAGGTCGAAGAAGACAAAGTCAGAAAAGAATCGAGCCGCTACGCGGCTCGATGGATCTCATTCGCTTGACAAAGGGGGAAGCCCTTGTAGTT
>DATLIE010000083.1:0-2116 GCA_035539635.1 Burkholderiaceae bacterium
CTCCACCATGGACCTCATGACCAAGCTCGCCACCTGGGCCGACGAGATGCTGCGGCTGTCGCCCGGCACGCTCGACAAGGTGCTCACGCTCGGCGCCAGCGTGCAGAAGTTCGTGCGCGGCGACAGCGCACCGCCCCCCGCGCCTCCTGGCGCCGGCAAGGGCGACGACCCCGACGCGCACCACGCCAGCCTGCCCATGATCTGAGAAAGGCCGCGTCCTTTTTTTGCCTTCTTATTTCTGTTTTGACTGAAATATCGAGAACCAAAAGCACCATGACCCGCTTCACCCCCGCCACCTACCCGCTCACCGTCTACTTCGACGCCACCTGCCCGCTGTGCACGGCCGAGATGGGCGCCATGCAGGCGCGCGACAGCGCAAAGCGGCTGCGCCTGGTCGACTGCTCGCCCATCGATTTCGCGCACGGCCCGGCACCGCGCGAGGCGCTGATGCGCTCGCTGCACGCGGTCGATGCCGCAGGCCAACTGCGCGTGGGCGTGGATGCGATCCGCGCCTGCCGCGCGGCGGTGGGCCTGCCGGCCGGCGGCGCGGTGCTCGACCTGCCGGTGGTCGGCCGGCTGGCCGATCGCGCCTACGCGGTGCTGGCACGCAACCGCTACCGGCTGCCGCGCTGGCTGGTCCTGCGGCTCGCGGGGCACGGTGCGATCGCGCCAGCGACATGCGCCGACGACCACTGCAAGCTCTAAAAAACCCACGCTGTCACACCCCACCCGCTCACGTCCGAAGGAGTTTTCGATGCCCGACGTCTTCCAGCCCGACTTCCGCCTGCCCGGCACCGCGCGGCCTGCGCCGCCCGCGGTCGAAGGCCACGTGAGCCGCGAGGACACGCAGGACTATTTCACCGAGGTCGCCGACGACTACCGCGCCTGGAGCCCCAGCTACAACATGCACTTCGGCTTCTGGCGCCTGGGCCTGAACCCGCTGCGGCGCGAGGGCATGCTGATCGAGATGAACCGCACCGTCGGCCGCGCACTGCGGCTCGACACGGCCACCACCGGACCGCGCTGCGTGCTCGACCTGGGCTGCGGCGCCGGCGCCACCTCGCGCACGCTGGTCGGCGACGACCCGGCGCTGCATGCGGTCACCGTGACCAATGTGCCGGTGCAGAACGGCATCGCCGCGCGGCTCGACGCCCGCGCCGGCGTGGCCGACCGCGTCGCGCACGTCGAGGCCGACTACACCCGCACCGGCCTGCCTGCCGCCCAGGCCGACGGTGCCTGGGCGCTCGAAAGCGCCTGCTACGCAGAAGGCACCGCCAAGGCCGACTTCGTGCGCGAGGCCGCGCGGCTGCTCAAGCCCGGCGCGCGGCTGGTGGTGGTCGACGGCTTCCTGCTGCGCCGCCGGCCGGGCCGGCTCGCGGGCTGGCTGCACCGCCTGTGGGCCGACAGCTGGGCCGTGCCCACGCTGGCTGTGCGCGACGACTTCACGGCCGCGCTGCGCGCGCACGGCTTCGAGGACATTGCATTCACGTCGCTGCGCTGGCGCGTGGCACCGAGCGCGCTGCACATCCCCGTGCTGGCCACGCGCTTCACGCTGGCCGAACTGTGGAAGGCCCGCGGCAGGCTCAGCCCCTGGCGCCGCAAGCACATCGTGGCCAGCTACTGCGCGCTCGCGCTGGGCATGTTCTGGCGCGACTTCGACTACGCCATGGTGACGGCCCGGCGCAGCGCCAGCTGAGACTGCACAAAAAAGAGGAGAAGAGATTTCCATGCGCACCGAGCCCGAAGAAAGCAAACTCGCCGACCTGCCTGCCAACGACGACGTGCCGCCCCCCAAGCCCGTGCGCGGCATGCCCTTCGGCTGGTTCTGGCCCATGTTCGCCGGCGCGGCGCTGGCGCTCGTGCTGCGCCTCGTCTTCAGCGGCGGCCCCGGCAAGCCCTTCTCGGCCATGCTGGGCTCCTTCGTCTACTTCGCGCCCGCGGCGTGCGGCGCGGTCACGGTGTACCTGGCCGAGCGCATCGAGCGGCGCAGCTGGGGCTACTACCTCTGGGCGCCGTGGGTGGCCACCGCGCTGTTCGTCGGCGGCACGCTGATGGTGTTCATCGAGGGCATCATCTGCGCCGCCTTCATCGTGCCGCTGTTCGCGGTGATGGGCAG
>DATLIE010000084.1:0-2544 GCA_035539635.1 Burkholderiaceae bacterium
GGTTCATTCGACCGCGATCGTCGACCCGAAGGCCCAGCTCGACGCCTCGGTGTCGGTCGGTCCCTACACCGTGATCGGCCCGCACGTGCGGATCGGCGCGGGCACCACCATCGGCGCGCATTGCGTGATCGAAGGGCGCACCACCATCGGGCGCGACAACAGGATCTTCCAGTTCTCGTCGCTCGGTGCGATCCCGCAAGACAAGAAGTACGCGGGCGAGCCCACCGAGCTGACCATCGGCGACCGCAACGTGATCCGCGAGTTCTGCACCTTCAACCTCGGCGTGCCCGGGGCAGGGGGCATCACGCGTGTCGGCAACGACAACTGGATCATGGCGTACACGCACATCGCGCACGACTGCCGGGTCGACAACCACACGACGCTGTCCAACAACACCACGTTGGCCGGGCACGTGCATCTGGCCGACTGGGTCACGATCGGCGGCCTGACTGGCATCCATCAGTTCGTCTCGGTCGGTGCGCACGCCATGGTCGGTTTCGCGAGCGCAATCTCGCAGGACGTGCCACCCTTCATGCTGGTCGACGGCAATCCGTTGGCCGTGCGCGGCTTCAACATCGTGGGCCTGCGCCGGCGCGATTTCTCGGCGCAGCGGCTCGCGGCGGTCAAGCAGATGCACCGCCTGCTGTACCGCCAGGGCAAGACGCTCGAAGAGGCGCGCGCCGCCATCGCCGAGCTCGCGGCGGAAATGCCCGAGGCCGCCGGCGATGTCGCGCTGATGGAGGCCTTCCTCGCTCATTCAACGCGCGGCATCGCGCGCTGACATGGGCGCGATGAGCACGAACGAACAGCGCCGCTTCGCGCTGGTCGCGGGCGAAGCGTCCGGCGATCTGCTCGCGGGCTTGCTGCTCGATGGCCTCGAGGCCCGCTGGCCTGTCCTGCAGACCGTGGGCATCGGCGGCCCACGCATGCTGGCCCACGGCTTCCAGAGCTGGTGGCCGCAGGAAAAGCTGGCCGTACGCGGCTACATCGAGGTGCTTCGGCATTACGCCGAGATCGCCGGCATCCGCCGCCAGCTCAAGGCCCGGCTGCTGCGCGAGCGCCCCGAGCTGTTCATCGGTGTCGATGCGCCTGATTTCAATCTCGACCTCGAAGCCGGCCTGCGCAGCGAGGGCATCAAGACCGTTCACTTCGTCTGTCCCTCGATCTGGGCCTGGCGTGCCGACCGGATCGACAAGATCCGCGCCGCCGCCGACCACGTGCTGTGCATCTTCCCGTTCGAGCCCGAACTGCTCGAAAAGCAGGGCGTGGCCGCGAGCTATGTGGGCCATCCGATTGCCAACGTGATCCCGATGACGCCCGACCGCGCCGCCGCCCGCGCTGCGCTGGGGCTGGACCCCGAGGCGCAGGTCGTCGCGCTGCTGCCCGGCAGCCGCCGCTCCGAGATCCGCTACCTCGCGGCCCGCTTCTTCGCGGCCGCGGCGCTGATGCAGAAGGCCAAGCCGAAGCTGCAGTTCATCGCGCCGATCCTGCCGGGGTTGCGCACCGAGGTCGAAAGCCTGCTGCAGGCCGCCGGCATGGCAGGGCGGGTGAAACTGCTCGACGGCCAGTCGCATGCCGCGCTCGCTGCCTGCGACGTCACGCTGATCGCCAGCGGCACGGCCACGCTCGAGGCGGCGCTGTTCAAGCGGCCGATGGTCATCGCGTACAACATGAACGGGCTCTCGTGGCGCCTCATGCAGCGCAAGCAGCTGCAGCCCTGGGTCGGGCTGCCGAACATCCTGTGCCGCGAGTTCGTGGTGCCCGAATTGCTGCAGGAAGCCGCCTCGCCCGAGGCCCTGGCCAACGCCACGCTCGAATGGCTCGACGCGCCCGCGAAGACGCAGGCGCTGCAACAAAGATTTTCAGCGCTGCATGTGCAATTGCAGCGCGACACGCCCACACTGTGCGCCGATGCGATCCAGAAAGTTCTTGAAGGCTGAGCAGGCCCCGCTGGTGTGGGACGCGCCCGGCCTGATGGCGGGCGTCGACGAGGCAGGGCGCGGACCGCTGGCCGGCCCCGTGGTGGCCGCGGCTGTGATCCTCGACGACCTGCGCCCGATCCGCGGCCTGGCCGACTCCAAGACGCTCACGGCCCTGCAGCGCGAACGCCTGCACGACCAGATCCTGGCCAAGGCGCTGTGCTGCTCGATCGCCCAGGCCTCGGTCGAGGAGATCGACAGCCTCAATATCCTGCAGGCCACCATGCTCGCGATGCGCCGCGCGGTCGAAGGCCTGCGGCTCAAGCCCGTCAAGGTGCTGGTGGACGGCAACCGGCTGCCCCGGCTCGACGTGCTGGCCGAGGCCATCGTCAAGGGCGACGCGCGGGTCAAGGCTATCTCGGCCGCGTCCATCCTGGCCAAGGTGCACCGCGACCGGCTCTGCACGCAGCTGCATGACGAATTCCCGCACTACGGCTTCGCCGGCCACAAGGGCTATGGCACGCGCGAGCACCTCGAGGCACTCCAGCGTCACGGCGCCTGCGTGCATCACCGCCGCTCGTTCAGCCCGGTGGCGGCGGCGCTGGCGCGCACGGCCGCCGCAACT
>DATLIE010000085.1:0-1638 GCA_035539635.1 Burkholderiaceae bacterium
GGGAAGCGGCGCTTCACCGCCGCCAGGATCTCCGCCGCGTCGTCGACCGACAGCGTGGTCTGCGTGACCACCGCGACCAGCGGGCTGCCCAGCTGCACGTGCTCGACGTCGGCCACTTCCTCGACGAGGTGGATGCCCTGGTTGAGCTGGCCCATCGTGCCCTCGACCTCGGGGTGCCCCTTGTGGCCGATCATGATGAACTCGTAGCCCTCCTTGGCGAGCTTGGCCACCTCGACGTGCACCTTGGTCACCAGCGGGCAGGTGGCGTCGTAGACGCTGAAGCCGCGCGCCGCGGCCTCGTCGCGCACCGCGCGGCTCACGCCATGGGCGCTGAAGATCAGCGTCGCGCCGGGCGGCACCTCGGCCAGGTCTTCGATGAAGATCGCGCCCTTGGCCTTGAGGTCGTTGACCACGTAGGTGTTGTGCACGATCTCGTGGCGCACGTAGATCGGCGCGCCGAACTTGCGGATCGCGCGCTCCACGATCTCGATGGCGCGGTCCACGCCGGCGCAGAAGCCTCGCGGCTCGGCCAGCGTCACCTCGCGCACCAGGCCTTCGGCGGGCGCCGCGTCGCGCGGCTCGGTCGTCGTCGTCATCACAGCACCCCGATCACGTGCACCTCGAAGCTCAGCGGCTGGCCGGCGAGCGGGTGGTTGAAGTCGAACAGAGCCCAGTCCTCGCCGGGCGGCGCGAGCTCGCGCACGACGCCGGCGAACGTCCCCTGGCTGTCGGGCGCGGGAAACTGCACCACGTCGCCGACCGCGTAGGTCTCGTCCGGGTCGCCGTGTTCGCGCAGCAGCGCCAGCGACACGCGCTGCAGCAGCTGCGGGTTGCGCTCGCCGAAGGCCTCGCCGGGGGCGAGCACGAAGCGCACCCGGGCGCCCTCGGCCAGGCCGATCAGGCGCTGCTCCATGGCCGGCGCCAGCTGGCCGCTGCCGAGCGACAGCGTGGCCGGCGGGTCGGCGAAGGTGTCGATCACCACCGCACCGTCCGCTCCGGCGAGCCTGTAGTGCAAGGTGAGGAAAGATCCGGGCTGGACCTGCTGAACGGGGGAAGCCGGGTTCAAGAGACGCGCACTCGCTTGGATAGACTGCCCCGATTGTAGTTTTTGCTTCAAATGCCCCCGTTGAAGGACCTGCCGCCCGACGCCCGGCCCCGCGAGAAGCTCCTCGCGCGCGGCCCCGCGTCGCTGGCCGACGCCGAGCTGCTGGCGCTGTTGCTGCGCACCGGGCTCGCCGGCCGCGGCGTGCTGCAGTTCGCGCAGTCGCTGCTCGATGACTTCGGCGGCCTGGCCGGCCTGCTGGCCGCACCGCCCGAGTCGCTCGGCCGGGTGCGCGGGCTGGGCCCCGCCAAGCGCGCCGAGCTGTCGGCCGTGACGGAGATCGCGCGCCGCAGCGTCGCCGCGCGGTTGCGGGAGGCCCCGGTGTTCGACGCTCCGGCCGCCGTGCGCCACTTCCTGCAGCTGCAGATCGCCACCCGGCCCTACGAGGTGTTCGTAGTCCTCTTCCTCGACACCCAGCAGCGCCTGATCGCCTTCGAGGAGCTGTTCCGCGGCACGCTGGCGCAGACCAGCGTCTACCCGCGCGAGGTGGTCAAGCGCGCGCTGGCGCTCAACGCGGCGGCCGTCGTCCTGGCCCA
>DATLIE010000086.1:0-2576 GCA_035539635.1 Burkholderiaceae bacterium
AAGGTGTCCGTCGCGAAGGCCGAGGGCACGATCAGCGGCAGGTAGGAGTCGAGCCAGCCGATCTCGCGGAACACCAGGTACTGCGGCAGCCGCAGCACGATCAGCGGCAGCATCATCGTGGCGATCATGATGCTGAACAGCTTCCTGATCACCATCCCGCGCATCATCGTGACGGTGATCTCCTGCGTGCTGGTGGCCTACGCCTTCGCGCGCTTCGAGTTCTGGGGCAAGAAGACGCTGTTCGCGGTGATGGTCGGCACGATGATGCTGCCGCTGATCATCCTGCGCCTGCCGCAGTACCTGATGTTCCGCGAGTTCGGCTGGCTCGACACCTATGCGCCGCTGATCGTGCCCTCGGCCTTCGCCACCGACACCTTCTTCGTCTTCATGCTGGTGCAGTTCCTGCGCGGCATCCCGCGCGACATGGAAGAGGCGGCGCAGATCGACGGCTGCAACGCGCTGCAGATGCTGTGGCACATCATCGTGCCGCTGCTCAAGCCCGCGATCATCGCGGTGGTGGTGTTCCAGTTCATCTGGACGATGAACGACTTCATGGGGCCGCTGATCTACCTGTCGACGGTGGAGAACTACCCCGTCTCGCTGGCGCTGAAGATGAGCATCGGCGCCACCGAGGAGGTGGAGTGGGCCAACGTGATCGCGATCTCGGTCGTGTCGCTGATCCCCTCGGTCGCCGTCTTCTTCATGGCGCAGCGCTACTTCATCGAAGGCGCCGCCAGCAGCGGCATCAAAGGCTAAAGAGAACGGGAACATGGCCCAGGTCAGCTTGCGCGAAGTGGTGAAGGTCTATCCGAACGGTTTCAAGGCCGTGCATGGCGTCGACCTCGAGGTGCGCGACGGCGAGTTCATGGTCTTCGTCGGCCCTTCGGGCTGCGCCAAGAGCACGCTGCTGCGCATGATCGCGGGCCTGGAAAGTATCAGCGGGGGCGAGCTGCGCATCGGCGATCGCGTGGTCAACGGCCTGGCGCCCAAGCAGCGCGGCATCGCGATGGTGTTCCAGAACTACGCGCTCTACCCGCACATGCGCGTGTTCGACAACCTGGCCTTCGGCCTCAAGCTCGCCGGCACGCCCAAGGCCGAGGTCGAGCAGCGCGTGCGCCATGCCGCCGGGCTGCTCGAGATGGAGCACCTTCTCGACCGCTACCCCAAGCAGCTCTCGGGCGGCCAGGCGCAGCGTGTCGCGGTGGGGCGCGCCATCGTCAAGAAGCCGGACGTGTTCCTGTTCGACGAGCCCTTGTCGAACCTGGACGCCAAGCTGCGCGCGTCGATGCGCGTGCGCCTGACGGAGCTGCACCGCACGCTGCGCGAGTCGGGCCAGAGCGCGACGGTGATCTACGTCACCCACGACCAGGTCGAGGCGATGACGATGGGCGAGCGCATCTGCGTGCTCAAGGAGGGTGTGATCCAGCAGGTCGACACGCCGACCACGCTGTACCACCACCCGGCCAACGCCTTCGTCGCGGGCTTCATCGGCTCGCCGGAGATGAACCTTGTCGAGGCGCGCCTGCAGGGCGACACCGTCAGCCTGGGTGCGCTGACGCTGCCGCTGCCGGCCTCGGTGTCGCGGCGCCTGACGCGGCGGCCCGCGACCGTCAAGTTCGGCCTGCGCCCCGAACATCTGAGCGCCGTGCCGCGCGCCCAGGGCGACGGCCATGCGGTGCCGGGCGTGCTGCGTTTCCTCGAGCAGATGGGCAACGAGGTCTTCGTACACATGGACGTCGGCGGAGCGCCGATGACCGCGCGCGTGCCCACCGACCAGCTCGGCGGCCTGCAGGACAAGCCGCGCGGCGCGGCGCACGAGTTCCACCTGCAGCTCGGCTGCGCCCACCTGTTCGACGTGGACAGCGGCGGCGCCAGCCTGTTGCAGCGCGCGGCATGAGGCAGCTCACGCGCCGGCGCCTCGTGACGGCCGCCGCGCTGGGGGCCGCCATGCCGTTGTTCGCGCAGTCGGCACCGCGTGTGCTGCGCTTCTCGTGGTGGGGCGGTGCCGGCCGGCATCAGGCCACGCTCAAGGCCACCGCCGCTTTCGAAGCCGCGAACCCGGGCGTCAAGGTCAAGGCCGAATACATGGGCTTCCTCGGCTACCTCGAGCGCCTGACCACACAGATCGCCGGTGGCTCCGAGCCCGACGTGATGCAGATCAACTGGGCCTGGCTCGCCATGTTCAGCAAGCGCGGCAAGGGCTTCACCGACCTCGCGCCCTACAAGCCGCTGCTCGCGCTCGACCAGTTCGCCAGCGACGAGGTGGGCAGTGGCGTCGTGCACGAGCGGCTGAATGCGGTGCCGGTGTCGTACACCGCGCGCATCATGCTGTGGAACCAGGCGGCCTTCGAGCGTGCCGGACTGGCGCTGCCGCGCAGTTGGGACGAGCTGTTCGCCGCCGGCCCGGCGTTTCGCGGCAAGCTCGGCGACAAGGCCTACCCGCTCGACGGCGAGCTGTACGACATGATCCTGCTGTCGCAGGCCTACGTCCACCAGAAGCACGGCACGCCCTTCATCGACCCGGCGCGCGCGCGGGTGGCGATGGACACCGCGACCGCACTCGAATGGGTGCAGAC
>DATLIE010000087.1:0-12783 GCA_035539635.1 Burkholderiaceae bacterium
GCTGGCCCAGACGCCGCAGATGTTCCGGCTGGGCCTGCTGGCCGATGCGCTGGACCGTGCCGACGACATGGTCACCGACGAGGCGAGCGCGATCGAGGCGCTGGGCCATGCGCCACGCCTGGTGGCTGGCGACGCCGACAATTTCAAGCTCACGTGGCCGCAGGACTTCGCTCGTGCCGAGCGCGTGCTGGCCGCACGCCGGGGAGGACCGATGACGAGCATGCGCATCGGCGAGGGCTGGGACGTGCATGCCCTGGTCGCCGGCCGCCCGCTGATCCTGGGCGGCGTGACCGTGCCGCACACGATGGGCCTCGATGGCCACAGCGATGCCGACGCGCTCGCGCACGCCATCACCGACGCACTGCTCGGCGCGGCAGGCCTGGGCGACATTGGCCGCCACTTCCCCGACACCGATGCGCGCTTCAAGGGCACGGATTCCATGGTCCTGCTGGCCGAAGCGGCGCAGCGGGTGCGGGAGGCGGGCTACGCCATCGGCAATGTCGACAGCACGGTGATCGCGCAGGCGCCGAAGCTGGCGCCGCACATTCCGGCCATGCGTGCGCGCCTGGCCGGGGTGCTCGGCCTCGCGCCCGATCAGGTCAACGTCAAGGCCAAGACGGCCGAGAAGATGGGGCCGGTGGGCGAGTTCAGGGCCATCGAGGCGCGCGCCACCTGCCTGCTGATCACGGCACGCGCTTGAGCCGGATGTGGGCCACGAGCCCGCCGTCGGGGGCGTTGTCGATGTCGAACTGGCCGCCCATGCGCTGCAGCGCCTTCTCGACGATCGCCAGGCCGAGGCCGGCACCCGTGGCGGCCGTGCGCGCCGCATCGCCACGGTAGAACGGCGTCGTCAGCTGAGCCAGCTTCTCGGGCGCGACGCCCGGCCCATGGTCGCGCACGGTGACGATGACCCAGGGCCCGGAGCGCGCATAGCTCACGTGCACCACCGCGATGCCGGTGTCGGTGCTGCGCCCGTAGCGGCGCGCGTTCTCGAACAGGTTGCCGAACACGCGGCCGAGCTCGATCTCGTCGGCCAGCACGCGAATGTCGATCGCCAGGCGCGACAGGATGCGGATCTCGCGCGGGTCGCGGAAGGTGGCGGCCTCCTTGTCGACCAGCTGCGCCAGGTTCACCGGCACCAGCTTGGCCTCGCCGGGGCGCGCGTAGTCCATGAACTTGTCGATGATCGCGTCGAGCTGGTCGATGTCCAGCGCCATGTTGCGCTGCGCCTCGACGTCGTTGACGCTCATCTCCACTTCAAGGCGCAGGCGCGCCAGCGGCGTGCGCAGGTCGTGGCTGATGCCGGCCAGCATCACCGCGCGGTCTTCTTCCACCTTGGCCAGCTCGCGCGCCATGCGGTTGAAGCCCATGTTGACCTCGCGGATCTCGCTGGTCAGCGTGTTCTCGTCGAGCACCGAATCGAACTCGCCTTCGCGGATGCGGCTGGCCGCGAAGCTCAGCTGGCGCAGCGGCTGGTTGATCAGGCGCGCGATCGCGATCGAGCCGATCAGCGTGGCCACCAGCGCGATGCCGACCCAGACGAACCAGGTGCCGGGCGTGAGGGGGAGGACCCGTCCGGAGTCGGCCTGCAACCAGAACGCGTCCTTCTCGATCGTGAAGCCGACCCACAGGCCGGACTGGCCGTTGACGGTGCGCGCGATCACGGTGCCTGGCTCGAGGCGCGCACGCAGGTCCGCACCGACGCTGCGCGTGAAGCGGTCCACCTCGAAAGGCTCCCAGCGGTCGCCGGGCTCGCGCGGCAGCACGCGGATCGCCTCCTGGTCGGTCATCGTCTTGACGACCGCGACGCGATTGATGCCGTCCGTGTACTGCAGCGCCGCCCGCGACAGGTTCACCAGGCTGGCGATCTGCTGCGCGGCCTGCGCCGCGCGCGGCTCGAGTTCGAGCGAACGCAGCGTCTGCACCCACGCGAAGATGCCCGCGCCGAGCAGCAGCGCGAGCAGGAAGAAGGTGCGGGAGAAGAGGGAGAGGCCGAGGGCGGGGCGGGATGCCATGAGGAGCGACTATGCCCGGACTGCGCTATGGCGGGCGGCGGCGCTGGGCCGCTCCCAAGCAAGGCCCGCAAGCCCCCTCGGGGGGCGCGGCGCACGGCCGCGCAGCGGCCCGCGCCGCAGGGTCGTCAATCAGCCCGCTCCATCCGGCACGAACACGTAGCCCACGCCCCACACGGTCTGGATGTAGCGGGGTTGCGACGGGTCCGGCTCGATCATCTTGCGCAGGCGGCTGATCTGCACGTCCAGGCTGCGGTCGAACGGCTCGAACTCGCGGCCGCGCGCCAGCTGGGCCAGCTTGTCGCGCGACAGCGGCTGGCGCGGGTGGCGCACCAGCGCCTTGAGCATCGAGAACTCGCCGGTGGTCAGCGCGATTTGCTCGCCGTCCTTGGTCAGGCGGCGCAGCGACAGGTCGAATTCGAACGGACCGAAGGTGACGGTCTGCGCCTCCTTGGCCGGCGCGCCCGGGGCCTCCATCGCCGGGCGGCGGCGCAGCACGGCGTGGATGCGGGCCAGCAGCTCGCGCGGGTTGAAGGGCTTGGGCAGGTAGTCGTCGGCGCCGACCTCGAGGCCGACGATGCGGTCCACGTCCTCGACCTTGGCCGTCAGCATGATGATCGGGGTCACGTCGTTGGCGGCGCGGAGCCGCCGGCAGATCGACAGGCCGTCCTCGCCCGGCAGCATCAGGTCGAGCACGATCAGGTCGATCGTCTCCCGCGTCAGCAGACGGTTCAGCGCCTTGGCGTCCTCCGCCAGCAGGACTTCGAAGCCTTCCTGGGTCAGGTAGCGGCGCAGCAGGTCGCGGATGCGGGCGTCGTCGTCGACGACCACGATGCGGTCGGGGCGGGCCTGGGTAGGAGCGTTCATGGGATCGACCTCCGTATTTGTAACTGCGGCTGATGTTACAAGTCGGTCGGGGTCGAAATCGTTGGTCTGACCCGCTGTTACAAGTCTTGCGCCTGACCCGCGAAGTCAACGCCAAATGTTCACGGCGCGCTGTCAGCCTTTGTGCTTCTACCCACTGAAGGAGATTCATGACCACTCGCCGCGCCCTTGCACTTGTTGCCACCGCCGCCCTGGCCCTGCCGGCCTTCGCGCAGACACCCCCCGCACCTGCGGGGGTGCTGAACCTGACGACCACCGCGTCCATCGAGGCGACCAAGGATGTGCTCAACGTCGTCTTCAGCGTGACGCGCGAGGGCAGTGACGCGCAGGCGGTCCAGTCCGGCCTCAAGCAGGCCCTCGATGCGGCACTGGCCGAGGCGCGCAAGGTCGCGAAGCCGGGCCAGGTGGAGGTGCAGACCGGCAGCTTCTCGCTCTACCCGCGCTATTCGCAGCCGGGATCCAAGGGGGGGCAACCGGTCATCAGCGGCTGGCAGGGCACCACCGAGCTGGTCGTGCAGGGCAAGGACGCCGCGACGATCGCCCAGCTCACCGGCCGCGTGCAGACGATGACGATCGCCCGCGTCGGCTACACGCTGTCGCGCGAGGCACGCGAGAAGGTCGAGGCCGAGGCCGTCGCCCAGGCCATCGCGCGCTGGCGCGCCAAGGCGCAGCAGATGAGCCAGCAGTTCGGCTACGCCGGCTACACGGTGCGCGAAGTGAACGTGTCGACCAACGAGCCCGGCGGGCCGGTGCCGATGGTGGCGATGGCACGCGCCAAGGCCATGGACGCCGCCGAGTCCCTGCCGACCGAAGCCGGCAAGGGCGAGGTCACCGCGACGGTCAGCGGCGCCGCGCAGATGACCCGCTGATCACTGGGCGGCCCAACCGCCGTCCACGTTGTAGGCGACGCCGCGGATGTTGTCCGCGGCGCTCGAGCACAGGAACACGGCCAGGCCGCCGAGTTGCTCGGGCGTCGTGAACTGCAGCGAGGGCTGCTTCTCGGCCAGCAGGCGGCGCTTGGCCTCGGCGTCGCTCACGCCGTCGGCCGCGGCGCGCGCGTCCACCTGCTTCTGCACCAGGGGCGTCAGCACCCAGCCCGGGCAGATGGCGTTGACCGTCACGCCGGTCGTCGCGGTCTCGAGGGCCACGGCCTTGGTGAAGCCGATGACGCCGTGCTTGGACGCCACATAGGCGCTCTTCTGGGCCGAGGCCACCAGGCCGTGCGTCGAGGCCACGTTGATGATGCGGCCCCAGTTGCGCTGCTTCATGCCGGGGATGGCCAAGCGCGTGGTGTGAAACGCCGAGCTGAGGTTGATCGCGATGATCGCGTCCCATTTCTCGGGCGGGAAGTCCTCGACCGGCGCCACATGCTGGATGCCGGCGTTGTTAACCAGGATGTCCACACCGCCCATCTCTCGAGCCGCGTAGGCCATCATGTCGGCGATCTGGTCGGTGCGGCTCATGTCGGCCCCGTGGTAGCCGACCTGGACGCCCAGCGCCGCGACCTCGGCCTTCGCGGCGTCGATGTCGCCGAAGCCGTTGAGCACCACCCTGGCGCCCTGACCGGCGAGCGACTTGGCGATGCCCAGCCCGATGCCGCTGGTCGATCCGGTCACGAGCGCAGTCTTTCCTTTGAGCATGGGACGTTTCTCCATCGTTGTTAGCATCGATTATCGAGTCGGAGCCTGAATCGTGAGCCTCACCCCACGCCTGGAGCAAGTGCAATGCCTGGACGCCAAAGGCCTGCACCGCATGGCGTACTGGGAGTGGGGCGACCCCGCCAACCCGCGCGTGCTGATCTGCGTGCACGGCCTGACCCGCCAGGGGCGCGACTTCGACACGCTCGCGCAGGCGCTCGCCCGCGAGTACCGCGTGGTCTGCCCGGACGTGGTCGGCCGCGGGCGGTCCGACTGGTTGGCCGACCCGATGGGCTACCAGGTGCCGCAATACCTGGGCGACATGGTCACGCTGCTGGCGCGTGTGAACGCGCAGACGGTCGACTGGGTCGGCACGTCGATGGGCGGGCTGATCGGCCTGGCGCTCGCCGCTCAGCGGGGCGCACCGTTGCGCCGCCTGGTCCTCAACGACGTGGGGCCGACGATCGAGCCGCTGGCGCTGATGCGCATCGGCCAGTACCTCGGCGTGCCGGCGCGCTGGGCCTCGCTGGACGAGGCGGCCGACGCGATGTGGGCCATTTCGCGGGGCTTCGGCCCGCACACGCGCGAGCAATGGCTCGCGTTGACCGATCCGCAACT
The DNA here is from genome assembly GCA_035539635.1 of Burkholderiaceae bacterium. GTDB lineage: Bacteria > Pseudomonadota > Gammaproteobacteria > Burkholderiales > Burkholderiaceae_C > CADEEN01. Next base: position 5,153 of record DATLIE010000087.1, read on the forward strand.
CGTGCGTGACGAACAGGGCTTCTACAAGCCGCGTTACGACCCGGGGATCGCGGCACCCTTTCGCGCCGTCACGCCGGAGATCGCAGCCGCCGGCGAGGCGCTGCTCTGGCAGGCCTGGGACCGGCTGAGCCTGCCCGTGCTGCTGCTGCGCGGCGCGCAGAGCGACCTCCTTTCGGCCGCCACCGCGCAGGCGATGACCCAGCGCGGCCCGAGTGCGCGTCTGGTCGAACTGCCCGGCGTCGGCCATGCGCCCACGCTGGTGCAGCCCGACCAGGTGGCGTTGGTGCGCGACTTCCTGCTCGCACCATGAAGACGCTGGCCGCCGCGCGGCCCGAGACCCTGGCGCCGATCGTGGCGGTGGCGCACGAGGCCTTGCCGGCGCCCGACGACGGGGCGATGGCGCTGGCGCGCGCGCGCAGCTTCGCCGAGCCGCTGCTCGCGCCGCGCGACCTCGACAGCGGCGAGAACGCGCTCGCGCACGCCGATGGCGTGGCCGCCATCCTGGCGGCGATCGGCGCCGCCCCGGCGATGCAGGCGGCGGCCTACCTCGTCTACGCCGGCGACTGGCTGCAGCGGCCCGAAGAGGTGGTCAGCAAGGCCTTCGGCGAGTCCTACGCCAGCCTGGTCGGGCACACGCGCAAGCTGGTGCAGATCCAGCGTGCAGCACGCAAGGCCGTCCCGCTGGACGACGCGCAGGCCCAGGGCCAGCAGACCGAGCGCGTGCGCAAGATGCTGCTGGCGTTCTCGCGCGACCTGCGCGTGGTGCTGCTTCGCCTGGCCTCGCGCCTGCAGACGCTGCGCTGGCATGCCGCCGCGCGTGTGACCTGCCCGGTGGAGGTGGCGCGCGAGTCGCAGCAGGTGTTCGCGCCGTTGGCCAACCGGCTGGGCATCTGGCAGATCAAGTGGGAGCTCGAGGACCTGGCCTTCCGCTTCCTGCAGCCCGAGGACTACAAGCGCGTCGCCCGGGGCCTGGACGAGACGCGCGCCGGACGCGAGGCCGGCGTCGAGGCGTTTCGCGTGCAGCTCGCCGTCGAACTCGCCTCGCACGGCATCGCCGCCGAAGTGCAGGGCCGCCCGAAGCACCTGTTCAGCATCTGGAAGAAGATGCAGGGCAAGCACCTGGCCCTGAACCAGGTGATGGACCTGGCCGCGCTGCGCGTGGTCGTGGCCGACGTCGACGCCTGCTACGCGGTGCTCGCCCGCGTGCATGCGCGCTGGAGCGCGGTGGTCGGCGAGTTCGACGACTACATCGCCAAGCCCAAGCCCAACGGCTACCAGTCGCTGCACACCGTGATCCGCAACGACGAGGGGCGGGCGGTCGAGATCCAGATCCGCACGCGTGCGATGCACGAGCACGCCGAGTTCGGCGTCGCCGCGCACTGGGCCTACAAGGAGGCTGGAGCGCGCGGCTACGCCGGCGTCAGTGCAGCGGGCAGCGACGACGAGCGCATCGCCGAGGCGCGCAAGGCCGTGCTGCGCCAGCTGCTGGCCTGGGAGCGCGACTTCGCCGCCGAGCCGGTGGCACGCCACCAGGCCGACGAACGCATCTATGTTTTCACGCCGCAGGCCACGGTGGTCGAACTTGCGGCCGGCTCGACGCCGATCGACTTCGCCTACGCAGTGCACAGCGAACTCGGCCACCGCTGCCGCGGCGCGCGGGTGGACGGCATGCTGGTGCCGCTGAACACGCCGCTGGCCAACGGCCAGACGGTCGAGGTGACGACGGTGAAGGAGGGTGGGCCGTCGCTCGACTGGCTCAACCCCGAGCTCGGCTACCTGGCCGGCCAGCGCGCACGCGCCAAGGTGCGCGCCTGGTTCAACGCCCAGGCCCAGGCGCAGACCGTGGCGCGCGGGCGCGAGCTGGTCGAGAAGCTGCTGCAGCGCGAGGGCCGCACCGCCGTCGAGCGCGACCAGCTGGCGGCGCAGCTCGGATTCAAGACCGCCGACGCGCTGTACGAGGTGGTCGGCAAGGACGAGTTCTCGCTGCGCCACATCGAACAGCTGCTGCGCCCGGCGGCACCACCGGTGGTGGACGACGCGCCGCTGATCAAGCGCTCCCGTGCCGGCGACTCGCCCGCGCGCGGCGGCGTGCTGGTGGTCGGCGTCGATTCGCTGCTGACCAGCCTGGCGCGCTGCTGCCGGCCCGCGCCGCCCGACCAGATCGACGGCTTCGTCACGCGCGGCAAGGGGGTGGCGATCCACCGCCGCAACTGCAGCAACCTGCGCCACATGCGCGAGCGCGCGCCCGACCGCGTGATCGCGGTGGAGTGGGGCAAGACGCGCGGCGAGGCGGCGCTGTACCCGATCGACGTGCTGGTCGAGGCGCTCGACCGGCCCAGCCTGCTGCGCGACATCACCGAGGTGTTCGCCAAGGAGAAGGTCAACGTGACCGGCGCGCACACGCAGAGCGTGCGCGGCAGCGCGGGCGCCACCGCGTGGATGACCTTCACTGTCGAGGTGGCGAGCAGCGAACGCCTGGCACAGGTGCTCAAGCACGTCACGCAGGTGGCCGGCGTGCGCAGCGCGCGGCGACGCTGAAGGGCGCATCGCGAGGCACTGCTACAATGCCGTCCCTTCAGGCGCGTAGCTCAGCTGGTTAGAGCACCACCTTGACATGGTGGGGGTCGTTGGTTCGAGTCCAATCGCGCCTACCAACTTTCCGACGCCGCAGCTCTCCGGAGCTGCGGCGTCTGTCGTTGTAGGGTCGCGGGCTGGTCAAGCGCTGACGGAGGACACGGACTCGTGTGGTGGGCTCAGTTGATCGACCGGGCGCAAAGCGGGCTGGGCCTGATCCTGGCCGGCCCTCACAGCACCCTGGCGCTGGCGTCGGCGACATTGGCCGCGGCGCTGATCATCGTCAGCGCCTTCGTCAAGACCATGATCCCGCTGCGCTGGCTGGCGGTGGGCGCGAACGTGGGCTTCATCGCCTACGGGGCCCTGGCGCCCGCCCCGATGGTGCTGGCGCTGCACGCGGTGCTGCTGCCGGTGAACCTGGTGCGGGTGGTGCAGATGCTGCGTCTGACAAAGCGCGTGCGCACCGCGGTCGAGGACTTCGATGCGGCGAGCCTGTGGCTGCGCCCGTACATGAAGAAGCGCAGCCACAAGGCGGGCCACGTGATCTTCCGGGCCGGCGACGTGGCCGACCACCTGTACCTGCTCGTCGAGGGCGAGGTCGAGATCGTCGAACGCGGGCGGCGGCTGGCGCCGGGACGCATGTTCGGCGAGATCGCCTTCTTTGCGCCGGACCGTCGCCGCACCAGCACCGCGCGCTGCGCCACGCCCTGCGTGCTGCTGTCGATCGGCGAGTCCGCGCTGAGGGAGCTGTACTACCAGAACCCGGAGTTCGGCTTCGAACTCGTGCGCGAGATCGCCGGCCGCCTGACCAGCGACATCCGGCAGCTCGAAGAGCGTCTGGCAGCGCAGCAGGTCGGTGCCGACCCGGGGTCGGACAAGGACCGCGCTTGATTACACTGCCCCGGGCGCCCGCCGAGGCGCGACGGAGGTAGGTGCGATGAACAAGTCCATGGCCGCAGCGGTGATCGGCCTCGCGATCGGGTGTGTTGGTGGCCCGGCTGTCGCGGCATCGCCGCCCAAAGCCGTGCTGATCGATCACTCGATGACCTCGCTGATCGACAGCAAGGCAGCGGTCGCGATGCTCGGCGAGTCGATTCCGGCCCGCGTGTGGAAGCTCTATCCCGCCAACAAGTGGGGCTACGTGACCCAGGTCCAGGGCGGCTTCACGGCTTCGGGCACATGCGTGGTGACCGCGCGCACGATGATCATGGCGCTGACGCCGACGCTGAAGGTGATGATGTTCCGGCCCTACAAGACGGCCACCGCCTTCGACGCCGCGCCCGGCCTGTCCCAGGAAGCGTGCCGCGACGTGGCCAAGCAGAAGCTCCAGGAATCGATCAACGGCGTGGTGTCCAGCCTCGTCAACACGCCGCCGCCGGCGAACTGAGCGCCGCGTCGAAGGCGCGCGTCGCGGCCACGCGATCGGCCGCCGGCAGGAAACTGTGGGCCAGCGCGTCGCGGCCCATCGCCACCAGGTCCGCGGGTGGCAGCGCCATCGCGTCGAGCACGCCCCTCGCCTCCTCGACCATGTCCGTGCGTGACATCAGCCGGTTGTCGGTGTGATAGCTCAGTGACACGCCGGCGCGCCGCAGCGCCGGCAGCGGATGGGCCGCGAGCGAGGCCACGGCCCCGGTGTGCACGTTGCTCGTCGGGCAGAGCTCGAGATGCACGCCGCTGCGCAGCACCTCGTCCACCAGGGCCCGGCGCGATGGATCATGCAGCGCATCGGCCAAGCGCACGCCGTGGCCGATGCGCGCCGCGCCCAGGCGCACCGCATCGACCACGCGCTCGGCCTCGTCGGCTTCGCCGGCATGCAGCGTGAGCGGCAGCCCGGCTGCTCGGCAACGCGCCAGAGCCTGCCCATGCGCACCGAGCGGATGGCCGTGTTCGGCACCCGCCAGGTCGAAGGCCACGACGCCGCGGCCCTGCCAACGCAGGGCCAGTTCGGCCGCGCGCAGGGTCTCGCCGGGCGCGAGGTGACGCATCGCGCAGACGATCAGGCCGCAGGGCAGCGCGCTGCGGCGCAGGCCGGCGACCAGGGCTTCGACGACGACATCGCCTCCGAGGCCGAAGGGTTCGAACAGCAGCGGTGCAATGCGGAACTCGGCCAGCACGCAGCCTTCGTCGCGCGCATCCTCCGCCGCCTCGAAAGCCACCCGTTCGAGCGCCGGAAGGGACGCCATCGCGGCGACCGTGAGTTCGAAGCCGCGCAGGAACTCCACCAGGCTGCCGGCATGCGCGCGGTCATCGAACCAGCGGCCGAGCGACGCCGCGTCGGGGGCCGGGCTGGCGATGCCCCGCTCGGCCATCAGGTCAAGCAGGGTCTGCTCGCGCAGGCCGCCGTCGAGGTGCTCGTGCAGCAGGACCTTGGGCAGGGACTCGGCAGTCAGGTTCATCGCGTTGTCATCCTAGTGCAGGCACCGGGTCGCCCCTGGCGCACGACTTGCTATCCTGCGCGGCACGCCAATGTCCCCAGGAAGGATCGCTCTGTCATGAAGCCTGCCACGCTCCTCAAGCTCACCTTGACCCTGGTCGCGGCGTCGGCCGCTTCGCTGGCCGCGGCCCAGTCGCAGCCCGCGGTCATCTTCGACATGGGTGGCAAATTCGACAAGTCCTTCAACGAGGCGGCGTACCAAGGCGCCGAGCAGTGGAAGAAGGAGACGCAAAAGTCGTACCTCGAGTTCGAGATCTCGAATGCCACCCAGCGCGAGCAGGCGATGCGCCGAATGGCCGAACGCAACGCGAATCCGATCGTCGGCGTCGGCTTCTCGCAGGGTTCGGCGATGGAGAAGGTGGCCAAGGAATTTCCGAAGCTCAACTTCACGATCATCGACTTCGTGATCGGGCTGCCCAACGTCGAGTCGGTGGTGTTCCGCGAGCACGAGGGCAGCTTCCTGGTCGGCATGATGGCCGCGATGGCCAGCAAGAGCGGCAAGGTCGGCTTCGTTGGCGGCATGGACGTGCCGCTGATCCGCAAGTTCCAGTGCGGCTACGAGCAGGGCGCCAAGCACGCGAACCCGAAGGTCGAGGTCTTCGCCAACATGACCGGCACCACGCCGACGGCGTGGAACGACCCGGCGCGCGGTGGCGAATTGGCGAAGGCCCAATTCGCCAAGGGCGTGGACGTGGTGTTCGCCGCCGCAGGCGGCACCGGCGTGGGCGTGTACCAGGCCACCAAGGACGCGGGCAAGCTGGCCATCGGCGTCGACAGCAACCAGAACCACCTGCACCCCGGCACGATGCTGACCTCGATGGTCAAGCGCGTCGACGTCGCGGTGCTCAACAGCTTCAAGAAGCACAAGCCCGGCGTCACCTCGCTCGGCCTGAAGGAAGGCGGCGTGGACTACGCGCTCGACCAGCACAACGCCAAGCTCGTCAGCGCCGACATGAAGGCCAAGGTCGACGCCGCCAAGGCCGACATCATCGCCGGCAAGATCAAGGTCACCGACTACATGGCCGCCAACGCCTGCAAGTGAGATGACCTCCGCGGCGCCCGCAGTGAGCATGCGGGCGATCGACAAGCGTTTCGGCGCGGTGCAGGCCAACCGCGCGGTCGACCTGATGGTGCCTGCCGGCACGGTGCATGGCATCGTCGGCGAGAACGGTGCCGGCAAGAGCACGCTGATGTCGATCCTCTACGGCTTCTACCAGGCCGATGGCGGCACGATCGAGATCGAGGGCCAGCCGGCGCGCATCCGCAACTCGCACGACGCGATCGCGCTCGGCATCGGCATGGTGCACCAGCACTTCATGCTGGTGGACACGCTGTCGGCGCTGGACAACATCATGCTTGGGGCCGAGCCGGCCTGGCGCCTGAACCAGGCGCGCCGCATCGTGCGCGACAAGCTCGAGGCGCTGATGCGCGACACCGGGCTCGAAGTGACGCTCGACGCCAAGGTCGAGGACCTGCCGGTGGGCGAACGCCAGCGCCTGGAGATCCTGAAAGCGCTGTACCGCGGCGCGCGCATCCTGATCCTCGACGAACCCACCGCGGTGCTGACCCCCCACGAGACCGAGCAGCTCTTCGTCACGCTGCGGCGGCTGCGCGCGCAGGGCACGACCATCCTGCTGATCACGCACAAGCTCAAGGAGATCATGGCGCTGTGCGACGCGGTGACGGTCATGCGGCAGGGCGCCGTGGTGCTGGACACGCCCATCGCTGCGACCTCGATCGACGCGCTGGCCGAGGCCATGGTCGGGCGCCATGTGCACCTGGGGCGCATCGAGGGTGCCAAGGCCGCACCCGGCGCCGAACTGATGCGGGCCGAAGGGCTGGCCTGGCGCGACGCGTTCGGCGTGCCGCGCCTGGACGGCGTGTCGCTGGTGCTGCGCGCGGGCGAGATCGTCGGCATCGCCGGCGTGTCGGGCAACGGGCAAAGCGAGCTGCTCGACGCGCTGGCCGGGCTGCTGGTGCCGCAGCAGGGCACGCTCGCGGTCGTCGAAGGGGCAGGTGAGCGCCGCTTCGGGCCGGCGCACTGGCTGGCCCCGGACGTCGCGCGCGAGCTCGGCATCGCCCATGTGCCCGAGGACCGCCACAAGCGCGGCCTGGTGCTGCCCTTCGCGGCCTGGGAGTCGGCGGTGCTCGGCTACCAGCGGCAGCCGCGCTACAGCCGCGCCGGGTGGCTGCAGCCCGTGGCGATGCGCAACGCCTGCGCGCAGATGATGGAACAGTTCGACGTGCGGCCGCGCCAGAGCGAACTGCGTTCGTCCAAGTTCTCAGGCGGCAACCAGCAGAAGCTGGTGCTGGCGCGCGAGGCAGCGCCGCAGCCGCGCATCCTGCTCGTCGGCCAGCCGACGCGCGGCGTCGACATCGGGGCGATCGAGTTCATCCACGAGCGCCTGCGCGCGATGCGCGACGCCGGCAGTACGGTGCTGCTGGTGTCCTCGGAGCTCGACGAGATCCTGGCGCTGTCCGACCGCGTGCTGGTGATGAACGCCGGACGCATCGTCGGCGAACTGCCGATCGAGCAATGCAGCGAGGCCGCGCTCGGCCGGCTGATGGGCGGCGCGGCAGCGCCCGCCCTGGCCGCATGAGGCGCTGGCGATGAGTGCCTCGG
>DATLIE010000088.1:0-4118 GCA_035539635.1 Burkholderiaceae bacterium
GCCGATCAAGATGCTGCTCAACGGGCCCGAGAGCTTCACGCCCGACGGCAACTTCATGATCGGCGAGGCGCCGGGCCTGGCCGGCTACTTCGTCTGCGCCGGCTTCAATTCGGCAGGCATCGCCAACAGCGGCGGCGCCGGTCAGCTCGTCGCGCAATGGATCGTCGACGGCGAAGCGCCCTGCGATCTGTGGGACGTGGACCTGCGCCGCTTCGGCGCCTTCACCGCCAACCGGCGCTCGCTCGCGCAGCGCACCGGCGAAACGCTCGGCCTGCACTACGCGATGCGCTGGCCGCGCCAGGAGCTCGTGACCGCGCGGCCGCTGCGCACCTCGCCGCTGTACGACCTGCTCGCGGCGCGCGGCGCCGAGTTCGGTTCGAAGAACGGCTGGGAGCGCGCGAACTACTTCAGACCTGCGGGCGCTGCGCGGCCCGAGCACGGCCTGGACACGCCGGGTTGGCTGCCGTGGATGGCCGACGAGATGCGCGCCACGCGCGAGGCCGTGGCGCTCTACGACCAGACCTCGTTCGGCAAGCTGATGGTGCAGGGCCGCGACGCGCTCGCGCTGCTGCAGCGCCTGTGCGCGAACGATATCGACGTGGCGCCCGGACGTTTGGTCTACACGGGCGTGCTGAACCGGCGCGGCGGCTTCGAAAGCGACCTGACGGTGATGCGCCTGGACGCCGAGCGCTTCCTCGTGATCACCGGCTCGGCGCAGCCGCAGCGCGACCTGGACTGGCTGCAGCACCATGCCGGCGACGCGCATGTCACCGTCACCGATGTCGGCGCGCTGTTCAGCGTGTTGTCGGTGATGGGGCCGAAGGCGCGCGAGTTGCTGGCGCGCGTGAGCCCGGACGACCTGTCGCCCGCCGGTTTGAAATTCGCGCACACGAAGGAGATTGACCTCGGTCTGGCGCGCGTGCGCGCCGCGCGCATGAGCTATGTCGGCGGCCCGGGCTACGAGCTCTACGTGCCGGTGGAGATGGCGCGCCACGTCTACCTCGCGCTGCACGAGGCCGGCGCCGACTTGGGATTGAAGGACGCCGGCTACTACGCCCTCGACGCGCTGCGCATCGAGGCCGGCCGCCGCGCCTGGGGCGCCGAGCTCGGCCCCGACGAGACGCCGTGGATGGCCGACCTGGGCTTCGCCGTCAAGCTCGAGAAACCCGCCGACTTCCTCGGCCGCGACGCGCTGATCGCCGCGCAGAGCCAGCCGCTGGCCAAGAAGCTGCTCGCCTTCGTGCTCGACGCGCCGCATGCAGAGCGCGGCACCTGGCTGTGGGGCGGCGAGCCGATCGCCATCGACGGCGCAGCGGTCGGCGAGCTCAGCTCGGCCGGCTACAGCCTCGCGGCCGGGCGCTGCATCGGCCTGGGTTACGTGCGCGGCGCCGCGGCGCAGGCGGTGCATGCCGGCACAGCGGCGACACTCGAGGTCTGGGGCGAGGCCGTGCCGGCGCGCGCCTTCGATCACATGAACGCTGCACTGGAGAGCCTGGCCCGATGAAGTTTCAGATGGCGAAGAACTCGCTGTTCGCGATCCTGCTGCGCAAGCCCTGGTGGGTGAGCCTGCTGATCGCCGTCGCACTCGGCCTCGTGGCCGCCGCGCTGCTGCCCGCGGACTACCGCGTTGCAGGGGCGATCTCGGGCTTTCCGTTCCTGGTGATCGCGGGCCTGGCGGCATGGCGTCAGCGCCTGCTGCCGAGCGCGACGCAGGTGGAGGCCACGCGCCAGGCGGTGTCGGCGATGGCCTGGCCGGCCTTCGCCGCGCTGCTCGAGCAGGCCTTCCGGCGCGACGGCTACACCGTCTCGCGCCCCGCGCGCAGCAGCGACGCGGTGGACTTCGTGCTCGAGCGCGGCAACCGTCGCATGTTCGTCGCCGCTCGGCGCTGGAAGTCGGCGCGCACCGGCCTGGAGGCCTTGCGCGCGCTGCAGGTCGCACGCGAGGCGGCCGACGGCGAGCGCATCAACGACGCCCTCGTCGTGGCGCTCGGCGAACTGACCGACAGCGCGCGCCCCTTTGCCGCCGAGCAGCGCATCGCCGTGTGGCAAGCGGCCGAGATCGCGCAGGCGCTGCGCGGGATTCCGCTGGACGCACGCTGACCCGCGCGCAGCGGGCACGGGGGGCGAGAACTTCGTCACGCCGCCACGTGGCGCCATGCGTGACCCGGCATCCGCACTTTCTTAAGAGTGCGTAAGGTAATCCGAGGTGCCCACTCACATCCACCAGGGCGCCCGGGAGAAAACCAATGAACACATCCACCCGCCCCGCCCCGTTGCGGTCTTCTGCGCCGGCCCCGGCGCGCCACTCGGCCCACCTGCTGCTGCCGCTCGCCATCCTGATCGTCGCCGCGGGCGCCGCGATGTGGCTGATCGGCCAGTCGCTCGTCATGCGCCAGACGCTCAGCGAGAGCCGCACCGTGGCCGACATGGTCGAGAACATCGGCCGCTGGGCCTCGCAGTACGGCGGCGTGCACGCCAAGACGGTGGGCACCGACGCCAAGATCCCCGGCAACTTCCTGACGCGCTCGGTGTACTCGGTGTCGAGCAACGACGCCGGCGTGCTGCAGGGCGCGCTGGTACCGCAGTACAACGCCGAGCAGGCGGCGCTCAGCCGCGTCGAGGCCTACCACTGGAAGAACCCGGCGCTGATCCAGCGCGAGGTGGCCGACGTGGTGGCAGCCTCGGGCAGCAAGGCGGTGTACCGCCTGACCGCGCGCACGGTGCTGAACACGAACAACGCGCCCGACGCCTTCGAGAAGGAGGCGCTCGACGCCGTCGCCGCCGCGGCGGAGCGCGGCGAGAAGACGCCCGAACACTGGAAGGTGCAGGGCAACACGCTGCTCTATGCACGCTCGGTGATCGCGCAGTCGAGCTGCCTGCGCTGCCACGACACGCCGGAGAAGGCACCTGAGTTCCTGCGCACCAACGCGCAGTTCAACGGCGGCGGCGGCTTCGGCTACGTGAGCGGCAAGCCGGCCGGGCTGATCAGCGTGAAGGTGCCGCTTACCGACCCGTGGAGCGCGCTGGTGACCAGCGCGCCGAAGGAAGGTCTTGCGGCACTGGGCGTCGCAGCATTCGCGGCCTTGTGGCTGGTCGTCGCCGCGCTACGCCGTCGCCGCTAGGCAACGCGCGCAGCCGCCTGGGATGCTCTAGCAGGGGCCGCTCATGTCCACTTTCGACATCGCTTCGCGGATCTGATCTGCACTCAGCACGCGCTGCGGCGTCGCGACCGACCAGCTGTGGCCGAACGGGTCCTGCAACTGGCCGTAGCGATCGCCCCAGAACGCATCGGCCACCGGCATCGTCACGGTGGCGCCGGCCTTGACGGCCTGGGCTGCCGTGGCGTCGGCGTCGGGCACGTAGAGGTGGATCGTCACTGGCGAGCCCTTCAGGAGCTTCGGCCCGAGCGCACCCCACTCGGGGTTCTGGTCGACCAGCATCAGCGTCGAGTCGCCAATGCGCAGCGCGGCGTGGATCAGCTTGCCGTTCGGCCCCGGCAGGCGCATCGTCTCGACGGCGCCGAAGGCGGCCTTGTAGAAATCGATGGCCGCGGCCGCGTCGTCGCACACGAGGTGCGGCGTCAGCGAGTGCATGCCTTCGGGCGGGTTCCTGGGCTTGGCAGCGGTCATGGCGGGCTCCTGAGAGTGGGGTGCGGCGGGCGCGGCCCTGCGTGGGTCGGCTCCTCACTCACGACGTTCGGCCTGGCCCGGTTTCGACCAGGGTTTGCACCGAAGCCGGCACCGTTGGCGCGCAGATACTTGCCGCCATGGATTCGACGGATGGCCTGCGGCTGCGGGTAGGGCGACCGATCACGCCCGAACAGTTCGAGCTGCTCTCCGACGAGAAGCTCGCGCGACTCGTGCCCAGGGCCTACCGCGAGTTCTTCCCCGGTAAGGACTTCTGCGCCGACGGGCACTTCTACCTGCACGACGGAACCGCCTGGTGCTTCTACCGCGGTGGTTTCCTCGACGACTGAGAGCACCGCGTGTCCCATCCTGCGGCACGAGAACGTTCGACCAAGGGTGAACCCCAGCCCGCTATTTCATCAAGAATCGCGCCGTTTGCACGTACAAACGAAAACAAACAATCCATATCGAGCCTGAACGAACCGGCTCACC